>JAEULQ010000068.1 GCA_016792685.1 Tabrizicola sp. | reverse complement strand
TAGACCTGATAGGGCGGCGCGCCTGCATGGCTGACAAAGCTCGTGAACCCAGTCACAGCGCCCCAGAGCAGCCCCGGCGCCACCTCGGCCCGCTTCGGTTCCGCCACCGCAGGCCGTCTCAGGATCAGGTTCAGTGCGAAGGCAAGCCCGATCAGGCCGACCAGCAGCGTCACCGCGGCCTCCGACACGACCGAAGCCGTCGCCCAGCCGACCCCGATGCCAAAGACCGCCCCAGGCACCAGGATCGCCAGCACCCGCCGGTCAAAGGCATGGCGATAGGCGTAAAGCCCGAAGACATCCGAGACCACATAGACCGGCAACAGCATCCCGGCAGCGACGATCGGGTTCATCACCAGCGCCATGATCGGAACCGCCAGCATGCCCACGATCGGCACGCCACCCTTGCCCATTCCCACCAGCGTCGCCGCGCCGATCGCTGCCAGCCAGAATCCCAAGTCTTCCATGACGTCCTCCGCAAGCGTTACCGCTAACCCCTATCCTCGCCGGCCGGAAGCGGCAAAATTTCGCATACAATTGTATACCAAACCCGATTCCGGTGCTGGACAGACGCCGTTTAAGCGGCTACGCCTCGCCTCGATTCACCCCACCAGGAGGCTCTCATGGCCAGACCCAAGATCGCCCTGATCGGCGCCGGTCAGATCGGCGGCACGCTTGCCCATCTCGTCGCGCTCAAGGAACTCGGCGACGTCGTGCTCTTCGACATCGCCGAAGGCACCCCGCAAGGCAAGTCGCTCGACCTTGCCCAGTCCGGCCCCGTGGAAGGCTTCGACGCCAGCCTCACCGGCACCAACTCCT
This sequence comes from Tabrizicola sp., assembly GCA_016792685.1. Lineage (GTDB taxonomy): Bacteria > Pseudomonadota > Alphaproteobacteria > Rhodobacterales > Rhodobacteraceae > Tabrizicola. Next base: position 95,360 of record JAEULQ010000068.1, on the reverse strand, counting down.
ACGCCGATATCGCCGGCGCCGATGTCTGCATCGTCACCGCCGGTGTGCCCCGCAAACCGGGGATGAGCCGCGATGACCTCCTCGGCATCAACCTCAAGGTGATGAAATCGGTCGGCGAAGGCATCAAGCAATATGCCCCGAACGCCTTCGTGATCTGCATCACCAACCCGCTCGACGCCATGGTCTGGGCGCTCCGCGAATTCTCCGGGCTTCCGCACAACAAGGTCGTCGGCATGGCCGGGGTCCTCGACTCTGCCCGCTTCCGCCACTTCCTGTCGGTGGAGTTCAACGTCTCGATGAAGGACGTCACCGCCTTCGTCCTCGGCGGCCACGGCGACACGATGGTCCCTTCCGTCCGCTACTCGACCGTTGGCGGCATCCCGCTGCCCGACCTCGTCGCCATGGGCTGGACCACGCAAGAGAAGCTTGACGCCATCGTCCAGCGCACCCGCGACGGCGGGGCCGAGATCGTGGGCCTTCTGAAGACCGGCTCGGCCTTCTACGCCCCGGCTGCATCGGCCGTGGAGATGGCCGAGGCCTATCTCAAGGACCAAAAACGACTCCTCCCCTGCGCCGCCCATGTGAAGGGCCAGTACGGGCTGGACGGGATCTATGTCGGCGTCCCGGTGATCATCGGCGCAGGCGGGGTGGAGCGGATCGTCGAAATCAAGCTCGACACCTCCGAGAAAGCCATGCTCGACAAGTCGATCGACGCCGTGAAGGGCCTCGTCGCCGCCTGCAAGGCCATCGACTCCTCGCTGGCGTAAGACACGATCGTAGGTCGGGCTTAAGCCCGACTCCCCAAGGGTGCGCATCCTTTGCGCACCCTGTCATCCGGCCCAGCCATCCAGCCAGACCGGCAGCACCACAAAACTCCCGATGAGCGTCCGCCCTGCGGACATTGCTGCCGTTGGAGGTCGTCTTCCGAAAGGCAGCCTTTAGAATCTTAGCACCCAGTCTTGTGCTTTGATTTCGAGGGTTTCATCTTTCAGGTAGAAATGAAAATGCTTTGCCCCGACGCCTTTCATCTTGATCCAAGAAGTAGAGTTCATGTTGTCTCGGGTATTGCCCGAAACTTCGTAGAACTCACCCCAATTTGGTGCAAGCCCGCTGAAACGGCAGTGACCCAAATACCAGCCTTCGTCGTTTACTGATGTCACGCGATAGCGAGAGCAATTTAGGAAGCTTACAGCGATTTCGTGGACGTTCTCGAATTGGCGGTAAGCGTAGGGATTCGGTTTCATGCGAGCAATCAACTCGTTTCCGCTTTCTTCGAGCCTGAGACCCACATCCTTTGGATGAGCGTTCCAGTCTTCGTTCAGTCGCGTGAAGGTGGGAAGGTCGTCTGCCGCGAAATGCCAAGGTGAACTGTTCTTTGGTGCCCAAGTAACCCAAAGAAAGTTTGGATAGCTTACTAACGCTAACAGTTCGTCCGTCGGCGCGTTGACAAGCACTGAGATACCGCCAAGGCCACTCATCGGCCAACTCGTCAGGCAGTCTCGCATCCGTTGCCCATCAACCTTTGCAACCGACACGTGACGATCTGCCACCTGAAGGACATCCCCGGTCTCAGGAAGGTGGGTAAGTTGATCTAGCATGAGAACCGTCTGAGGTTGCCCAAAACCATCGTTGGGAAGTCCGTATACATCGATCAGACGTCCTTTCGGTTCATGCATACTCGGCCCCTCCGAAGTTTCTGTTGCCACCGCAAAAAGAAGGACAGTTTGTCGACGCTTTCATATCAGACCTTTGTGTGCCGCACAGCATCGGTCATAGCGGGCTCAAAGCGCCAGTCACATTCCGACCTTAGGCGCCGACAGGCCGACATGAGGGGAACTCCTGACTGTCACCAGTCCTTAACACCACCCTAACGCCCAAAGCCAACCCACTGGAATCCCTCACGGATCAGACTTTGTCCACCGTGGACAAACTCCACCCCCTTGCCCCCGGCCCCCGAATCCGGCATCCCCTGACCATCAGCTCCGGGAGAGACCCATGGACTACTCCAAATCCGGCAACCCCAAGGGGGCCCGCCGCGCCCCTCGCGGCCCCGACCACGCCCAGAAGGGCGCGCCGAAATCGACCACCCCGCCGCGCGAGACCAAGGAAGAGCTCCTGGCCCGCCTGAAGGCCGCCGCGAAGAAGGACCCGAAAGCCTGACCAGGCTCGCGTCCCCCTACCTCGCCCCCGGCTTTTATGACGAGGCCATCGCCAAGGGCCGCCACCGCGACATCGTCGGCGGCCGCTGGGGCGAGACGGCCCGCGTCCAGATGGCTGCCCTTCAGGCCGAGGGCATGACCCCCGAGGACCACCTCCTCGACATCGGCTGCGGTTCGCTCCGCCTCGGCCACCTCGCCGTCCCCTACCTGAAACCCGGCCACTACTGGGGCACCGATGCCTCTCTCGCCCTGATGCGGCATGGGCGGCTTCACGAGCTCGCCAACCCCGAGGCGCTGCCCGAGGACCACCTGATTGAAGACACCGATTTCGCCTACCCTGGCGTCCCTGCGACGATCACCCTCGCCATCGCCTTTGGCGTCTTCACCCACCTGCCCGCACCCACCCTGGCCCCGGCGCTGCAGAACCTCCGCCGCTTCCCAAGGCTCCGCGCCTGCCTTTTCACCGTGTTCCTTGCACCAGAGGGGTCAGCGGCAACGCGCCAGCCCGACGGAGTGGTCACCCACCCCGATCGTCCACCCTATCACGTCAGTGAAGCCTCGGTCGCCGCCGCCGTCCGCGCGGCCGGGTTCATCCCGACCCGCAAGCCCGTGCTTCTGCCCCGCGGTCAGGTCCTCTGGGTGGCCTCGCCGCCCCAGATCCCGTAGGTCGCCCGCATATAGTCGATGCAGGCTTGGTTGGCCGTATCCCGGTCAGCCCCGTCAATCACCGCACGGAACAGCGACTGCGTGCGCGAGACTTCCAGCACCGCCCGGGCTTTGTTGAGCGTCTTGTCCGCCCAGATCGGGATGCCGCGTCGAGCCAGATGGCCCGATAGCCAGACATCGTCCACCGTCCACAAAACCGGCGGGATGGCAAAGGCTGCATCATCCAGGAAGTCCGGCCTCAAGGCCACTCCGCCATATCCTTCGGCGATATCCACATAGCCGGACCGATCAATCTTGCGGAACGGTGTCGACAGCACCCCTGTGTCTTTCTTCCGGGCAAAGGCTTTGCTCAGAAGCCCGCGGATGTGAAAGCCCAGCTGCATATAGCCCAAGGGCGCAAGGACCGCCCTTGGCAGCGGAGCGGTGGCAACCCAGTTCCGCCCGACGCGCTGCATGGTCACCCCGGCCGCGCAGACCGCAGCCTCGGGATGCGCCTTGCGCAAATCCAGGCTGGCCTGTGCCCAGTCCTTCTCGAAGACGATGTCGTCATCGACGTACAAAAGCTCGACATCTTGCCCCCGGTAGGCCAGAGCGGCGGGCAGGATCTTGGTCGCGGGACCAAGATCCTCATCCACCCGCACGATCCGCACCCCTTCGGGCACCTCCGGCAAGGCTCCGCCCCATTGCGGGAACCGCCGGTAGGTCCGCGGAATGTAAAGCTCGATCGCCTCGGGTCGCGAGGTCTGGGCCAGAAGCGATTTCAGCGCAGGCGCGATTTTCGCGAACCGGGGCGGGATCGTTGACAGGGAAATGATATGGCGCATCTGGGATACTTACGTGAGCGACAGACAGGCGTAAAGTCTGCCGCTGCATCCGGCCTTCCAGACTTGCCAGACGTCGGTCAGCCCCGCAAACTCACTTGGAAAGAAGGAGCTTTCCATGCGCATCCTCTCGCTCGTTTTCCTCGCCGCCACCACCTCAGCCGCGGCCGAGACAATCTCGGAAGAAATCGGTCGCAGCGGGCTTGCAGCGACCGAGGCCCGTCTGGCAACCTTGCCATCTCCCACCAATGAAGAGCTCTTCGCCCTTGCGGGCCTGCGCTTTCTTGGCGGGGTCGAGGCAGCGCTGCAACTGCGCTGGGAGACCGGGGTGCAGGCCGACTGGTCGGAGTTGCCCATCCTGCGCCTGCCAATCCCGGAAAACCCCGATGCCCGCCCCTTTGCGCCGGCCGATTTCACCACTCTGATCACCGCGCTTGATGCCGACATGGAGGCCTCACGCGCAGCGATCGCTCAACTTGGAGACAAGCCTTTCGCGCTGGATATCCGGATGACCGATCTCTGGTTCGACATCAACCGGAACGGCACCCGAGACGAAGGAGAAGACATCGGCGCGGTCACGGGAATGGCGCTTGGCGGCGGGCGCATGTTCGGGGTCGATGTACAGGACCCGGTCATCACTTTCGATACCGCCGATGCAGCCTGGCTTTCGGCCTATACCCATTTCCTGTCGGGCTTCAGTTCAGTCGCGCTGGCCTATGACCCTGAACCCGCGATCCAGCGCGTGATTGACAGCTCCAAGGCGATCTATGCGCTTTGGGGTGACACACCGCCGAACAATGCGATGGACATGATGTTCGGCCGCCAGGTCGACCGGGCAGCGATGGTTCTGCACGCACTGTCCAAGACCCCCGATCCGGCACTGGCTCAGGACGCCCATGGCCACTTCCTGTCGATGATCCAGGAAAACCGCCGCTTCTGGTCGCTCGTGGCGCTTGAGGCCGACAACAAGGGCGAATGGGTACCGAACGAGAACCAGGTCTCCGGGCTTGGCCTTAGGATGCCCCCCGGGACCGGCGAGCGCTGGCAGGCCGTCCTTTCGGATGCCGAGAGGCTTCTGAAGGGTGAAGTCCTGATCCCACACTGGCGTTTCGGGGCCGAAGCCGGGATCAACCTGAAGAAGGCCTTCGAGAACCCGCCCGCCGTCGACCTTGTCACCTGGATCCAGGGCGAGGGGTTGCTGCCCTATGCCGAGAAGGGCCCGCAGATGGGCATGCAATCCTGGCGGGACTTCGAGGATTTCGTTCAGGGCGACGCGATGCTGTTCGCGGTGTTCCTGAACTGATCCGCCAGCCCCCGATTTCCTGCGGAAATCGGCACGGAGCCCGTACGGGCTCCGGTCCGGAATTCGTACGAATTCCGGCTCCTAGACCGGCAGTCCGTGGAGCACCGTCTCCAGCGTCGCCACCAGCTTGTCGGCAATCTCGTCCAGCTCGGCGTCTGTCGCGTTGAAGGGTGGCGCAAGGATCACCGTATCACCCGCCGCGCCATCGACATGGCCGCCGGACGGGTAGCAGATCAATCCCCGCTTCAGGCCTTCCGCCCGGATGCGGGCGTTGACCCCAAGCGATGCGTCGTAGGGTGCCTTGGTCTCCGGGTCCGCCACGATCTCTACCCCGATGAAATAGCCCCGTCCCCGCACGTCGCCCACCTGCGGCAGATGCGCCATCCGTGCCCGCAGATCGGCCTGCCAGCGCGGGCCCTTGTCCCTGATGCGCGCCAGAAGCCCCTCTTCCGCGATGATCTTCTGCACCGCCACGCCCGCCGCAAGGCAGGCCGTGTGCCCGGTATAGGTATGCCCCGTCAGCGGCCCGCCATGCCCTGCCGCCATCACATCGGCAATCTCCTGCGTGTAGACCGCCGCGCCGAGGGGCAGGTATCCGCCGGACAACGACTTCGCCACCGTGATGATATCCGCCGTGATCCCGTCCTCTTCCGAGGCCCGCCAGACCCCGGTCCGGCCCGAGCCACACATCACCTCGTCGCAGATCACCAGGACACCATGGCGACGGCACACCTCGGCCATTGCGGTCGCATAGCCCTCCGGCGCGGGCAGGGCGCCCCCAGCCGCCCCCACCACCGGCTCGAAGATGAACCCCGCTACCGTCTCTGGCCCCAGTCGCTGGATCTCTGCCTCCAGCTCCGCCGCCAGATACGCGACAAGCCCCTCGCGGCTCACACCTGCCGGCAACCGATAGGCATTGGCCGCGCTCACCCGCCCGACTGCGGGCAGGGCGCCGGCAAAGGCCCGCTGGCGATCCTCGAACCCCGACAGCGCTGTCGCCATCAGCGTGTTGCCGTGCCAGGACCGCTTCCGCGCGATGAATTTCACCCGGCCGGGCTCGCCCCGGTCATAATGATACTGCAACGCAATCTTGACCGCACTTTCCACTGCTTCGGACCCGCTGGTCGTGTAGACCATGTCCGCCAACCCGGTGGCCCGGGTGATGATCTCGCTCATCTCCTCCAGGGGATCGGTCGTGAAAAGATAACGATAGCCGTAGGCCACCTTCCCCATCTGCGCCGCAACGGCAGCGTTGACCCGTGCATCGCCGTGGCCGACAGAGAAGACCGCCGGCCCGCCCGAGCCGTCGATGTATTGTCGCCCCGCGACATCCCACAGATAGACCCCCTTGCCGTGGCTGATCTTGGGCAGCGGTCCCTGGGTGATATCGTTGGCGCTTGGGCGCGGCATGACGGCCTCCGGATTGCTGGCATCAGCCTTCGCAGCCGGCCCGATCCTTGTCAATCTGGTCTCCGCAGGCTTGATTCGCAGCCGGAATCGACGTTACCGGTATCATGTGATCACACGTTTCCGTCTAGTGATCACACTTTTCAGGATTGTGATCACATCATTCATTTTCTTTGGTTTACCTGCGATTAATGGGCATTTGCCATTTGGAACAGGCGGCAACTCATGCCAGAACCGCGAAGACCACTTCCGGGCCTTCATACCTAAGGGATCCGCCTCATGAATATTCACGAATACCAGGCGAAAGAGCTTTTGCGCAGCTACGGCATCCCGGTCTCGGACGGCCGTGTCGTCCTGAAGGCCGAAGACGCCAAGACCGCCGCGGGAGAGCTTGACGGTCCCCTCTGGGTGGTCAAGTCGCAGATCCACGCCGGGGGCCGCGGCAAGGGCCACTTCAAGGAACCTGAGGCCGGGGAAAAGGGCGGCGTCCGCCTCGCCCGCTCGGTCGGTGAAGCCGCCGAGTTTGCCCGCCAGATGCTGGGCCGCACCCTCGTCACCATCCAGACCGGCCCCGCAGGCAAGCAGGTCAACCGCATCTACATCGAAGACGGCTCCGACATCGACCGGGAATTCTACCTGGCCTTCCTGATCGACCGCGGCACCTCGCGCATCTCGATCGTCGCCTCGACCGAAGGCGGCATGTCGATCGAGGACGTCGCCCACGACACGCCCGAGAAGATCCACACCTTCACCATCGACCCGGCCACGGGCTTGCAGGACTTCCACGGTCGCCGCGTCGCCTTTGCGCTCGGGCTCACTGGCGCGCAGGTCAAATCCTGCGTCGGGATCGTGAAAAAGCTCTACCAGCTGTTCCTCGACAAGGACATGGACATGCTGGAGATCAACCCCTTCTGCGTGTTGAAGGACGGCACCCTCCGCCTCCTCGACGCCAAGATGGGCTTTGACGGCAACGCGATCTATCGCCACCCCGACATCGCCGCGCTGCGCGATGAGACCGAGGAAGATCCGAAAGAACTCGCCGCCTCGAAGTTCGACCTGAACTACATCGCTCTGGATGGCGAGATCGGCTGCATGGTCAACGGCGCAGGGTTGGCCATGGCCACGATGGACATCATCAAGCTTTACGGCGCCGAGCCTGCCAACTTCCTTGACGTCGGCGGCGGCGCCACCAAGGAAAAGGTGACCGAGGCCTTCAAGATCATCACCAGTGACCCGAACGTGAAGGGCATCCTCGTCAACATCTTCGGCGGCATCATGCGCTGCGACATCATCGCCGAGGGCGTGATCGCGGCCGTCAAGGAAGTGGGCCTCAAGGTCCCGCTGGTCGTGCGTCTGGAAGGCACCAACGTCGAACTTGGCAAGGACATCATCCGCAAGTCCGGCCTGAACGTCATCGCCGCCGACGACCTGAAGGACGGGGCCGAGAAGATCGTGAAGGCGGTGCGCGGGTGAACGGCGCGATACAATCGGCTCTGGCCTGGTGACTACCATGACCGGGACCCACCCCATGAGGATTGCATTCTCGACCCGCAAGCTGGCGCTGTTGCTCGGGGGATCGGCTTTGCTAGTGATGTTCGGGATATGGCTGGTTACCGTCGACTTCACCGAGACGCGACGCGGTTACTATGCGCCAGTTGCGGGTTGGGTCACCATAGGCTTCTTCGGCCTCGGCTGTGCAGCGATGCTCTGGAAGCTTCTCTTCGGCGCCAGAACGGCGCTTGTCTTGACCAAGGTTGGCTTCACTTATCCCGCCTATTCACCGGACGAGATTCCGTGGAGCTTGGTCACCGATGTTCGGAGTGTAAGCCTAAGCGGCAACCGGTACGTCAAAGTCGATTTAGCCAATGAAACGGTAGCGAAAACACGACGCCACCCAGCAAACCGCCTTGCAAACTGGGCCGAGGCAAAGGCCGCAGGGCCGGGCGTAACTCTAAATGCCAGTGTGCTAAGCCTTTCCAACGAACAGCTTTATGCGACGCTGCATGACCATTGGCTCGCTGCCAAGGCCGCCCCTATTGGACCCACAGGGTCAAAACCGTCAGCAGGAGAGTGACATGTCCGTCCTCGTCAACAAGTCCACAAAAGTCATCTGCCAGGGCTTCACCGGCAGCCAAGGCACCTTCCACTCCGAACCCGCGCCGTTCGGCCCAAGAGACCACTGAGACGACGCTTTGCCTGCAAGACTGACCAGCCTGCCACTGACCCGCACCTGACACTGACTGACCAAGAAACTGACACTCGGAAAAGGGACATAACTCGCATGAAAAAGCTTGTTCTGCTTGCCGCCCTCGCCGCCACCCCCGCCTTCGCGCAGGACCCGGATCCCGTCTACCAGATGATCGACGGAATCGGCTTCTGCATGCTGGGGGAAGGCAAGGCCGATACCACCGTGGCCCAACTTGCCGATTATGACTGGACCTCGGCCGAGGATGCCGCTGCCGGCGTCACCAATTTCATGCCCCCTGCCGGGCCGACTTCGGGCGTTGTGACCAAGGATGTCGGCTACTGCCATGTTGAAAGCAGCGCCATCGGCACCGGCGACGCCGAGATGGCCTTCAACCTCTTCATGATGGGCGGCAATACCGGGATCGAGATCACCGCCGAGGGCACCGATGCGGATGGCTGCATGCAGAAGACCCTGTCGAATGGCGCAGTCGCAACCCTGCATTCCGGCGGGCCGACCCCGACCTGCGAGGGCGAGGGCACTTCGGCCTGGCATTTCAAGTTCGCGGGCGGCTGAGGCCCCATGCAACTGGGTCAGGCCTGCGGGCCTGGCCCTCAACCTGACCGATCATTCCTGAAGGAGGCCCCGATGGCCGTTCTCGTCAACAAGGCAACGAAAGTCATCTGCCAGGGCTTCACTGGCAGCCAGGGCACCTTCCACTCCGAACAGGCCATTGCCTATGGCACCCAGATGGTCGGCGGCGTGACCCCCGGCAAGGGAGGAACCGAACACCTCGGCCTTCCCGTCTTCGACAGCGTCCATGATGCGGTCGCGAAGACCGGCGCGAATGCGACCGCGATCTACGTCCCCCCGCCCTTCGCGGCGGACTCGATCCTGGAAGCCATCGACGCCGAGATCCCCCTGATCGTCTGCATCACCGAAGGCATCCCGGTCCTCGACATGATGAAGGTGAAGCGCGCCCTCATCAATTCGAAGTCGCGGCTGATCGGCCCGAATTGCCCCGGCGTGCTGACCCCCGGCGAATGCAAGATCGGCATCATGCCGGGTTCCATCTTCTCCAAGGGCTCGGTCGGGGTTGTGTCGCGCTCGGGCACGCTTACCTATGAGGCTGTGAAGCAGACGACCGACGTGGGACTTGGCCAGTCGACCGCTGTCGGCATCGGCGGCGACCCGATCAAGGGGACCGAACACATCGACGTGCTGGAGATGTTCCTCGCCGACCCTGACACCCATTCGATCATCATGATCGGTGAGATCGGCGGCGCCGCCGAAGAAGACGCCGCCCAGTTCCTGGCCGACGAAAAGAAGCGCGGCCGCTGGAAACCCACCGCCGGCTTCATCGCCGGCCGCACCGCCCCCCCCGGCCGCCGCATGGGCCACGCCGGTGCGATCGTCGCAGGTGGCAAGGGTGACGCGGGCTCGAAGATCGAAGCGATGAAGAGCGCCGGGATCGTGGTCGCCGACAGCCCGGCGGGCCTGGGCGAGGCGGTGCTGAAGGCGATCAAGGGGTAGGGAGCCCCACCGGGGAAATGCGCATGCCCATCTTCCGGATCGGCGCCAAGCTGCACTACTTTGCCCACGTGCCGAAATGCGGCGGCGTGTCGGTGGACTCTTACTTGATGGAGCGTTTCGGCCCCATCGCCCTGCGCGAGCCGGACCGGTTCAAGTTGGAACCTCAGCAACGCTGGTCCCGGACCTCGCCGATCCATATGCCCGCAGCGACGCTCAAGCACATGATTCCCTCCGAATGGCTTAGCTCGTCATTTGCGGTCGTCCGTCACCCAGTGCGGCGCGTGATCAGTGCCTTCTGTTTCGCGCGCGACCACCACCGGTATCTGCCGCTCAATACCGATTTCAACACCTGGTTCCAGGAGGCGACGAGCTGGGTTCTTTCCGACAGCTTTCGTTACGGCGGACACTTTGCCCCGATGTCCAGCTTTGTGCCCGAAGGATCACGGATCTTCCGACTGGAGGATGGGCTTGATCAGGTTATCCCGTATCTCGATGAGCTTGACGGCAAGAGCGACGGCCCGAGGCATATTGCTGTAAAGAACGTCGGGCGCTGGCGGGGCATCGAGGCCGCGCCCGTCCCGACCGATGAAACCCTCGCCCTGATTGAGACGGTCTATGCCGAAGACTTCGAACGCTTCGGCTACGAGAGGGTCCGATCGCTCCAGTCGCTTGCTGCGCTGCCTGACCTGCCCACCCTGTCCACCAAGGACCTGCCGCCGATGGGCCGCAGCCAGAGGCTGACGACCCGCCTTGTCCGCACGCTTTCCCGCAAGGCCGGGCTGTGAACGTCGCACTGTCCCGCTTTCACTGGTTTGAGGTAACCCCATGACCAATCGATCCCCCACCGCCGGTTTCATCGCGGCTCACACCACACCCCACGGCCGCCGCATGGGCCACGCCCGGGCTATCGTGGCGGGCGGCAAAGGCGATGCGGGCTCGAAGATCGAAGCGATGAAAATCGCCGGGGTCGGGGCCACCGACAGCCCGGCGGCCCCGGGCGAAGCGGTGCTCAAGGCGATCGGCTGACGATATGTCCGAGACAGGCAATCAGTCGGAGGCAGCGGCGGGATCGGGCGACCACCCGGCACGGCTGACTTGGTCGCTGTGCGTCGTTACGCTTGACCGACCGAAGATCCTAGAGTTCTGCGTCCTATGTGCCCTGGCCCAGACGCGGCCACCGACGGAAATCGTGATCGTCGATGCAAGCGACGCCTGGCGCGACCACCATGCGTTGATCCAAGCGCTGACCGCCCCGGCGGGCGTGCCACTGACCTATCTGCCAGCCACGCGGCGTTCGACATCCGCTCAGCGCAACCTGGGCATCCGCGCAGCGACGGCCGATATCCTTGTCATGATCGACGATGACAGTTTCATGCATCCCGATTGCGCCGAGAAGATTCTAGCCGTCTACGAGGCCGACGGCGATGAAACTATCGCGGCGGTCGAGGCCTCAATGACCTTGAGGAAACCGGAGTTGGTCGCCGACCAGGTGGTCGCATCGCAGATTGAAGAGCGCAACATGCAAGAGGCGACCCGTCAGTCGTCCTGGCTGAAGCGATTCATCTATCGCGAGATTCTGATGATGTCCGTCGAAGGCAACTTCATCGCCTATGACGGTCCGCTCTGGAAACGCTGGGAGCATCTGCCCCTGCCGCCCAAGACGCAGCCCAATACCTTCATCGGGGGCTGCACGCTGACCGTGCGTCGCAAGGTCGCCGTGGCCGAACTCTTTGATGGCGGACTTCTGTCCTATTCGCCCGGTGAGGACCGCGATGCATCGTACCGGTTCCTTCGGCATGGACGGAACCTTCTGGCCGACGATGCTTTCCTCTACCATGCGGAAACACCAGTCTCGCGAATGAAGCGCTTCGAACTGACCGCGCTGACGATCCTGAACATTTCCTATTTTGCTCGGAAGAACACCCGAAAACCGCTGCGTGATCTGCCCGCCATCGTGCTCCTGTGGCTGCGCCGCTGCCTGGCAGAGTTCCTGAAGGATGGGCTGAAGGGCCGCTTTACCTTCCCGCAGTTCCGTGGCGCGCTTTATGCAGGTCTCTGGCTGCCTGGGCTTTTGCTACAATCGCGCGAGACGGTGCAAGCCTGGTACGAGCGACGGCAAGCCATGCTGCTTTGGGGCACACCAGTGCCAAGGCCTGGCCCCGGCGCCCAGCCCCCAGATGCCGGGAGTGCCGCAACATGACCCCCCTACAAGAGATCTTACTGACTGTCGCTAGGACGCGGCATTGCCTGGTACCCCTGGCGCCAACTGCCACGACCCCCCCTCCCTCCGAGGTAACTCCATGACCGAACAATCCCCAAACTCGCAATTCCACGCCTCGTCCTTCCTCGACGGCGCCAACGCAGACTATGTCGACCAGCTCCACGCTCGCTATGCTACCGACCCGAACAGCGTCGATGCCGCATGGGCTGAGTTCTTCAGGGCCCTCGGGGACAGTGAAGTCGACGCCAAGCGCGCCGCAAGCGGGCCAAGTTGGTCCCGGCCGGACTGGCCACCTGCCCCGCAGGACGACCTGACCGGCGCGCTGACCGGCGAATGGGCGGCCTCGCCCGCGAAAGAGGCAAAGGCGGCCGGCGAAAAGATCGCCGCCAAGGCGGCCGATGCGGGCGTCGCCCTTAGCCAAGAACAGATCCAACGCGCGGTGCTCGACAGCATCCGCGCCCTGATGATCATCCGCGCCTACCGGATCCGCGGCCACCTCGCCGCCGACCTCGACCCGCTGGGCCTTGCCGAACGCGGCAGCCACCCCGAGCTTGACCCGGCGTCCTATGGCTTTACCGAGGCCGACATGGACCGGCCGATCTTCATCGACAACGTCCTGGGCCTGACCCATGCCTCGATGCGGCAGATCATCGACATCGTGAAACGCACCTACTGCGGCACTTTCGCGCTCCAGTACATGCATATCTCGGACCCCGAACAGGCCGCCTGGCTGAAAGAGCGGATCGAAGGCTACGGCAAGGAAATCCAGTTCACCCGCGAGGGCCGCAAGGCGATCCTGAACAAGCTCGTCGAGGCCGAGGGCTACGAGAAATTTCTCCATGTCAAATACATGGGCACCAAGCGCTTTGGCCTTGATGGCGGCGAAGCGGTAATCCCCGCGATGGAGGCGATCATCAAGCGCGGTGGCGCTTTGGGGGTGAAGGACATCATCATCGGCATGCCGCACCGCGGGCGCCTGAACATCCTGGCGAACGTGATGCAGAAACCCTACCGGGCGATCTTCCACGAATTCCAGGGCGGCTCCTACAAGCCCGAGGACGTGGATGGTTCGGGCGACGTGAAGTACCACCTCGGCGCCTCGTCGGACCGCGAGTTCGACGGCAACAAGGTCCACCTTTCGCTGACGGCTAACCCAAGCCACTTGGAGGCCGTAAACCCGGTCGTCCTGGGCAAGGTCCGCGCCAAGCAGGACCAGATGAACGACACCGCCGAGCGCATCGCCTGCCTGCCGATCCTTCTCCACGGTGATGCGGCCTTTGCCGGTCAGGGCGTGGTGGCGGAGTGCCTGCAACTGTCAGGCATCAAGGGCCACCGCACCGGCGGCTGCATCCATATCATCGTCAACAACCAGATCGGCTTTACCACCGCCCCGGCCTTCAGCCGCACCTCGCCTTACCCGACCGACATTGCGCTCATGGTCGAGGCGCCGATCTTCCACGTCAACGGTGACGACCCGGAGGCGGTGGTCCACGCCGCCAAGGTCGCGACCGAGTTCCGTCAGAAGTTCCACAAGGACGTGGTCATCGACATCTTCTGCTACCGCCGCTTTGGTCACAACGAAGGCGACGAGCCGATGTTTACTAACCCGGCGATGTACAACCGTATCCGCAAGCAGAAGACCACGCTTCAGCTTTACACCGAGCGTCTGGTCAAGGATGGCCTGATCCCCGAGGGCGAGATCGAGGACATGAAGGCCGCCTTCCAGGCCCGCCTCAACGAGGAGTTCGAGGCCGGCAAGGCTTTCCTGCCAAACAAGGCCGACTGGCTGGATGGTCGCTGGAAGAACCTGCAGACCAAGGATCTGAACAACTACCAGCGTGGCGAAACCTGGATCAAGGCCGAAACCCTGGCCGAGGTGGGTGCGGCCTTGACCCGCGTGCCCGACGGGTTCGATTTGCACAAGACCGTGGGCCGCCAGCTGGAAGCCAAGCGGGAGATGTTTGCAAAAGGTCAAGGCTTCGACTGGGCCACGGCCGAGGCGCTGGCCTTCGGTTCGCTGCAGCTGGAAGGCTTCCCGGTCCGCCTCTCGGGGCAGGACTGCACCCGCGGCACCTTCTCCCAGCGCCACTCTGGCTGGATCGACCAGACGACCGAGGAACGCCACTACCCGCTGAACCACATCCGCCCCGGCCAGGCGCGGTATGAGGTCATCGACTCGATGCTCTCGGAATACGCTGTCCTCGGGTTCGAGTACGGCTACTCGCTCTCGGAACCGAACGCGCTCACCCTCTGGGAGGCCCAGTTCGGCGACTTCGCCAACGGCGCGCAGATCATGTTCGACCAGTTCGTGAACTCGGGCGAGAGCAAGTGGCTGCGCATGTCCGGCCTTGTCGTCCTTCTGCCCCATGGGTTCGAGGGACAGGGCCCGGAACACTCCTCCGCTCGCCTGGAGCGCTTCCTCCAGCTCAGCGCCGAGGACAACTGGATCGTCGCCAACTGCACGACCCCGGCGAACTACTTCCACATTCTGCGCCGCCAACTCCATCGGACTTACCGGAAACCGCTGATCCTGATGACGCCGAAGTCGCTTCTTCGTCATCCGATGGCAATCAGCCGGGCCGAGGATTTCACCGATGGCTCAACCTTCCACCGCGTCCTGTGGGACGACGCGCAAAAGGGCAACTCGACCGCCAAGCTCAAGGCCGACGACAAGATCAAGCGCGTCGTCCTCTGCTCGGGCAAGGTCTACTACGACCTTCTGGCCGAACGTGATGCGCAGGGTCTCGAAGACACCTATCTCCTGCGCATCGAACAGCTTTACCCGGTGCCGACGATCTCGCTCACGCAAGAGCTTGGCCGTTTCCCGAAGGCCGAATTCGTCTGGTGCCAGGAAGAGCCGAAGAACCAGGGCGCCTGGTCCTTCATCGAGCCTGAAATCGAGACGATCCTGACCAAGATCCGCGGCAAGACCACCCGGATGTCCTATGCCGGCCGCAAGGCCAGCGCGTCGCCCGCCACGGGCCTCGCCTCCCGCCACAAGTATGAACAGCAAACCCTCGTCGCCCAGGCCCTTGGGCTTGGCTGAGATCATGAAGAGGACGCAGGAGTAACGACGAATGGCCAAGGACCCGAAGGTCTACCTGTTCAAGACCGACACCACGAAGTCCGGAAATCCGGTCTTCGACGGCGACGTTTCGCGAAACGACGTCGTTGCAAGCTTTCATCAGCCGACAGTCGGGCAATGGTGCGGGGATCGGCGGTCGCTTGAACACGGGGCGCTGGTTCCGAAGACAATCCGCGAGGGATATGGCATCAAGACCCTGCCCCACATCCTGAGTGGTGCTGTGGGCTGGGTTGCCGTCAGCGAGACGGTGTGCAGCGTCCTTGAGACGCTTGAGCCGGGCGTCCATGCCTTCACGCCGGAAATTCGCGTCACCTACAAGGACGGTCGCCCCTCCGAGCATCGCTACTTTGGCTTGGGCTGGGGGGCCGACCTGACGGGCACCATCAATGTCGAGCGCTCGCCCTGGTATCCCAGGGGGATCAATCCGGAACTGGCAACGAACCCTTACTTCAAGGGCGTCCCCTTCTATTCCTGCGGGGGTGCAAACCTGCTGGCGATCAATGCCTCGGTCGTTGACGGGCACCACCTCTGGCGGGCAATCGACTATAGCGTGGCAGGGACCTGGTTCTGCTCCGAAGCCCTGCGCGAGGCGTTCCGCAAGTACAAGGTCCGCCACCTGACCTTCCATGAACAGGGGCTGGTCTGACATGACCCAGTTTGAGGACGCCCCGCGCATGGCCATCAGCACCAAGGTCTACCGCTTTTGCCCTCAGCCCACGAAGGCCGCCAGTCCGGTCTTCGACAGCGACGTCGACCGCAAGGCCGTTATCGCGTCGTTCCATCAGCCCCGGGTCGGCCAATGGTGCGCAGACCGCAAGTCGCTTGAGAAAGGCGCCCTGGTGCCAAGCGCCCTGCGAGAGGCCTATGGGATCAAGGCCCTGCCGCACATCCTGCAAAACGCGATCGGCTGGGTCGCCGTAAGCGAGACCGTCCGTTCCGCCATCGAGACGCTCGAACCGGGTGTCCACGCGTTCACTGCGGAAATCCCGGTCACCTACAAGGATGGCCGCGCTGCCGAGCATCGGTACTTTGGCCTGGGCTGGGGTGCAGACCTGGTGGGGTCAATCAACGTCGAGAAATCACCCTGGTATCCGAGCGGCGTCAACCCGAACTGGGTCGGCAAGCCTGGCTTTCCGGTGCCTTTCTATTCCGCGGCGTCGGCCAACAAGCTGGCCATCAACGCTGCGGTGGTGCAGGGCCGTCACCTCTGGCGGGCAGCCGACTACGGCGACGAATGGTTCTGCTCCGAAGACCTGTATCAAGCGTTCCGCAAAGGGAAGATCCAGAAGCTGGACTTCTTTGAACAAGGGTTGGTCTGAGATGGGCCAGCTCCCGAATAGCCGGATAGTCAAGAACCCCGGCGCGACTTTTCCGAAAAAGGAAACAAGACATGACTGACGTGATGGTACCCGCCCTTGGCGAATCCGTGTCCGAGGCCACCGTGTCCACCTGGTTCAAGAAGCCGGGCGACGCGGTGAAGCAGGACGA
This sequence comes from Tabrizicola sp., assembly GCA_016792685.1. Taxonomy (GTDB): domain Bacteria; phylum Pseudomonadota; class Alphaproteobacteria; order Rhodobacterales; family Rhodobacteraceae; genus Tabrizicola. The sequence goes on along the minus strand of JAEULQ010000068.1, from coordinate 78,492 downwards.
AATGCTCTGCGAGCTCGAGACCGACAAAGTCTCGGTCGAAGTGCCAAGCCCGGTGACCGGGGTCCTGGCCGAAATCCTTGCGCCCGAAGGCACGACCGTCGCCGCAAATGCGCGGCTTGCGATCGTGACCGAGGGCGCCGCCGCAGCCGCCCCCGCGCCGAAAGCTGAAGCCAAGGCCGAAGCTGCCCCGACGCCGGCCCCCGCCAAAGCCGTCGAGGACGCGCCCGCCGCGAAGAAGGCGATGGCCGAAGCGAACCTCACCCCGGATCAGGTCCAGGGCACCGGGCGTGATGGACGCATCATGAAGGAAGATGTGGCCCGCACTGTCGCAGGTGCCTCTGGCGCTGCTGCGGCGGCCGCCGCCCCGGCTCCGGCCCCCGCCGCGCTGCCCCGCGCGCCGATCCCGGCCGAGGACGCGGCGCGTGAGGAACGGGTCAAGATGACCCGCCTTCGCGCCACTATCGCCCGCCGCCTCAAGGACGCCCAGAACACCGCCGCGATGCTCACGACCTATAACGAGGTCGACATGTCCGGCATCATGGAACTCCGCAACACCTACAAGGACGCCTTCGAGAAGAAGCACGGCGTAAAGATGGGCTTCATGTCCTTCTTCGTGAAAGCCTGCTGCCACGCGCTGAAGGAAGTGCCGGAGGTCAACGCCGAGATCGACGGCCAGGACATCGTCTACAAGAACTACGTCCACATGGGCGTGGCGGTCGGCACCCCCTCGGGCCTCGTCGTCCCCGTGGTCCGCGACGCCGACCAGATGGGCTTCGCCGCCATCGAAAAGAAGATCGCCGAACTCGGCCTCCGCGCCCGCGACGGGAAACTGTCGATGGCCGAGATGCAGGGCGGCTCATTCACCATCTCGAACGGCGGCGTCTACGGCAGCCTGATGTCCTCCCCCATCCTCAACCCCCCGCAGTCCGGCATCCTCGGCATGCACAAGATCCAGGACCGCCCGGTTGTCGTCGGGGGCCAGATCGTCATCCGCCCGATGATGTACCTTGCGCTCAGCTACGACCACCGCATCGTCGACGGCAAGGGCGCGGTGACGTTCCTGGTGCGAGTGAAAGAGGCGCTGGAGGACCCACGTCGGCTGTTGATGGATTTGTGAGAGTAGAGGAGCGCGAGTTATGCTTCCATCGGATCGCGAGCCTTTGAAGAATGATCCAGAGGCAAGCCAGCCAGCGTCGCCTCCTGTAATGCAGGATGCGAAGGGGTCACGAAAGCGTTGGCGCGAGATGTCGAAAGATGAACGGAATGACTACATCAAGCGGAATCCCCGAGAGATGTATTCTTGGCTTGCTGCTTTGTGCTCCTTACTCTCCTTGATCTTCGTCGGTTTGGCAAAACTGCAGGACCAACCAGCATACCTAGCCTACGACAAATCAACCCGCCCCTACATCTGGGCAGGTCTTATGTCCTTGGTGGTGCTCTATTGTTTGTGGATGGCTTGGAGGTCGCCGCGAGGAAGTTCTTGAAGGGTCGTAGGGTGCGCTAATGCACGCCATCGACCCCGACCACGGGTGCGCTGTAGCGCACCCTACACCAACCCCATCCCGGACCCCACATGACCCACCCCACCCCCACCGCCCGCGGACCAAGCGCCTCCCCTCCCCCTCGTGGGGAAGGGATGGGGGTGGGGGGCTTCCTGCTGGCCCTCGCCTTCACCACCCAGGCCACTGCCCAGGTCATCCCGACCGGCACCCCCGCGGCCGATATCCTTCTCTCGCAGGCGATCGCCGAGCATCGCGTCTTCCTCACCTGCTCCGCCCTCGACCCTGCGATCCATGCCCAGATCCTGACCAACTGGCAGCGCGACACCACCGCCGCCGCCGCGATCCTGGCCGCTCAAGATGTCCCGGACGAGGCCATTGCGGCCTTCACCGCGGCCGCAAAGCCCGAGGCCCTTCTCCCTGCCCCCGACACATCATTCGAGGATGTCCGGCAACTCTGCGACGCCAACCCCGACTGGCAACAACGCTACTTCCAGCTCAACCTCACTGTCCTGGACCTGAAACTGCCGGGGACATTCGAATGACCCGGGACCGCCAATCCCGCCGCGCGCGTGGACTTGACACCGGAGGGCATCCGATCTCCGCTGGCCGCCGTGTTACCAGGAACAGGAGCTCTTGATGTTCGTCGCCGCCAAAGGCATGGATTACCGCGACTTCCTCGACGCCCTGCACCAGAAGCTCCGGTTTGCATGGTATCTTGAGGTCGGGTCGCAGACCGGCCGCTCGCTTGAGAAATGCAGCAGCCCCTCGATCGCGGTCGACCCAAAGTTCCGTATCCGCTACGATATCAGCCGCAACAAACCTCAGCTGCATATGTTCCAGCAGCCCAGCGATGATTTCTTCGCTGCGGGACATCTCAAATCGCTGAAGGCCAAGCCTGCGTTCAGTTTCCTCGACGGCATGCACCTGTTCGAGTTCCTGCTGCGCGACTTCATGAACGCCGAAGCCGCCGGAACCCCGCAATCGGTCATCGCGCTGCATGACTGCATTCCGTTCGGACACGGCATGACCACGCGTGATCTGGACAACATTCCCCGAGGGGCCTGGACCGGCGATGTCTGGAAGCTGATCCCGATCCTGCAGGAATACCGCCCCGATCTGACGATTCAGGTGCTGAATTGCGCACCTACAGGACTGGTGATCATCACCAACCTTTCCCCCAGGAACCAGACCCTCAAAAGCAACTACGACCGGATCGTCGACCAGTACAAAGACCTGTCGCTGGAAGCCTTCGGCGTTGAACGCTTCTTCCAGAGCTTTGCCTATGTGGATGCGGCCGAAGTCGCCGCTGCTGGGTTCCCGGCCTTTCAGGCGGCGGCTCAGGAGGTTCTGCCGGACCCGGAGCTTGCAGCCCCCCCGGTCATCGCGGCAAAACCCCAAACCACCGCGAGCCTGACCTGTCATGATGTGACGCTCCACTACGGCCACCGCGTGCTCAGGGATTTCGCCAAGGATCTGGCCGCAGGCATCCAGCGCCCCGTCGGCCACGAGATGGACGTCTATGTCGGCGTACACGCCATCTCCGATCCGGTCGAAAACGGGCGCATTCGGGTTGGCATCCAGACCGAGCAATACCTCGACGGCACAGGCAAGACCCTGTGGCGCAAGCCCAAGCGTCGCGTCCGGCGCCGACTGGTCAGCAGCTATGATGTCTTTCTCGATCTGAACCCGACAAATGCGCCGGCCTATGCCTTTCTTCCGCAGGACCTGCATGAGCGCATCCAGTTCGGCCCGCACATCTTTCCCGCCGAACCCGTGGCGCTTGACTACAACGAAATGCCGCCTCTCTTCTTCGGGTCCTTGAATGACCGCAGACGGGCGGAGCTTGGCCCCATGCAAGAATCCGGGACTGCCTCGGTCGCGCCGCACGGTACCTTTGGGCGGTCCTTGTCGGACATCCTGAAAGGACAAGGCGGGGTTCTGAACATTCACTACATGTTTGGGGAATACTCTGAATTCCCGCGCTTCCTGAAAGCCTATCTGCATGGAAAGCCCGTCTTCTCCGAACCGATGTCCGATCCGCTGATCCTGGGCACCCACTATTTCGACCTCAATGCACGGCCGACGAAACAGGCCGTCGAAAAGGTTTTCGCCAACATCGCCGCACTGGCCAAAAACCACAGTTTCCAGAGTTTCCTCGAAGCCGCAGCGAACAAGGCCAGCAATGCGAAACGGGCGGTCTAGCGTCATGCCCCAAACCGAGCCGGATTGCGGCGGCCACCTGTTGCAGGGTGGCCATGCCGCCATTTCCCGCCTGTCCGCTGGTAAAGCCATCATGTGGCAGGGAATGGTCGACTTGCGCCATCAACCGGGCGCTTCATCGGGAATGCCGGCGGGTTGCCTTGCAGGCGCTGCGACCTTTCGGCCGCTGTCCGCTGCACAGGTGATGCCCAAATGACTCCGGCAGGATCCGCACCGGTCGCCATTGCCAGTTGCATGCGCAACGAGGGGATCCACATCCTCGAATGGCTCGCCTATCACCGGGTCATCGGCTTCGGCCCCATCGTCGTCTGCTCCAACGACTGCACCGACGGCTCCGATCTTCTCCTGGATCGGCTGGCGGAGGCAGGGGCACTTGACCATCTGCCGAACCCCGGAACCGAGGTCATGCCCCAAGCACGCGGCATTCTGCGCGCCATGGAGCACCTGCGGCCAGGAGCTGCCGAATGGCTCGCCCATCTCGACAGCGACGAGTTCCTGAACATCGCCCCCGGTGCGGCGCCGGTCGCCCCGCTTGTCGCCCGCGCAGGCGAGGCCCATGCCATCGCTCTGCCCTGGCGCTCTTTCGGCGACAACGGCCATGCCACCTGGCCGGGCGAGACCCTGCGTGCCTTCACGGCCTGCGAAGCAGAGGTCGAGGAGGAAACCGTCAAGTTCAAGTCGCTCTTCCGGTTCCGCTGCTTCAAGAATGCATCGGAACACATGCCGACCGCACCCCGCATCGCCGCGCCCATCGCTGTGAACGCGGCGGGCGAGCCGTTGGCCTCCGATCAACTCCTTGGCCCGCCTCGTGCGCGCTACCGCCCCGTCGCAACGGCCATGCGCGGCGGTGCTACCGTGAACCATTATGCCATCCGCTCTACAGACGTGTTCCTCTTGAAGAACGATCGCGGTTGGGGGGCGGGGCGGCCCTCGGACAAATACCAACTCGGCTCGAACTGGCATCGCCGCGCCAACCGGAACGAGGGCCAGGATCACAGCATCCTCCGCCGCTGGCCGGAAGTCGAGGTCGAGCTTGCCCGCCTTCGCACCCTGCCAGGGGTCGCCGAGGCCGAGGCTGGCTGCGTCGCCTGGTTCGAAGCCCGCCGCCAAGCGATCCTCACGCCTCAGACCATCCGCCGCTGGACCAAGGGAGCCCGCGCATGACGTCCGAACTTACCGCCCTCGCCCTTGCGGGCCTTCTGCAGGCCGTCCAGTTTCACCTCTTCGCCATTCCGGCCAACATCGAGCTCGGGACCGGCTACACTTCCAGCCCACGCGACACCCCACCTTCCCGCCCGCTGTCGATCCTGACCGGCCGGTTGCAGCGTGCGATGAACAATCATTTCGAAGGGCTGATCCTCTTCACCCTGGCCGTGGTCGTTGTGACCCTCGGCGACCAGTCCACGAATGTCACACAATATGCCGCCTGGGCCTACCTCGCGGCGCGCGTCCTCTATATCCCCGCCTATGCTTTCGGCTGGCGCCCTTGGCGCTCGGCGATCTGGGGCGTAGGCTTCTTTGCAACCCTCACAATGATCTTGGCCAGCCTGATCTGACCCGATCCCCACCACCCAAGGACCTGACCCATGGCAGAATTCGACACCATCTTCATCGGCGCCGGCCCCGGCGGTTACGTTGCCGCGATCCGCGCAGCCCAGCTTGGCCAGAAGGTCGCTGTCGTCGAGGGGCGCGAGACGCTTGGCGGCACCTGCCTCAATGTCGGCTGCATCCCGTCCAAGGCGCTCCTTCACGCGACGCATATGCTGCACGAGACGCATGAGAATTTCGAGAAGATGGGCCTGATGGGCGGGGCTCCGAAGGTCGACTGGGCCAAGATGCAGGACTACAAGGCCGACGTCGTCTCCGGCAACACCAAGGGGATCGAGTTCCTGTTCAAGAAGAACAAGGTGACCTGGCTGAAAGGCTGGGGCACGATCCCCGCCCCGGGACAGGTCAAGGTCGGCGACGAGGTGCATTCCGCCAAGAACATCGTCATCGCCACCGGGTCCGAGGCCTCAAGCCTCCCCGGTGTCACCGTGGATGAGGAGACGATCGTCACCTCCACGGGCGCCCTGACCCTCGGCAAGATCCCCAAGACCATGGTCGTCATCGGTGCAGGCGTCATCGGCCTTGAGATGGGCTCGGTTTATGCCCGCCTTGGGACCGAGGTCACCGTGGTCGAATATCTTTACGCGATCACTCCCGGCATGGACGCCGAAGTCGCCAAGAGCTTCCAGCGCATCCTGTCCAAACAGGGCCTGAAGTTCATCCTCGGCGCCGCCGTGCAGTCGGTGACAAAGGGCAAGAAGGGCGCCACGGTCGCCTACAAGCTGAAGAAGAACGACACCGAGGCGTCCCTCGACGCCGAAATCGTTCTCGTCGCCACCGGGCGCAAACCCTACACGGCGGGCCTCGGCCTTGAGGCGCTCGGCGTCGAGATGGGGCCCCGCGGCACCGTCAAGACCGACGCGCATTTCCAGACCAATATCCCCGGCCTCTACGCCATCGGCGACGCCATTGCCGGACCGATGCTTGCCCACAAGGCGGAAGACGAAGGCATGGCCGTGGCCGAAATCCTCGCCGGCAAGCATGGCCACGTGAACTACGGGGTGATCCCCGGCGTGATCTACACCACGCCCGAGGTGGCGAACGTCGGCAAGACCGAGGAACAGCTCAAGGAGGAAGGCCGCGCCTACAAGGTCGGCAAGTTCCCCTTCATGGGCAATGCCCGCGCCAAGGCCGTCTTCCAGGCCGAGGGCTTCGTGAAGATCCTCGCAGACGCCGCCACCGACCGCATCCTCGGGGCCCATATCATCGGCCCCTCGGCAGGAGACCTGATCCACGAGGTTTGCGTCGCAATGGAATTCGGCGCTTCCGCCCAGGATCTGGCGCTGACCTGCCATGCCCATCCGACCTACAGCGAAGCGGTGCGCGAAGCGGCCCTTGCCTGTGGCGACGGCGCAATTCACGCCTGACCCCAGGCCTTGGGCGGCCCGCGTCCCGGGCCGCCTGTCTTATGGCGTGACGCGCCGGGGCTGCAGCGCCTGTCCGGCGTCCAGTTCGACCGGCCGGAACAGGGCAAAGCCCTCCGCCTTCATCTCAAGCGCACTGGTGAAGGCGAACGAGGAAAAGAACCTCTCCACCCCGAAGGCTTCGATGTCCGTTTCCAGATACTCCGCGACGATCTTTTCGTAACGCTTCCTCAGCACCTGGCTTTTCGGGTTCAGGTTACTGATGCAGACCACTCCGGTCGGCCGGCAGTCAAGCACTGTCAGCTTCAGGTCGGGCCGATAGGCCTGCAGGATCGGGATCAGCTTCCACACATCCCCGGTCCAGGGCCCATTCGGCAGGTTCTCGAGGTCCCGCGTGGTCATCTCGAAACTGAAGGGCACGCAGTCATGCAGCATGATTACGCCATTCGGGTCCGCGTTCGCCTCGGTGTTGATGAAGTCGCGCAGCAGGTATTCGAACAGATGCATCCCATCCAGGAAGGCCGCGCCGAGCTTTATGCCATTGCGGCGCAGAAAGCCGCCGGCAAAGAAATCGTCGCTTGTCGCCTGAAACACATGCAGCGCAGGCTTCTGGCCGATGATGTTCAGCTCGGCCCGGAAGTACGGGTCAACGGCTATCGTCTTGCCTCGGACCGGGGCAAAGGACAGCCCCGCCCGACATCCCACCTCAAGATACCAGTCGAACAGGACCTGTCGGTGCAGGCTCTTGAGAAACCTGTAATAATTCAGCCCCCGGGCCTTGTTGTATGTCTCGGCCACTTTTTGCCCTCTGCCTCACGCCGACCGCAATCTCGCCGGTCAGCGCGAGGGATGCAAGCCGGAGCGTGGCGGTAACCGATGGCGGCCGAATCCAGTCGGACCAGCCGCCTCCGGCCTTAGTGCGCCGGACGGATGAACGTCCCGTTGCGCAGTTCTGCGAAAGCCTGGCGCAGCTCGGCCTCGCTGTTCATCACGATCGGCCCGGCCCAGGCCACCGGCTCCTCGATCGGCGCGCCCGAGATCAAGAGGAACCGCACTCCCTCCGGGCCCGCCGTCACCGTCACTTCGTCGCCCGCACCAAAGCGCACCAGCGTCCGGTTGCCGGAAAGGTCACGGATATTGACCTCTTGCCCCTTCACTTCCTTCTCCAGGAGCACGCCCTCGGGCCGTGCCGCGTCACGGAAGTTTCCAGCGCCCTCGAAGACGTATGCAAAGGCCCGGCGGCGGGTGTCGACCTTGAAGGTCTTCCGCTTGCCCGCAGGCACATAGATGTCCAGATACTGCGGGTCGGCGGCAATCCCATCGACCGGGCTTTTCACCCCGCGATAGTCGCCGATCACCACGCGGATCGACGTGCCGTCATCCTCATGCCGCTCGGGCAGCGCCTCGGACGGCATGTCCTGATATCGTGGCGCCGTCATCTTCAGGGCGCGTGGCAGGTTGCCCCACAGCTGGAAGCCATGCATCCGGCCCTTGTCATCACCCTTCGGCATCTCCTGGTGCAGGATGCCCCGCCCAGCCGTCATCAGCTGCAACGACCCCGGCCCGAGGATCCCCCGGTTGCCAAGGCTATCGCCATGCTCGACGGTCCCCGCCAGCACATAGGTGATCGTCTCGATGCCCCGATGCGGGTGCCAGGGGAAGCCAGCCGAGTAATCCCTGGGATGGTCGCCCCGGAAATCGTCAAACAGCAGGAACGGGTCCGCTTCGGTCGGGTCCTGGAACCCGAAGGCGCGGTGCAAATGAACGCCTGCGCCCTCGATATGGGGGCTGGCACGGCGGGTCTCGATGACGGGGCGGATAGACATGGGTCTCTCCCAAGACTTCGACTGCATTGAACATGGGGCAAAGGCGCGTCACGACAAAGGCGCAGCCGCACATGCGCACTGTGCGTGCGTGCACAGCGCGGACGCGGTTCATCGCCCCTGTGCAAACACTACGCCCCTGCCCGGCTCGCTATCGGGCAGCATGATGACGACCATCTGGTTATTCGATCGATAGTAGAACCCAGGCGACGGTTCAAAAAGCAAGGCTTCAGCATCATCTCGGAGGTCGAGCAAACAGTCTTTCCCATCTCCCACAGTCACCCCGATCCCGGCCGGCTCGGCGTGTTGTTCAATAAACTCTTGGAGCGACTCCTGGCGCGTCCAACGGCCGGTCTCCGTCGCTAAACTCTCTTCGTTGAGAGGCGGGGCACCCCCGGGAAGACTGACTTCAATGACCGCCACAGCGGCCGACAGGCCAAGCGTACCGCCGCAGGTGTCGGTGATCTTGATCGCAGAGCCGGACGGAAAAACTTCGGACAGATAGTCATGCAAAGCCCCTGCCGTCGTGCAACCAGACAGGCTGCTTATCACGGCGGCAATTCCCAAGAAACGGTAAATGGCCACGTTCAACCTATTGATTTCCATAAATACTCACATTCTGTCCACCCTGGACACTACCCCGCCAGATGCCGCAGCCCCTGGGTCACATCGGTCCGCACCGCAAGCCTCAAGCCCGGCTCATCCCCCGCCTTCAGGGCCGCCAGGATCATCCGGTGGTGCTGAGGCGGCTCCCTCCGCTTCACCTTCGCATAGACTGCCCGCATCGTCGGCCCGAGCTGCAGCCAGACCGTCTCACACATCGCCAGCATCGCCGGGGTTTGGGCGCGCAGGTAGAGCGTGCGGTGGAACTCCAGGTTGGTGCGGACATAGGTCACCGCATCGCCCCTCACCGCCGCTTCTCCGTTGGCCATGTTGATCGCAGTCAGCCGCTCGATCAGCGCGAAATGGGCGCGGGGCAGCGCGCGTGCGGCCATTTCCGGTTCCAGCAGCGCCCGGATCGCGGCAAGCTCCTCGATCCGCTCCGGCGACAGCTCGGGCGTCGAAATCCGGCCAGAGGAGGACAGCGTCAGCGCGCCTTCGGCCACCAGTCTCCGCACCGCCTCACGCGCGGGGGTCATCGACACACCGTAGGTCTTCCCCAGACCCCGCAGCGTCAGCGGATGGCCCGGCTCCAGCTCGCCATGCATGACCTGCTGGCGAAGCGAGCGGTAGAGCCTCTCGTGCGCGGCGGCGTTGGGATCGGTCGGGCGGGGGGTTACCATGGGCGGAAGGGAAACACTTCGGCCCGCCACGGGTCAATCCTGAAAGCGCAGCCGGTGCAACACCTGACCATTCGCGCGGAGCCAGGCGCGGTGCTCCTGCCAGTCCGGGCAAATGCGGCTGACCACCTCCCAATAGGCCGGGGAATGGTTCAGCTCGACCAGATGGGCGACCTCATGTGCGGCGACATAACCCAGCACCTGCGGCGGGGCCATAATCAGCCGCCAGGAATACATGAGCCTGCCATCGGGCGAGCAGGAGCCCCAACGCGACCGGGTGTCGCGCAACGCCAGCGTCGCATAGCTGCGCCCGACCAGCCCGGCATAATGGGTCGAGGCCCGGGCCAGCCGGTCCCGGGCCAAGGTCTTCAGCCAGGCCGACACCCGTGCACCCGCAGTCGCGGGATCGCCTGGCACCAAGAGGTCGTCACCCTCGACCCTCACGCCGCGGCCCGCGCCCGGCGCCACCCGCAGCTCGCGCCCTTCGACCGGGATGACCATGCCCAGACCAACCGGCCGCAGGGCCGACTCGGGCATCGCCTGCAGTGTTTCCCTGAGCCAGCCCTCGTGGCCGCGCAGGAAGGCCAGCGCCTCACCCTCGCGCGCCCGGAGCGGCATCGAGAGCGTGACCTTCCCGTCCAGCCGCGACACCCGAAGCGAGAATCGCCGCGCCCGGGCTGACCTTTTCAGATGCACCTCGACCGGCGGCGACCCTGGAAGAACCGGCATGAAGACCCCTTGAAACCTGTAGCAACCATAGCCAGTTCCACAGGCACACAAAAGGCTTTGACACTCGCCTGCACCTGTGGCAAGCGGCAGTTTTCCTGGCTCACAGACCACTCAAAGGGATGACCATGCCCAAAGCAGAATGGGGCACGAAGCGGATTTGCCCGACGACCGGCAAGCGCTTCTATGACCTGAACCGGACACCGATCGTCAGCCCCTACACGGGCGAGATCGTGGATATCGAATCCGTTCGCCGCAAGATGGCGGCCTCGGTCATTTCGCGCGCGGTTCCCGAAAAGGATGACGATGTCCTGGTCGAGGATCTGGAGGCCGAAGACGTCCTCCTGGACGGCGCGGTCGCCGACGATACCGAGATGGATGACGATCTTCTGGAAGACGACGCCGACGACAACGTGTCGCTCGACGACCTCGCCGACGTGCCGGGCGACGAGGAAGAAGTTTAAGGGAAAAGCCGGGGAGCAAGGTGGATTTTTCCCCTTGCACGCCCCGGCGACCTCCCCTAAACACCCGGCATCGCGGCGGCAACGGCGCGGTTCTCTCCGGTGGGGTCATAGCTCAGATGGGAGAGCGCTTGAATGGCATTCAAGAGGTCGGGAGTTCGATCCTCCCTGGCTCCACCAAAGAGAAACTGAAAGCGGGACGGCATCGCCGTCCCTTTTTCTTTTTCCAACTTGCTGTCAGGGTCTTCACGTCCCCACTGATCAGCAGGACCAAAGATGACAGGACTTGTGCCCCGGCCGGACTTTTCAGTCCCCGATGAAGCCGCCCTTCGCGCACTTTACCCCCCGACCCATGATCTTGCCGCGCGGAAATCCCTGACGGCGCTGGACGCCCACGCAAGGGAATTCATCCGTCGTGCTCCTTTCCTGTGCATCGGCACGCAAGGCGGCGACGGCAAGGCCGATGTCAGCCCGCGCGGAGACCCGGCAGGCTTTGTGCAGGTGCTGGACGACCGCAATCTGGCGATCCCGGACCGGCCAGGGAACAACCGCCTGGACACCTTGTCGAACATCCTGGCCAATCCGAATGTCGGGCTTTTGTTCATGGTCCCCGGATTTGACGACACGTTGCGGGTGAACGGTCAGGCCAGCCTGACAGTCGACCCCGATATCCTGCAGGTCATGGCGGTCAACGACCGAGTACCGACGCTTGCCATCATTGTGCGGGTGACCGAAGTCTTTCTGCACTGTGCCAAGGCTTTCCGGCGCTCGCGCCTGTGGGACCCCGAAGCACGGCAGGACCGCAAGGAAATGCCTTCACTGGTGAAGATGATCCTCGACCAGACGACAGGCGCGCCGCAGGATCCTGCAGAAATGCAACGGATCGACGAAGGGCTTGAAGACGACTATCGCCGCTCGATGTACTGACTATTCCGCCGGCTGCGCCCTGCCCCGACCCCGGAGCTTTTCGGGGCGGTGTTGGGCGTACCACGCCCGCCGCTTCTCACGCTGCCAGAACCAGGGCTTCGGGTTGTCGGCCCGGGTAACCAGCATCAGCAGCGAGGGGATGACGATCAGCGTCAGGCCGGTCGCAAAGGCCAGGCCGTAGACGATGGCCGAGGACAGCGCGATCCACCATTGGGTCGAGGGCGCGCCGATCGTCACCTCATGGTTCAAGAGCTCCATGTTCAGGCCGAAGGCGATGGGCAACACCCCCAGGATCGCCGTCAACGCGGTCAGGACCACGGGCCGCGCCCTTTCGCGGCAGGTCTGCAGGATCGCCTCGATCTTCGGCTTCCCCTCACGCCGCAGGGTATCATAGGTGTCGATCAGCACGATGTTGTTGTTCACCACAACACCGGCCAGCGCGATGACACCGATCCCGGTCATGACCACGCTGAAAGGCTGGCCCATGATCATCAGGCCCAGGAACACCCCGATGGTCGACATGACGACCGCCGAAAGCACCAGCCCGACCGAGGTGAAATTGTTGAACTGGGCCAAAAGCACCGCAAAGATCAGGAAGATCGCTGCGACAAAGGCATTGGCGAGGAAGGCCATGGCCTCGGCCTGTTCTTCGTCTTCACCCGCAAGCTTCCAGCGGATGCCGTACTGCTCCAGATTGGCCGCGTCCATCGCCTCGGTGATCTTGGCATAGACCTGATCGGCCTGCACGCCTTCGCGGATGCCGGCCTGCACTGTCACTGTCCGGGCGCTGTCGATCCGGGTCAGCGTCCCCGTTGTGGGGGCAGCCTTGCGGGTGACGAAGTTCGAGATCGGCACCGATCCCTGTGCCGTCTGGATGCGCAACTGATCCAGGGCCGAGATCGTCCGCTGGTCCGAGGGCAAGCGCAGCACGATGTCCACTGCGTCATCCGCCCCGGCCGGGCGATAGTCGGAAAGCTTCAGCCCCCCGGTCACAAGTTGTACCATGGCCCCCACGGTCGACGGCGCGATGCCGTATCGCGCAGCGGCCGCGCGGTCGACCTGCAGCTCCCAGTCGACACCCGGCGGCGGCAGCCCGTTCGAGATGTCGATGACATCCGGAACTGCGGCCAGCCGATCGGCCACTTCGGCCGCAACCTGGTTCAGGTAGGTCGGGTCATCCGCCGACAGCTGGATCTGGATCGCCTTGCCGGTCGGAGGGCCGGCCTGCGGCACCGAAACCTGGATATCGACCCCGGGAATCCCGACCATCGCAGTCCGCAGATCGGCAAGGATTGCGTTGGCGCTCTTGCGCTCACGCCAGTCCACGAACTCGTACTGGATGACGCCGATGACGTCGGCATCCACTTCGTTGCCCTGACCGCCGCCCGCCCCGGAGCGTGTATAGACCGTCTCGACCCCCGGCCAGCCAAGGATGCGGGCCTCGGCCTGGGCAACAAGGGCATCCTTTTCGGCAATGGACAGGTTGCCGCGCGCCTTGACGTAGAGAAGGCCGAACTCGGGTTCGACGTCCGGGAAGAATTCGGTGCCCTTCCCGACCTGGGTGTAGGTATAGGGCACGGCAACGAGCAGACCCACGGCAAGGACCAGCACGGTCCAGGGGTGCCGCACGGCCTTGCCCACGACCCACATATAGGCCCCGTCCTTGTGTTCGGGCGGATGCTTGAAGGGTTTGGAGATGATTGCGCCAAGCGTGGGCACGAAGATCAACGCATAGACAAGCGAGGCCGAAAGCGTGACGATCAGCGTGATCGGCAGGTATTTCATGAACTCGCCGACGATCCCCGGCCAGAACAGCAAGGGCGAGAAGGCCGCAACCCGGGTCATGGTGGCCGCAACCACCGGTCCGGTCATCTTGTGCGAGGCCATGGCAAAAGCCGCGCGCTTCTCCATCCCCTCGTTCATCCGACGTTCGGCATATTCGGTGACGATGATCGCGTCATCGACCAGCATCCCCACCGCCAGGATCAGCGAGAAGAGAACCACGATATTGACGGTATATCCCCAGAGCGACAGGGCCAGCATCCCCATCAGGAAGGACGCCGGGATCGCCAGGCCGATCAGCAAGGAGGACCGTACCGAAAGGGCGTAAAGGATGACGATGAAGACCAGGATGACTGCAGTCAGGACCGAGTTCTGCAGATCGAAAAGAAGCTGCCGGATATCCGTCGACTTGTCCTGGCTGAAACTGACTACCGTGCCTTCGGGAAGCAGTGCCTTGAACTCTTCCGCCACGGCCTTCACTTCATCGACCGTCTCGATCAGGTTCGCGCCGGCCCGTTTCGAGACCTCGATCGCAATGGCCGGGGCGCCATCAAGCCGGGTCACCGTCTGTGGCTCTTTCAGGGTCGGACGGATCTCGGCGATGTCGCGAACGCGGACTGTGGCGGTGCTGGTCGAAACGACGGGCAGATTGGCCACATCCTCGACGGTCTCGAGCAGCGAGGGCACCTTGATCGCATAGCGCCCTTCGGCGCCCTCAAGCTCACCGGCGGCCACCAGCTGGTTTCCGGCGGCAAAACCCGCAATCAGGATATCGGGACGCAGGCCATAGGTCGCAAGCTTGCCGGGGTCGATCACCACTTCGACCTGGTCGTCGCGAACGCCCTGCAGTTCGGCATTCAGAACCGACGAGACTTCTTCGATCCTGTCGCGCAGCTCGCGCCCGGCCTTAGCCAGGACACGCTCGGGCACATCCCCAGACAGGGTGATGACCAGGATGGGAAACTCGGACAGGTTGATCTCGTTGACGGTCGGCTCATCAGCGCCATCGGGCAACTCGGGCCGGGCCTGATCCACCTTGTTGCGGACATCATCCAGCGCCTTCTTCAAATCGGCGCCGGCCTGGAACTCGATCACCACGTTGCCCCCGCCCTGATAGGCGCTCGAGGTCATCTTCTTGATTCCGGTGATCGATTTCAGCGCCGTTTCCATCGGGCGCAACAAAAGGCGTTCGGAATCCTCCGGCGAGATTCCGGAATAATGCATGCTGACATACATCACCGGAATCTTGATGTCCGGCTCGGCCTCTTTCGGAATGTTCACATAGGCCATCGCGCCGGCCAGCATCAGGAACAGCAGGACCGAGATCGTCAGCCTGGCATTCGCAATGGCGGTTTCGACAAGTTTCATTGCCCGACCTCGGCGGCAACTTCGACTGGCTCGCCGTTGCGCACCAGATCCTGTCCGGCCGTGATGATGCGCACGCCCTCAGGCACGCCGGTCACGACCAGCCCGTCGGGCGTATCGTCGATGATCGTGACTGTGGCGAACTGGGCCAGACCATCTGCGCCCACGACACGCAGGCCAAGCTCGCCCGTTTCGGACAGGGTGATGATCGACCGCGGCACCACGACAGCACGCACGGGGGCCGCGAACAGTGCGACTTCGGCCGTCATGCCGGACGGTAGCGTCAGATCTGGGTTCGGCAAGGCAATCTCGACCGGGTAGGTCCGCGTCTCGGCCGAAGCCTCGCGGGCAACCAGGCGGATCGTCCCGTCCATCTCCTGCCCATTGACCAGCCGGACTTTCGCGGTCGAGCCGACCGAAACGCTGGCCAGATCCACTTCGCTGACCTCCGCCTTCACCAGGATCGGATCAAGCGACAGGATCGTCGCTACCGGCGCGCCGGTCTGGACCCACTCGCCAAGCTCGACCGACAGACTGTCTACGATCCCCGAGAACGGCACCTTCAACTCAAGACGGTCCGCCGATGCCTGCGCGCGGTTGAGTTCCGCCAGCGCCGCATCGCGGGCCGACCTTGCATTGGTCAGGTTGCTTTCCGACGTGCTGCCACCCGCAAAGAGCTTCTCGGCAACCTCAAGGTCGCGTTCTTTCTGGGCGAGTGCGATTTCGGCGATCTTTTCCTGCGCAACGGCCTCGGGGCCCTCCAGCGTCATCACGATCGCTCCGGCCTCAACCGGGGCCCCCTTTTCAAGCGACAGCGTGGCGATCACGCCTTCGGCCCGGGCAGCCAGGCTGACACGCTTGTCCGCCGCAGTGATGCCGGATAGCCGGATAGCGCGGGAATGGTCGATGAAGGTCGGCTCCACCGCTGCCACCGTGCGCACTAGCGGGGCCTTTTCGGTCTCGGTCGTAGGGGATTCCTTACCCTCCGCCTCCTCGGCGCTGCCGACGGACGAGAACTCGCCGGACAGAACCCAGGCACCCGCAGCAAGACTGACGCAGAGAGCGGCTATTCGATGAAGCTTCGGCATGTTGACACGGACCCAGGCAAGCGGTTGAAAACAAAGAGACTTGGCAGCCAAACGCAGCAGCGCCGCAGCCTTTCGGGAAAGGACGGCTACCAGCAACAGGAACGCGCGAAGTGTTACGCTTCGGCGACAACAACGTCCAGTCCCGGCAATAATCGGGCAATCAGCTTGACTTGGGCCCAGAATACACCCATTTGCCCCCTGTCCGAAGCCCGTGCCGCGTGAGCACCGAAAGGCCCGGACATGAGGTTCCCACATTCACGCAGGGGCGCCGCCAGCGGCACGGTTCCGGACAGGCGTCCGGGGCGAGGGCTGCGGGCACTCTGATTGATGGACGACCCCATGACCGGCTTTGCCGAGCTCGGCCTTTCGCCGAAAATTCTGAAAGCGCTGGAAAAGACCACGCTTAAAACGCCGACGCCGATCCAGGCGCAGGCAATTCCCTACATCATGCAAGGCCGCGACCTGATGGGTCTGGCCCAGACCGGCACCGGCAAGACCGCCGCTTTCGGCCTGCCGCTGCTTCACCGCCTGCTGGACATCGG
This sequence comes from Tabrizicola sp., assembly GCA_016792685.1. Lineage (GTDB taxonomy): Bacteria > Pseudomonadota > Alphaproteobacteria > Rhodobacterales > Rhodobacteraceae > Tabrizicola. Next base: position 61,804 of record JAEULQ010000068.1, on the reverse strand, counting down.
CCACCCGCCGGGCCCGAAGAACGTCCGCGCGCTGATCCTGGCGCCGACGCGTGAACTGATTGGCCAGATCAAGGACAATTTCGAGGTCTTCACCAAGGGCACAGCCGTCAAGGTGACGATGGTCGTTGGCGGCGCATCCCTCTTCAAGCAGGCGCAGGCGCTGTCGAAGGGCACTGACGTGCTGGTCGCGACGCCGGGCCGTCTGATCGACCTTCTGGAACGCGGCGACGTGTCCCTGGAGAAATGCGGCTATCTCGTCCTGGACGAGGCCGACCACATGCTGGACATGGGCTTCATCCATTCCCTTCGGAAGATCGCCAAGCACATCCCGCAGAAGCGGCAAACGCTGCTGTTCAGCGCGACCATGCCCAAGGACATCTCGGAAATCGCCGACACCTATCTGCGCGATCCTGTCAAGGTGCAGGTGGCACCGCCCGGCAAGCCGGTGGAGCGGATCAGCCAGGGCGTCCATTACATCCCGAACGGCGACAAGGCGCGGCTTCTGGAAGAATACCTGAAGAAGCACCCGGGCGAGCAGGCGCTGGTCTTTGGCCGCACCAAACATGGCTCGGAAAAACTGATGAAGCTTCTGGCGGTCTGGGGCTTCAAGGTAGGCTCGATCCACGGCAACAAAAGCCAGAACCAGCGTGACAGGACCCTGGCCGAGTTCCGGGGTGGCGAGCTTGACGTGCTGGTCGCCACGGACGTCGCGGCGCGGGGGATCGACATCCCGACCGTTCGCCACGTCTACAATTTCGACATGCCGAACGTCCCGGAGAACTACGTCCACCGCATCGGCCGCACGGCGCGGGCGGGGGCGGATGGCTCGTCGATCAGCTTCTGCGCGCCGGCCGAAATGGGTGAGCTGCAGGCGATCGAGAAGCTTCTGAAGGCCCCGCTGCCCGTCGTGGGTGGCGCGCCCTGGGCCGCCGATATCGTCGCCGCCGCGCCGAAACCCGGGCAGAACCGCGGACAGCGTCCGGGTGGCGGGGGTCGTCAGGGCCAGAAACTGACCGCAAAGCCGCAAGCGCCGCGCGGTCAGGGCAAACCCTCCGGCCAGGGTCGCCCCGGCGGTCAGGGCAAGCCTCAGGGCCAGCGCCCGGCACAGGGCAAACCGCAAGGCGGCAGCTTCGCGCCCCGTCGCGAAAGCCGCTAGGCCTCAGGCCGCGTCCGGGCTTTCCAGCGCGGACGCGGTCGGCTTGCCGTAAAGGCCAAGATTGGCATCCCCCCAAAGCTTCAACGCCTGCAGGATCGGCTCCATGCTGCGGCCAAGCGGCGATAGGGCATAGTCCACCCGAGGCGGCACCTGCGCAAAGACCGTGCGTGTGATCAGCCCGTCCTCCTCAAGCTCACGCAACTGATTGGTCAGCATGCGCGGAGTTGCCTTCACGATCCGCCCGAGGGCCCCGAAGCGCAGCGTCCCCTGGGTCATCAGGTGGTAGAGGATCACCGACTTCCACTTGCCATCGATCAGCCCGATCGCCGCCTCGACCGAACAGCCGGGCGCGCAGTCAAAGCGCGAGAAGCGGGGTTTGGCCATCGTGCTATCCTTTTTGATAGTATAGGCTTATTTTGTGCGTATTGCTCATTATGAGCATAAGGCGCATCTGAGGTCCGAAGCAAGCAAAGGATCAGACCATGAAAGCGATTGGCTATCAGACCCCCGGAGCGATCGACCGCGCCGACGCCCTGCAGGACATCACCCTGCCCCGCCCGATGCCGCAGGGGCGCGACCTTCTGGTCGCCGTCAGGGCCGTCTCGGTGAACCCGGTCGATACCAAGGTCCGCCGTTCGGCAACGCCGGAACCGGGGCAGTGGAAGGTGCTGGGCTGGGACGCGGTCGGCGAAGTGGTGGAGGTCGGGCCCGACGTCACCCGCTTCCGCCCCGGCGACCAGGTCTACTATGCCGGTTCCATCACCCGCCCCGGCGCCAATGCCGAGTTCCACTTGGTCGATGAGCGCATTGTCGGCCACAAGCCCGCCAGCCTGTCCGACGCCGAGGCTGCAGCCCTGCCCCTGACCGCGATCACCGCTTGGGAGGCGCTGTTCGACCGGCTCGACATCCGCCGCCCGGTTCCGGGGGCCGCGAATGCGATCCTGGTCATCGGCGGCGCGGGCGGAGTCGGATCGATCACGATCCAGCTTCTGCGGGCACTGACCGACCTGACAATCATCGCCACCGCCTCACGCCCGGAAACCGAGACCTGGGTGCGCGAGCTTGGCGCCCATCACGTCATCAACCACCGCAAGCCCCTAGCCGAGCAGGTCGCAGCCCTTGGGATCGGCGCCCCAGCCTTTGTCTTCTCGACCACCGAAACCGACCAGCACCTGACCGAAATCGCGGCGCTCATCGCGGTTCAGGGCCGCTTTGCTTTGATCGACGACCCGAAAGGCCCAGTCGACATCTCGATCTTCAAGCGCAAGTCGGTGTCGATCCATTGGGAGATGATGTTCACCCGGTCGATCTTCGGCACGACAGACATCGAAGATCAGGCGCGGCTGCTGGACGCGGTGGCAAAGCTTGTCGATGACGGCAAGATCCGCAGCACGTTGACCGAGGTGCTAAAGCCGATCAACGCGCCCAACCTGATTGCGGCGCATCGCCTCCTGGAAAGCGGGACAGCCCGCGGCAAGATCGTGCTCGAAGGTTTCTGACCCTGGCGGCCAGCGATCAGCTGGCCTCTTCCTCAAGGTTCAGCTTCATCTCCAGCAGAACCTGCTGGATGGCCAGCGTCTCGCGCAACAGGCGCTTGGCCTCATTGATCGAGATCTTGCCGTCGCCGATGGCCTGGTTGTACTCGGCCATCAGCATCCCGAACCGCTGCGCCAGTGCGACCACGTCCTGGTTGACCCCGGATGAGGTCGCATTGCGCTTTTCCCCGTCGTAGGACAGCGTGATCCCGCGCAGATCGGCCAAGGCCGCAGTGACATGGGGAAAGCGGCTCGACCCTTCTAGCTGGGCCACCACATCGATCGGCATGAACCGGTCATCGTGTTCGTCGCTGTCAGAGTAGTAGCGACCAAGCGTCGCCTTCGACTTGCCGGTGATCTCGCAAGCAGACTCGATGCCCACGTCCTTCACCAGGGCTTCGGTGTGTTTCTTCAAATAGGACGCAATCGTCATCACAGGCTCCACTGGCCCCGCAGACGCATTCCGGATGCGGGGAAACACATGATTTTTTTCCCATTAATCTGATGGGAACGCTTTGTCATGAATAAAGAGGTTCCGGGACCTCCGGAACGTTTATGAGTGGCCGGTGTCCCCAGCACCGGCAAGAGTTGGGCCCGCCGCATCTGCCCGGAAACCGGGGGACGGCGGTGCCGATCCAAAGCGGCGGGCCTGTGTATTTGACCAGTGTGCGGGCGTATTCCCCAGTTTCGCGTTCCGGGCCCGAAAGCCCAACTCAGTATTGGTTCCCTGCCGTCGCCGGGCGGCACCTGCAGGCGAAATGCTTGCGGCGCGGCCCGGCGATCGGTTAGGGCTGGCGCCATGGCCAAGCTCCACTTCCACTACTCTACCATGAACGCGGGGAAATCGACCTCGCTCCTGCAAGCCTCGCATAACTACCGTGAGGGGGGCATGCAGACCTATCTGATCACCGCGCAGTTCGACAACCGTGCCGGACAGGGCCGCATCGCCAGCCGGATCGGCATTGGCGAGGCGGCGGACACGTTCGCACCCGGCGAGGACATGTTCGAAAAGCTGAAGGCGCGCTTCGCCGAAGGCCCCGTGGCCTGCGTCTTCATCGACGAGGCGCAGTTTCTGTCCAAGGAGCAGGTCTGGCAACTGGCCCGCGCCGTCGATGACCTGGGCGTCCCGGTGATGGCCTATGGCCTGCGGGTCGATTTCCAGGGCAACCTCTTTCCCGGCTCGGCCGCGCTTCTGGCCTGGGCCGACGAGATGCGTGAAGTCCGCACCATCTGCCATTGTGGGAAGAAGGCCACCATGGTCGTCCGCAAGGGCCCCGATGGGAAAGCGCTGCGCGAGGGCGACCAGGTGGTGATCGGCGGGAACGAGACCTATGTCTCGCTCTGCCGCCGTCACTGGCGCGAGGCGGTGGGCGACTGACGGGCGATCATCACGCCCGCAACCACGATCAGCGCCATGCCGATCCAGGAATACCAGGCAAGCGTCTCGCCCCAGATCGCCCAGGTCCAGAAGGCCGACGTCGGCAGGATCACATATTCGAAGACCGACACACGAGAGGCCTCGGCCATCTGGTACGCCTTGATCATCAGTCCGACGCCAAGCAGCGAACCGGCCGCCTGGACAAAGGTCCACAAAAGGAAACTGCCCGTCGGCCAGACCGGCCCGCGCAGCAGGAACTGGGACGGCCCGGTGCCGGGCTCAACCGGAAAAAGCGTGAGGACGGCCATGCCGACAAGTCCCAATACCCCAAGCATGGCGAAGAAACCGCCAAGTAGCGTCTCGGCGGATTCCTCGGCGCACCATTGCCGCGTGGCGATATTTCCCATCGCGTAAAGCGCGCCGGCCAGGACCGGCAACGTCGCGGCAAGGCTTGCCCCTTTCAAGGCCTCGGGGCCAAGTACGATGATGGCACCCGCAAACCCGATCCCCACTGCCAGGGCCTGCCAAAACCCGATCGGCCGGCCATAGATGAAACGCTGGATCAAGAGCACGAAGATCGGCGCGGTAAAGAGGCCCGCCGCCACCTGCGCCACGGGCAGGAAAGCCAGCGCTCCGAAATAGATCAGCATGGCCGCACCGTGAATGGCCGACCGGGCAAGGACGCCACGAAACCGGCGCGGTCGCAGTCTCAGCCCCAGGGGCGCGGCAAGGGCCAGAAGCAGGGCCAGCGCCATGGCGGTCCGGGTGGCGTGGAACTGCCACAACCCGCCGTCTTCGGCGATCACCCGGACATAGTTGTCAGTGAATCCGATAACGGTTGCGTAGACCAGCACGGCTCCTGCCGCGGCTAGGGTTCGGTTCTGCGTTTCGCTCATCTGCTCTTCCGGCTTGCCTGAACTGATCTTGCCCAGAGCCGCCTGCCTTGCCAGCCCGAACGCGACCAAAGGCAGCAAATCCCGGTCGCTGCCGTCTCTTGAGGCCGGAGGGGTGATTGTCGCCGCGCTTCGGGCCGGATAAGCTGGCGGCAAAACAGGCAGAGACCTTGCAGCCGATGACGGCTCTGAAAAAGTATCAACGGCTTGAATGCGGTGGACTGTGGCGTGAGACGCCGCAGGACCAGCGGCGTGACGTGCTCGTCCATTTTGGGGACGCGACCCTCGTCCTTTCCGATCCCAGGACCGGAACCGCCATCAGCCACTGGTCGCTTCCCGCCATTGAACGGATCAACCGTGGCGAAGAGCCTCCGGTCTTCGCGCCGGGGCCGGATGCCGCCGAAAGCCTGGAACTGACCGACCCCGAGATGATCGCAGCCCTTGGCATGGTGCGTCAGGCCGTGCAGTCCGCGACGTCCCGCCCCGGACGCCTGCGGGGTGTCCTTTTGGCAGGAACCGCCGCAGCCGTTGTGCTTGCCGCCCTTGTCTGGTTGCCCGGAGCCCTGGTCCGGCACACGGCCTCGGTTGTTCCCCTGGCGCAGCGAGCCGAAATCGGACAGCGCGCGCTGGACGATCTTGCCCGGGTCACCGGAGCCAACTGTCGCAACCAGCTTGGCCTGCAGGCGCTGGCAGCCCTGTCCGAACGGGTGTTCGGGCCGCTGGACACGCCCATCCTCTATGTGATGCCCGAAGGCGTCGAGCAGCCGCTCAACCTGCCCGGCGATGTCATCATCCTGCCGCGACGGCTGATCGAACAGGCCAACGGACCCGAGGCAGCCGCAGGCGCTGCCCTGGTCGAAAGACTGCGCGCCAAGGCCCGTGACCCGATCATTCCGCTTCTCGAACATGCCGGACTTGCCGCTACCTTCCGGCTCCTCACGACGGCCGAGCTGCCCGACAGCGCCTTGAACGGCTACGGTGAGGCCGCCCTGCGGACAGCGCCCGCAGCCCTGCCCGACAGCACTGTGCTTGCCGCCTTCGAAGCCGCGCAGATCCCGGTCTCGCCCTATGCGGTCGCGGTCGATCCTGACGGAACGGCAACGGGCACACTGGTGACGAATGATCCCTACAAGGGTTTGTCGGAAACGCCGCTGATTTCCGACGAGGCATGGCTTGCCCTGCAGGGGATCTGCAGCGGCTAACGCCCTGACTGGCTAGGGGCCCACGACGATGGCATCGGGAAACCCGCCCTCGCGCAGAGTCTGCCGCGCTTTGGCCGCGGCATCGGCGTCCGGGAAGGGGCCAGCAAAGACCGTGGTCAGATTTGCGCTGCCCCCCTGCAGCCGCCCACGGACAACACTATAGCCAAGCTCGGCCAACCGGCCTTCGGCCTTCGTCACGTTTTCCGCCGAGGCAAAGCTGCCAACCGCCACGAAAACGCCCCCGGTGGCAGAACTCTCCTGCGTTGCCGGAGCTTCGACGGCAGTGTCCTGCGCGACCGCAGCGGTGGTCTCGCCTTCAACCAGTGCGCGTCCACCCGACACAGGGTTGTCGCACATCAGCGCGCCACTGCGCGTCACCCTCGGGATCCACAGCACCTGATCCGCCGTCCCAGCCCGGACGAACATGCATCCCCTGCTGTCGACATATTGTTGCCCAGCGAAATCGGCCGGAGGAATCTCGGCTGGCTGGTTCAGCCCCTGCCCCTGGGCGGTTCCGCCCGACAAGGCAACCGCCAAGGCCCAGGGCCACCCCGCCCGCAACCCGAGCCCCGTCATGTTGCGATGCCCGGTCACTTGGTCCCGAACATCCGGTCCCCGGCATCGCCAAGGCCCGGCACGATATAGCCGTGATCGTTCAGATGGCTGTCCACCGCCGCAGTCACGATCGGCACATCGGGATGCGCTTCCTTCATCCGGGCGATCCCCTCCGGCGCGGCCAGAAGGCAGAGGAAGCGGATCTGCTTTGCCCCCGCCTGCTTCAGCAGCGACACGGCGGCCGCCGAGGAGTTCCCCGTCGCCAGCATCGGATCGACGACGATGGCGATCCGGTCCTCCATATGCTCGGGCAGCTTGCAGTAATATTGCACCGGCTGCAGCGTTTCCGGATCGCGGTAGAGGCCGACGAAGCCCACCCGCGCCGCCGGGACCAGTTCCAGGATCCCGTCCAGAAGGCCATTGCCCGCCCGCAGGATCGAGACGAGCGCGAGCTTCTTGCCCTCGATCACCGGGGCGTCCATCTCCTCCAAGGGGGTCTCGATCCGCTTGGTGGTCATCGGCAGCTCGCGCGTGACCTCATAGGCCAGAAGCAGGCTGATCTCGCGCAGAAGCTTGCGGAAACTGGCGGTCGAGGTGTCCTTCTCGCGCATCAGGGTCAGCTTGTGCTGGACCAAGGGGTGCGACACGACGGTCAGGTGATCCAGCATTCTCAGGCCTCCAGCAGCTTTGCGATCCTCGTCTTGGTATCGGCATCGCAGAAGGCCGCGTCAAGCGACTGCCGCGCGATCCGCCGGAATTGCCCTTCGTCCCAGTCGAAGGCGCGGTGAAGCTCCTCGTATTCGCGGGCCATCGTGGTGTGGAAGAACGGCGGGTCGTCGGTCGAGATCGTGACCTTCACCCCTCGCCGGTCAAGCTCTGCAATCGGATGCGCCTTGAAACTTGGGAAGACGCCAAGCGTGACGTTCGAGCCCGGACAGACCTCGAGCACGATGCCCTTTTCCGCCAGTTCATCGACCAGCGACAGGTCCTCGATCGCCCGTACCCCATGGCCGATCCGCTCGACCTCAAGGTCCCGCACTGCATCCCGGACCGACGTCGGTCCGCCCCATTCGCCTGCATGGGCCGTCAGGCGCAGCCCCGCCTCCCGCGCGCAATCGAAGGACCAGCGGAAGTCCTTGGGCGCGCCGATCTTCTCGTCCCCCGCAATCCCGAAGCCCACGATCCAGTCCCCCGCCGTCTCGGCGGCGCAAAGCGCCGTTTCCCGCGCCTTCTCGGGCCCGAAATGCCGGATGCAGGTGATGATGCCGCGCAGCGTGATCCCCATCTGCCGATCGGCCTGATCCGCTGCCTCCTGCATCGCATGCAGGTATTCCCTCCAAGCGACCACATCCCGCCCGCCACAGAAATCGGGCGAGAGGAAGGTCTCGGAATAGACCACGCCCGATGCCGCCGATTCCTCCAGAACCGCCAGCACCAGCCGGTGATAGTCCTCTGGCGTCTTCAGGGCCGAAGTCGCGGCCTCATAGACTTTCAGGAAATCCCAGAAGTCCTTGTACTTGTACTGCCCGCGTTCATCGAAGACGCCGGATATGTCCAGATGCTTCTCTTTCGCGAGCCCCGCAATGAAGGCAGGCGGCGCCGCCCCTTCCAGATGCAAATGCAATTCGACCTTCGGCAGACCCGTCATCAAACACTCCTCATTTCATCTTTGTGCAAATATCCTCTGGGGGTCCGGGGGGCGAAGCGCCCCCGGGCGGGGTGTCACAGGAAACTCCGCCCCGGACCGTGTGCTGCCACGCCCAGATGCGCCGCAACGCTCGCGCCGACATCGACGAAGCCGCACAAGCCGACGTCACGGCGGCCCGCGCCCCAACCCACGACCGGCACCCGTTCGCGCGTGTGTTCGGTGCCCCGAAAGGTCGGGTCATTGCCATGATCGGCGGTGAAGATCGCCAGGTCCCCGGGCTTCAGCTGTGCGAAAAACCGGGGCAGGCCCGCATCGAACCATTCTAGCGCCCGGGCATAGCCCGCAACGTCGCGGGGATGGCCGTATAACGTGTCGAACTCCACGAAGTTCGCAAAGGTCAAGGAACCGGGCTCGGCCTCGGCCCCAAGCCGGACAAGGTGTTCGAAAAGGTCGGCATCGCTCTTGCCCTTGTGGAGCTTGCCTATTCCCCGCCTCGAGAAGATGTCACCGATCTTGCCGATGCCATGGGTCGCCCGCCCGGCTCCCGCGACCCAGTCCAGCAGCGTAGGAGAAGGCGGCTCGATCGCGAAATCCTTGCGATTCGAGGTGCGCTTGAAGTCACCTGGCGTGCCGGTGAAGGGCCGCGCGATGACCCGCCCGACCTTGCGGGCATGCAGCATCGGCGCGAGGTCCTTGCAAAGCTTCAAAAGCCGCTCCAGCCCGAAGGCCTCTTCATGCGCGGCGATCTGGAAGACGCTGTCGGCGGACGTGTAGCAGATCGGCCAGCCGGTCCTGAGATGCTCTTCGCAATGCTCCGCGATGATCGGCACGCCCGAGGCATGGCAGTTCCCGAGGATACCTTCAGTCCCCGCCAGACGGCAGACCTCGGCCACGATGTCGTCAGGGAAGGCAGGCACGGTCTCGGGAAAATAGGTCCAGTCCCAGGGGACCGGCACGCCGGCCAGTTCCCAATGCCCCGAGGGCGTATCTTTGCCCTTCGACACTTCCGTCGCCGCACCCCAAAGCCCCTCAGGCCGCGCCTCCAGACCCGGTGTCGCGGCACCCGAGGCCAGCCGGATTGCCGCCCCAAGGCCTAGCCGGTCGAGGTTCGGCATCTGCAGCAAACCGCTCCGCCCTTTCTCTGCGCGGCCCTCGGCACAGGCCGCTGCGATATGGGCAAGGGTGTTCGAGCCCGCATCGCCAAAGGCCTCGGCATCCGGCGCGCCGCCGCAGCCGACAGAATCCATCACGATCAGGAAAGCACGTCCTTGGGTCATCTCTTCACCCGATCCTTTTCTGCACCAGCTCAGGCTCGACCGGCGCCCGATCCCCGATGCGATAGGCCAGTTGCACCGCCTTGACAGCCTGACGTGCGGCATCTTCCGTCACGGAATGAACCATGGCCAAGGGCACTCCGGCGCCCGTTTCCTCACCGATCCCGGCCAGATCCGACAGCCCGACCGAGGGGTTCACCCGGTCGCCCTCACGCAGACGCCCGCCACCCAGATGCACGACCGTTAGGCCCAGCGCCTCACCGTCGATCGCCGTGACGAAACCGTCAGCCAGCGCCGGAACCTCCATCATCACCGGCGCCGATGGCAGCCGGTCAGGCCAGCGGTCAACGAAGTCCGCAGGCCCCCCTTGGGCCACGACCATTCGCCCGAAACATTCCGCCGCCGCGCCGGATTCCAGCGCCTGAGCGATCCGCGCTTCACCGTCCGCCGCATCGCTCGCCAGTCCTGCCAGCGCCAGCACCTCGCCCCCCAGCGCCACGGTCACATCCCAGAGCGCCGTGTTGACCGAGGTACCGGTCAGCGTCTCCATCACCTCGATCACTTCCAGCGCATTGCCTGCCGCAGTGGCCAGGGGTTGCGACATGTCGGTGATGAGCGCCGAGGTCATGCAGCCTGCCCCCTGCGCCGTCTTGACCAGCGAGCGTGCCAGCGCCTCCGCCCGCTCTGGCGTCTTCATGAAGGCCCCCGAGCCGCATTTGACGTCCAGCACCAGCGCCTCCAGCCCCGCCGCCAGCTTCTTTGACAGGATCGACGCGGTGATGAGGTCGATCGATTCCACCGTCCCCGACACATCGCGGATCGCATAAAGCCGCCGGTCTGCCGGGGCCAGATCGGTGGAGGCCGCGACGATGGCACATTTCACCTCGGCCATCTGCTTGCGGAACGCGCTTTCTGTCAGCCCGGTCCGAAAGCCCGGGATCGCCTCCAGCTTGTCCAGCGTCCCGCCGGTATGCCCCAGCCCCCGGCCCGAGATCATCGGCACATAGGCCCCGCAGACCGCCAAGGCCGGCGCCAGAAGTAGCGAGGTGCAGTCCCCGATTCCGCCCGTCGAGTGTTTGTCCACAACCGGACCGGGCAGGTCCCATTCCATGACCTTGCCACTGTCACGCATGCCGGTGGTCAGCGCCACCCGGCCCTCTTCGGAAAGACCCTTCAGAAGCACCGCCATGGCAAAGGCCCCGGCTTGCGCATCCGTGACCGCGCCCGAGGCCAGACCGGCGGCAAACCAGCGCAGGTCCTCGGAAGGCGGCGTGCCTCCGTCGCGGATGCGGGCGATGATCGAGCGGGCGTCGCTCATGTCCGCTCCATATGCGCGGCGGTGAAGACACCCGGCAGAAGTTCGGCCACTGTCATCACCTTCTGCTTTCCATCCGTGGTGCAAAGCGTGACACGCACGTCCTGCCCGGCGAATTCCGCGATCTTCTGCCGACAGCCGCCGCAGGGCGGGACCGGATCCGGGCTGTCGGCAATCACGCAGACTTCGGCGATCCGGCTATCCCCCGCCGCGATCATCGCCGCGATGGCTCCGGCCTCGGCGCAGGTGCCTTCCGGGTAAGCCACGTTCTCGACATTGCAGCCGACATGCACCGCACCCGACGTGCTGCGCAGAGCCGCGCCAACCTTGAAGCGCGAATAGGGTGCATAGGCCCGCTCCCTGACCGCCGTCGCCGCCTCCAAAAGCGTCATAGCGCCCCTCCTTTTGACCATTTGGTCAGAGTGTGAGGCCAGCGCGCGCATTCTGCAAGCGGATCAAAGCACGCGCGTCACCGGATTGCCGGGCAGCGTCACTTCCAGAAGTTCGAGGTCCGCCGTTGCGTCGCTATAGCGCGTCGCCATCCCCGGAGGGATGACGAAGGCGTCCCCGGGCGAAAGCCGGTAGGGCTCTTTGCCCTCGCCTTCCAGCGTCATTGCGCCCGACATCACGAAAGTGAAAAGGATATCTCCTTCATGCACCGTCCAAGGTGCGGCCTCGCCCAGAGGTCGCGCCACCATGACCGAAGCCACGCCTTTGGTGTTTTCATGGATCGTTGTGTCGCGCGCCTCGAATCCGGGAATGCGGAAGGGTCTGAAGACCCCCTTCGTGCCGATGTCATGCACGAACCTCTGCCCTTCCCATTCCCGCTCCGGCCGGTAGTCGGGAGTGGGCAGTGTCATCTGGTGGTCGATCTCAGTGACATGCTCGGCCGGGACCCCGATCTCCACCACTTGCACGCCTTCGGAATGCAGCACCTTGTGACGGATGCCCGGCGGCTGGATGAAGCAGTCGCCCGCGTGGATGCGGCGGATACCGCCTTGATCCTCATAAAGAACATCCACCCAACCCGCGACGCAGAAGATCAGCTGGAAGCCCACCTTGTGGAAATGAACCATGTCCGGCACCGGACCATCCGGCACCCGGATGTGGCTCGCGATCATTGCGCCGCCCAAACGGCTGGGGATCAGATCGCGATACTCCATTCCCGCCCGCCCGATAACCCAGGGCGCCTGGTCAGCAAGCCGCCGCACGACAAAGGCGTGCTCTGTCGCGGGTGTCACCACCGGAGGGTTCAGCTCGTCCACCTCCACCTTGGTCCCGTTGGGCGCCACCAGGGCCTTCGCCCCCCCGGCAAAGCCCGGATCGTCGGTCAGGATGCGCAGCGTCCCCGGTGCCTCTGCCGCGCCCTTCTCGATGCGCAGCCGCACCCCATGGCCCGACAGCACCGCGACCGAGGGGTTGTCGGCCGGAAAAATCATGTCCAGCCGGAAGCCAAGCGTCTTGGTGTAGAAGGGCAGGTCGTTGCGCAGCTCTTGCGTCGGCAGCCGGATCTCGGCGCGGGTTTCGGTCATCTCTGGTCTCCCTCAAGCATCCATGCCGGCGGTCCGGCGAAAACTGTCTTCGGCGTCGAAGATGAAGCGCAGCATCCGCTCGGATGCCAGCAGCCCATCCCCCGCCTCGAAGGCTGCAAGCAGCGCTGCCAGGCCTTCAACGATTGTTCTGCGGGCTTGCGCATCGGGCGGCGTCGCAAAGCGCACGGACTGGACCTGCCCCGAATAGCGCTGGATCGCCTGGCGCAACTCGCCATTGCGCACGGCGCCCACCCAGGCATTGCGGAACCCCTCCGCCCCGCGGTGAAAAGCCCCGACATCCCCAAAGGCATCCCGCGCGGCCGCCAGCGCCAACCGCATCGTGTCCAGTTCATCCCCTGTCCGGTCGCGGGCCACACAAGCCACCGCATGTGGCTCCAGAAGGCGGCGCAGGACAAAGACTTCTTCGATCCGATCGGGCGACAAGTCTGGAAGCGCAAAGCCCCGGCTGGTGCTTACCAGATAACCCTCACTGGCAAGTTGCATCAGCGCCTCGCGGACCGGCATCCGGCTGACGCCCATCTCGGCGGCAATAGCATGGTCAACCAGTCGAACCTCTGGCCCGATCTCGCCACGCAGCAGCCTTGCGCGGATCACTTCGTGGATTCGAGTGCGGTGGCTGTCGCGGGTCATGCAAGCATCAATGGACGATTCCTGATAAAAGTATACTTCTATAACCCGACGTCCAATCCTTTTCTAAAAGAAATCATCACATCCTGTCGTTTGGATGCAATATCTTGCTAAACAAGGAATACTTTATTGACCCCAGGGTGGCGCATCCCACTGCCTAACGGGAAAACACTTGCGGGTTTTCCCCTGTTTCCATACGCGGGGTTTCCGGGCATTCTGCCGGGAAAACCTGGGACCGGCCGCGCAACAACCGGCTGGAGCACCAAGCAAAAGCGCGACGCGACAGGATGGTTTAACGTTAAACCATCTTTAGGAGGGACAGATGACTGACGACCGGCATGACGAGGCGAAGCAGGCGGCCCGGCAGGCGGCGCTGGATTATCACGAGTTTCCAAAGCCCGGGAAACTGGAAATCCGCGCGACGAAACCGCTGGCCAACGGCCGCGACCTTGCCCGTGCCTACAGCCCCGGCGTGGCCGAGGCCTGCCTTGAGATCAAGGCCGACCCCTCGACCGCCAGCCGCTACACCTCCAAAGGCAACCTCGTCGCCGTCATCTCGAACGGCACCGCCGTGCTTGGCCTTGGCAATATCGGGGCGCTCGCCTCGAAACCGGTGATGGAGGGCAAGGCCGTTCTCTTCAAGAAATTCGCCAACATCGACTGCTTCGACGTCGAAGTGAACGAACCCGACCCAGTCAAGCTGGCCGAAATCGTCTGTGCGCTGGAACCGACCTTCGGCGCGGTGAACCTTGAGGACATCAAGGCCCCCGACTGCTTCATCGTCGAAAAGCTCTGCCGTGAGCGGATGAATATCCCCGTCTTCCACGACGACCAGCATGGCACGGCCATCGTCGTCGGCGCAGCCGCGACCAACGCGATGATCGTCGCGGGCAAGCGCTTTGAAGACATCAAGGTGGTCTCGACCGGCGGTGGCGCCGCAGGCATCGCCTGCCTCGAAATGCTGGTCAAGCTTGGGGTCAAGCGTGAGAACGTCTGGCTCTGCGACCTTGAAGGGCTGGTCTACAAAGGGCGTGAAGCCCAGATGACCCCGCAAAAAGACGCCTTCGCCCAGGGCACCACCCCCGCGACCCTGGCCGATGTGATCCATGGTGCCGACCTCTTCCTCGGCCTCTCCGGACCCGGCGTCCTGACGCAGGATATGGTCAAGGCCATGGCCCCCAATCCCATCGTCTTTGCACTGGCCAACCCCACCCCGGAAATCCTGCCCGACCAGGTCCGCGAGGTCGCCCCAGGCGCGATCATCGCCACCGGCCGCAGCGATTTCCCGAACCAGGTAAACAACGTCCTCTGCTTCCCCTTCATCTTCCGCGGCGCGCTGGACGTTGGCGCGACAACGATCAACGACGCGATGGAGATTGCCTGCATCGAAGGCATCGCCGCCCTCGCCCGCGCCACAACCTCGGCCGAGGCTGCCGCCGCCTACCGGGGTGAGACGCTCAGTTTCGGCCCCGATTACCTGATCCCGAAACCTTTCGACCCCCGTCTGATCGGCGTCGTCGCTTCTGCCGTGGCCCGCGCCGCGATGGAAACCGGCGTCGCGACCCGGCCGCTCGCCGACCTTGACGCCTACAAGCGCAAGCTCGACGGCTCGGTCTACAAGTCCGCGCTCCTCATGCGTCCGGTCTTCGAGGCCTCGAAACTTGCAACCCGTCGCATCGTTTTCGCAGAAGGCGAGGATGAACGGGTGCTGCGCGCCGCCAATGCGATGCTTGAGGAAACCACCGACGTCCCGATCCTGATCGGCCGCCCGGAAGTGGTCGAGGCGCGCTGCGAACGCTATGGCCTGCCCATTCGTCCGGGCCGCGACTTCCACCTGGTAAACCCCGAAAACGACCATCGCTACCGCGACTACTGGGGCACCTACCACGAGCTCATGGCCCGCCAGGGTGTAACGCCGGACACGGCCCGCGCGGTGATGCGCACGAACACCACCGCCATCGGCGCAATCATGGTCCAGCGGGAAGAGGCCGACAGCCTGATTTGCGGCACGTTTGGCCAGTTCAATTGGCACCTGGGTTATGTCCGCCAAATCCTCGCCCGCGGCGGGTTGCACCCGGTGGGGGCCCTTTCCCTGATGATCCTGGAAGACGGCCCGCTTTTCATTGCCGACACCCATGTCCATCCCGAACCCTCACCGAAACAGATCATGGAGACGGTCATCGGCGCCGCCCGCCATGTCCGCCGCTTCGGTCTTGCGCCCAAGATCGCGCTCTGCACCCAGTCGCAGTTCGGCAACATGGACACCGCCTCGGCCCGCCGGATGCGCGAGGCGCTGGAACTTCTGGACGCCCGCGAGCCCGACTTCGCCTATGAGGGAGAGATGAACATCGACGCCGCCCTCGACCAGTCGATCCGCGACCGCCTCCTGCCCAACTCGCGCTATGAAGGTGCGGCGAACGTGCTGGTCTTCGCCTCGTCCGAGGTCGCCTCGGGCGTGCGGAACATCCTGAAGGTCAAGTCGGGGGGCCTTGAGGTCGGACCGATCCTGATGGGCATGGGCAACAAGGCGCATGTTGTGACCCCAGCGATCACCGCCCGGGGACTTCTGAACATGTCCGCCATCGCGGGGACGCCCGTCGCGCATTATGGTTGAGGGGCCGGAAGGCCCATACTCTCCAAACGACCACAAGAGAGCCATGATCCTCTCGGCTCTCCTCGGCTGGGTCGTCGTCACGGTGATGCAACTTGGCCAAGGCTCGTGGTTCCAGATCCTTGGCCTGTTGCCGTTCGCCGCGATCATCGGACTGCCAATAGCCTTTCTTGTCGCCTGGGTCCTCGTCGGACCAGTCCTCTGGCATGTCATGGGCAAGCCAGTGACCTGGGCCAGGGCTGCGACCTGGGGGGCGGGCATCTCTGCAATTATTGCGGCCATCTCCATCCTTATCGGACGACTGAACGGCTATCGGATCTCGCAAGACCCGACGTTCCACTTCTGGACCGCACGTGAGGTCGACGGGATCCTGACGCCCTATGGCTGGAAGATGCTCGCCTTCGACACCGCGTACTTCATCGTCGCCGGGGGCGCGATTGGGCTGCTGATCCGACTCATTATCGGACCTGGGCGCACCACGAACTGACTGTGCTCTTTGCAAAGTTGGCGCACTTGACCTGCCAAAGTCCCCAGCAACCAATTATTTGCAAATTTTCCTCCTCGGCATACGCAAATTCTGCAAATCTGTCGCACCTTGCTACCGGTAACAGCGTTGCGCAGGCGGCATTCCTTCGCATACCACCGCGTCAGTGCATCAGCGGGGGGAGATCGCGATGAGCTACGCACAGGTCTACAGCCAATGGCAGAAGGACCCGGAGGGCTTCTGGCTTTCCGCAGCTGGCGGTATCGACTGGGTGAAGAAACCCACCCGCGCGCTCGATGACAGCCGTGCTCCCCTCTACGAATGGTTCACCGACGCTCAGGTCAACACTTGCTGGAACGCCGTCGACCGCCACGTCGTCGCTGGTCGCGGCAAGCAACCTGCGATCATCCACGACAGCCCCGTCACCGGCACCAAGCACGTCATCACCTACGCGGAACTTCAGGACCGCGTCGCCCGGCTTGCCGGCGCGTTGAAGGCCAAGGGTGTCCAGAAAGGCGACCGCGTCATCATCTACATGCCGATGGTCCCCGAGGCGCTGGAGGCGATGCTCGCCTGCGCCCGGCTGGGTGCGATCCATTCGGTGGTCTTCGGGGGCTTTGCTGCGAACGAGCTGGCCGTCCGGATCGATGACTGCACACCCAAGGCCATCATCGCGGCCAGCTGCGGGATCGAACCCTCCCGCGTGGTCCACTACAAGCCACTTCTCGACGCGGCCATCGACCTGGCCAGTCACAAGCCCGACTTCTGTGTGATCTTCCAGCGCGAGCAGGAGGTGGCCAAGCTTACCCCCGGCCGCGACGTGGCCTGGCACGAATTCCAGTACGGCGTCCAACCCGCCGACTGCACCCCGGTCGAAGGCAACCACCCGGCTTATATCCTTTATACCTCCGGTACGACTGGCGCGCCGAAGGGCGTCGTCCGCCCGACCGCCGGGCATCTTGTCGCGCTCAACTGGACCATGCGGGCGATCTACAACTGCGGCGCGGGCGATGTCTTCTGGGCCGCCAGCGACGTGGGCTGGGTCGTCGGCCACAGCTACATCTGCTATGCGCCTCTCATCGCGGGTTGCACCACCATCGTCTACGAAGGCAAACCCGTCGGCACCCCCGACGCCGCCGCCTTCTGGCGGGTGATCAACGAACACAAGGTCCGCAGCTTCTTCACCGCGCCCACCGCTCTCCGGGCCATCAAGCGCGACGATCCGGATGGCAAGCTCGTTCCCCCGCTTCCGACCCTCCAGGCGCTGTACCTCGCCGGTGAACGCGCCGATCCTGACACGATCCACTGGGCGCAAGCCCACCTAAAGGTCCCCGTGATCGACCACTGGTGGCAGACCGAAACCGGCTATGCCATCGCCGCGAACCCGCTTGGCATCGAACACCTGCCGGTCAAGATCGGCTCGCCGTCCGTCCCCATGCCCGGTTTCGACGTCCAGGTTCTCGACGAAGGCGGCCACCCGACCTCTCCCGGCACTCTTGGCGCCATAGCGATCAAGCTGCCCCTGCCCCCCGGCACGCTGCCGACCCTGTGGAATGCCGAAGACCGCTTCCGCAAGTCCTACCTCACCCACTTCCCCGGCTACTACGAGACCGGCGACGCGGGCTATATCGACGCGGATGGCTATCTCTACATCATGGCCCGCACCGATGATGTCATCAACGTCGCTGGCCACCGCCTGTCCACCGGCGCGATGGAGGAGGTCCTGGCCAGCCACAAGGACGTCGCAGAATGCGCGGTGATCGGGGTGGCCGATGACCTGAAAGGTCAGTCGCCGCTCGGCTTCCTCTGCCTCAACAAGGGCTCGAGCCGCCCGCATGACGAGGTGGTCAAGGAATGCGTCAAGCTGGTGCGTGACCGGATCGGCCCGGTTGCCGACTTCAAGCGCGCCGTGGTGGTGGACCGGCTGCCCAAGACCCGCTCGGGCAAGATCCTGCGCGGCACTATGGTCAAGATCGCCGACAGCCAGCCCTGGAAAATGCCCGCCACGATCGACGATCCAGCCATCCTGGAGGAGATCACAGCGGCCCTGCAGGGCCTGGGACTGGCGCGCGGCACCGACAAAGCGTGACTGGACAGCGGCCGCATCCTGCGTCACACTTTGCATTATGCAAAGATTTTCGCGCCCCTACCCGGTGTGCCGATGACCCGACCCGGCGATTCCACGGCCGGATCGCGGTCCGAGGCCCTTGCCGACCTGCGTCGTGCGGTGTCGGTCCTGTCCGCTTTCGTGGATACCCCCAGCCACCGGGTTGAACTGGCAGTTATCGAAGAGGCCCTCGCCCGCCTTTCAGCGGAACCCAACCCCTTTGCTGCCGAAATCGGCGAGTTTGACACCTCGCGCCTGACCCACCTTCTCGATCTGACCGGACCGGATCTGGCGCAAGAGCTTCTGGCGCGGCTGACCGAAGATCTCGACGCCGTGTTGCATTCGGTGGAACAGGGCACGGCCAGCGCCGACTGGAAACGCCTGCGCGAAGCGACCCATGTGCTGATTTCCCTCTCCGGTTCGGTGGGTGCGCTTTCACTGCAAGCCATGGCCGAAGAATTGAATGCCCTCGCGCATCAACAGGACCTTGCCGCTTCGCGGACCATCCTGTCACCGCTTACCCGCGAACTCCGGGCGCTTATCGCCTATGTGCGCGCCACAAAGTCCCAAGGTAATCCCGGAACATGAAATCCCAAAACGGCATCGCGCGGCCTTCGGTTCTGCTAATCGAAGACACGCTCTCACTTCAGATGGTCTACCGCTCGATCCTGGCGACGGCCGGGCACCGTGTGGTGGTCGCCGGCAGTGCCGAAGACGGCCTCACCCAGTTTCGCACCCACCGCCCGCAAGTCGTGCTCCTCGACCTCGTCCTGCCCGACCGGGACGGGCTTGAGGTCATGCAGGACATACTGACCCAGGAACCCGAGACCCGCATCATCGCGATCACCGCCAACGGTTCGGTCAACCGCGCGGTCGAGGCGATGCGGGCCGGGGCGCATGACTTCCTGGTCAAGCCTTTCGAAGAGGGCCGTTTTCTCGCCACTGTCCAGAACGCTCTGGCCGAGGCCAACCTTCGCGACACTCCAGCTGTTCCGGTCCAGCGTGCCCGTGATCCCGTCGCAGTCAGCGAGGCGTCTTCGGGCTTCATCGGCTCGTCGGATGCAATGCGGCGGATCCATACGACGATTTCATCCGTCGCGCGCTCGATGGCGACCGTCTTCATCACGGGTGAAAGCGGTACCGGGAAGGAACTTTGCGCCCTCGCCGTCCATGCCAATTCCGGCCGCGCCTCGGGCCCGTTCATTGCGCTCAACTGCGGCGCCATTCCCCAGGACCTGCTGGAAAGCGAGGTCTTCGGCCATGTGAAGGGCAGCTTTACCGGCGCCATTTCCGACAAGCCCGGCGCCGCCGCCGCGGCCGATGGCGGAACGCTGTTCCTGGACGAAATCTGCGAGATGGCCCCGGCGCTGCAGACCAAGCTCCTGCGCTTCCTGCAGACGTCGACCGTGCAACCCGTCGGCGCCACCCGGCCCCGCAAGGTCAACGTCCGTATCGTCTGCGCCACCAACCGCGATCCCCTCGACGCCGTCCGCCGTGGTCATTTCCGCGAGGACCTCTACTATCGGCTCTATGTCGTGCCGATCCACATGCCGCCCTTGCGCGATCGCGGCAATGACGTGCTCGAGATCGCCGAAGCTGCCCTTTCCCGCTTTGCGCAAGAGGAAGGGCGCCAGTTCCATGGCCTCGACTCACAGGTCCGCAGCCTCTTGCCCAGCCTGCCCTGGCCAGGAAATGTCCGTCAGCTCCTGAACGTCATGCGCAATGTCGTTGTGCTGAACCAGGGCGGCTGGGTGACG
Source organism: Tabrizicola sp. (assembly GCA_016792685.1). Classification (GTDB taxonomy): domain Bacteria; phylum Pseudomonadota; class Alphaproteobacteria; order Rhodobacterales; family Rhodobacteraceae; genus Tabrizicola. The sequence continues at coordinate 41,709 of JAEULQ010000068.1, read as the reverse complement.
CCCGAGATGTTGCCGCCGGGCCTGACCGAGGAAGCGCTGCAGCTGGACCAGCCACCCGTTGCCAGCCTCGGCCCCGATGCGGCCGCGCCGGAAAGCCTGGTCGGCCTTACCCTGGCCGAAGCCGAACGGCGCCTGATCGAGGCGACACTGGCCCAATATGGGGGATCAATTCCCAAGGCGGCCCGGGTGCTGGACGTGTCTCCCTCGACGCTTTACCGCAAGATCGAAGCCTGGAACGCCAAGGCAAGCTGACACCGGGGCGCCGGAATTCGAAGAATTCCGGTCCGGAAATCGTACGATTTCCGGCGAGCGGTTCAGACGAACTGCTCACCGATCAACCGTTCTTCAAGTCCGTGACCGCGGTCGAACAGCAGCCGGTGGCTGACCGAATTGTCGGACCGCACTTCGACGCTCGCCACATCGCGCACCGAGGACCGGCTATCGGCATCCGCCATCACTGGCCGTTTTTCCGGTTCGATCACCTCGAAGCGCACTGTGGCCGTCCGTGGCAAGAGCGCCCCTCGCCAGCGTCTTGGCCGGAAGGCCGACATCGCGGTCAGCGCCAGCACGTCCGAACCGATCGGCAGGATCGGCCCATGCGCCGAATAGTTGTAAGCCGTCGACCCCGCTGGCGTCGCGACCAGGGCCCCGTCGCAGACCAGCTCCTCCAGCCGCTCGCGCCCATCGATCAGCACGCGCAGCTTTGCCGCCTGCGGCCCCTGGCGCAAAAGCGAAACCTCGTTGATTGCCTGGGCCGTCGTCACCTTGCCCCGCACAGTCTCGGCCCGCATCACCAACGGATTGATCACCGTCTCTTCCGCCGCTTCCAGACGCGCCGGCAACCCCTCGACGAGAAAGGCGTTCATCAGAAACCCGATGGTGCCGCAGTTCATCCCGTAGACCGGCAGCCGCTGGCCATGGGCCGCATGCAGCGTCTGCAACATGAATCCGTCGCCGCCCAACGCCACGATCACATCGGCAGACCTGGCCTCGCATTGACCATAGGCTTTGGTCAGCGCAGCAAGGGCCGCCACTGCTGCGGGGGCCTTCGAGGCCGTGAACCGGATCCGCTGTCGCTTCATGCCCTGGCACTTCCTTCAACGCTGGCAAAGTCTTCGCCGCCCCGCCTAGCAAACTCAAGCCCCGCCCTGCGGTTTCCTTTCGTCATCGTCACTTTCCGCCCAGCAAGATTATTTCGCGGCCATCGCGGAACAGGTCGCTTTCCTGCCTTTCCTGTCGCTAACCCGTGGTCTAAATAGCGCCGCACACTCACCGCCCAGAGGACAGTAAGATGAACGCTTCCCACCGCGATACCGGCTTCTTCACCGAACCCCTGTCCTCGCGCGATCCCGAGCTTTTCGGTGCCATCACCCAGGAACTTGGCCGCCAGCGGCATGAGATCGAGCTCATCGCCTCGGAAAACATCGTCTCCCGCGCCGTGATGGAAGCGCAGGGCTCGGTGATGACCAACAAATACGCGGAAGGTTATCCCGGCAAGCGCTACTACGGCGGCTGCCAGTATGTCGACGTGGCCGAAAACCTGGCGATTGAGCGGGCCTGCAAGCTCTTTGGCTGCAGCTTTGCCAACGTCCAGCCGAATTCCGGCTCACAGGCGAACCAGGGCGTCTTCCAGGCGCTGATCAAGCCCGGTGACACCATCCTTGGCATGTCGCTCGATGCCGGCGGCCACCTGACCCATGGCGCGGCCCCGAACCAGTCGGGCAAGTGGTTCCATGCCGTGCAGTACGGCGTCCGCAAGCAGGACCTCACGCTGAACTACGACCAGCTTTCCGAGCTTGCGACCGAGCACAAGCCGAAGCTGATCATCGCCGGCGGCTCGGCCATTCCCCGGATCATCGACTTCAAGCGCATGCGCGAGATTGCCGATTCCGTCGGCGCCTATCTCCTCGTCGACATGGCCCATTTCGCGGGCCTTGTGGCCGCGGGCATCTACCCCTCGCCCTTCCCGCATGCCCATGTCGCGACCACCACGACCCACAAGACCCTTCGCGGCCCCCGTGGCGGCATGATCCTGACGAACGACGAGGACATCGCGAAAAAGGTCAACTCGGCCATTTTCCCCGGCATCCAGGGCGGACCCCTGATGCATGTCATCGCCGCCAAGGCCGTGGCCTTCGGTGAGGCGCTGCGTCCCGGCTTCGTCGACTACCAGAAGCAGGTGGTCAAGAACGCCCAGGCACTGGCGGATGAGCTGATGAAGGGTGGCCTCGACATCGTCACCGGCGGCACCGACACCCATCTGATGCTGGTTGACCTGCGGCCGAAGGGCGTGAAAGGCAACGCGACCGAGAAAGCCCTTGGCCGCGCCCATATCACCTGCAACAAGAATGGCATTCCCTTCGACACCGAAAAGCCGACGATCACCTCGGGCGTCCGCCTCGGCACTCCGGCAGGCACCACACGCGGCTTTGGCGAGGCCGAATTCCGCCAGATCGCCCGCTGGATCATCGAGGTCGTCGAAGGCCTTGCGGCGAATGGCGAAGACGGAAACGGCACCGTGGAAGCCAAGGTCAAGGCCGAGGTCGAAGCCCTCTGCCAGCGCTTCCCGATCTATCCGGGTCTGTGAGCCACCACCTCCGCTTCGCCGGGCTTGACCCCGCAACTCAAGACAAGGCCTTGCGCGAGATCATCGCGCAAAGCCCGCACCTGACCGCCTGGCTGCAAACCCTGCAGCGGCTCGACCTCCCCGACGCCTGGATCGTCTCGGGCGCGATCTACAACCAGGTCTGGAACCATCTGACCGGACGGCCCTGGCTTTACGGGATCAAGGACGTCGATCTCTTCTACTTCGACCCCGACCTCAGCTATGAGGCCGAAGACCGTGCCATCGCCCGCGTCACTGCGGCCTTCCCGCCAGTCCCGCCGGTCGAGCTGCGCAACCAGGCCCGCGTGCATCTGTGGTATCCCAGCCGCTTCGGCCAGCCCTATCCGCAACTGACCCGCTCGGCTCAGGCCATAGACCTCTTCGCGCTTCGCACCCATTGCGTCGGCGCACGCCTTACCGCCACAGGCCTCGACATCTACGCCCCCTACGGCCTCGACGACATCTTCGGCTTCCGCCTGACCCCGAACCCGGCCCTCGACAACCGCGCCACGCACGAAGCCAAGGCCAAACGCCAGATGGCGCTTTGGCCCGAGCTTCTGTTCATCCCTTGGCCTGATCAGCCTCCCGGATAGTCCCGACCAGCGCCCGCTTTTTCGTTTTGGCCCAACTGTCTCTTGCGACGCATAGCCAAGCCGTACGACCGCGTGACACCAGCCGTCTACCCGACGACTGTTCACGGCCCGTCGTCACTGATTCGCCGGACGCGACTACCGCAGCCGGACTCGGACCAACATGGGTACGGAAGAAAGCCGCAAGGAGCCTCAGAAAGGAGGCCCTGCTTCTCCGAAATCAGGCCAATGAACCCAGCGTTTCCAGGGGCTTGGCGGCCAAGCCCCACCGCGATCCGGGCACTCGCTCATTCCGCGCTTCACCTCACTGCAACCAGCCTCTCCTTGGCCCGGGACTCCCGACCTTGACCTCCTCGTCCACTGACCGTCAAATCAGTGACGCCAAACCGAGGTCTCCATGCGCGATCCACGCTTCGACCCACTGTTCCAACCGCTGAGGATCGGCCCGGTCACTGCCCCCAACCGTTTCTGGCAGGTTCCGCATTGCACCGGCATGGGCAACCAGCATCCCGCCACCCTCGCCGCCATGCGCGGGGTCAAGGCCGAGGGCGGCTGGGGCGTGGTGAACAGTGAATATTGCTCGATCCACCCCACATCCGACGACACGCCCGCCCCCTATGCCAGCCTATGGGATGACGGCGATGTTGCGAACATGGCCGCCATGGCCGAGGCCGTCCATGCCCATGGTGCGCTAGCGGGGGTCGAGCTTTGGCATGGTGGCGGGCGCAGCGCGAATATCCTGTCCCGGGTCCCAAGCCTTGGGCCGGAAAGCATCCTCGCTGAAACCGCCCCCTGGCAGAACCAGCGCATGGACCGCCAGGATATCAAGAACTTGCGTGACTGGCACCGGGCTGCGGCCCTTCGTGCCAAGGCCGCAGGTTTTGACGTCGTCTATGTCTATGCCGCCCATACCTACCTTCTGGCCCAGTTTCTCGACCCCGCCCTGAACCGCCGATCAGACGGCTATGGCGGCACGTTCGAGAACCGCACCCGGCTGCTCCGCGAGCTTCTGGAGGATACCCGTGAGGCGATAGGCGACCGTGCCGCCGTCGCGATCCGGATCGAGGTGACGGATGAGGATGGCAGCGGCCAGGATGCCCGCGCCGAGTTCCTGGGCCGCATTGCCCCCTTGGTGGATATCTTCGACGTCACAATCCCCGACTACGGCACCGAGATGGGCCCCTCGCGCTTCGTCAAGGAGGCCGCGCTTGAAACCCATATCGCCCATGTCCGCGCGACCACGGGCAGGCCCGTCGTTTCGGTCGGCCGTTTCACCAGCCCCGAGACGATGCTCTCCCAACTGCGCCGCGGTGTCCTGGATTTCATAGGCGCAGCAAGGCCCTCCATCGCCGATCCCTTCCTGCCCGCCAAGATCCGCGACGGCCGGATGGAAGACATTCGCGAATGCATTGGCTGCAACATCTGCTACGCGCACGACGGTCTCGGCGCCCCCATCCGCTGCACCCAGAACCCAACCATGGGCGAGGAATGGCGGCAGGGCTGGCACCCCGAACGGGTTCCCGCGATCATCGGGCAGGCCGACCCCGTCTTGATCGTCGGCGCGGGTCCCGCCGGGCTTGAGGCTGCGGTGACTCTGGGCAAACGCGGCGTTCCCGTGGTCCTGGCCGAGGCAGGTGAACCCGGCGGCCGCGTCCTGCGCGAAGCCCGGCTTCCGGGCCTGTCCGAATGGGGAAGGGTCATCGACTGGCGCCTATCCCAACTGTCGAAACTTCCCCAGGTCACGCTTTATCCTGGCAGCACAATGACTGCCGAAGACATTCGCGAGACCGGCCTTGGCCATGTCATGATCGCAACCGGCAGCCTGTGGCGCGCCGACGGACGAGGCCGCAGCCTGCCCGGTGGCGCTGCCTCCTTTGCCGATCCCCGCACGGTGACTCCGGACCAAGTCCTCGACAATGCGCCGATTTCTTCCGGACCTGTCGTGATCTTCGATGACGAGGGCTATCACCTCGCCGCCGGAATTGCCGATCTTCTGGCAACACGCGGTCATGATGTGACCTATGTCACGCCAGCCGGGTCGGTTGCCGAATGGACCGCCTACACGGTCGAACAGTCCCGCCTGCAAGCCCGGCTGATCGAGGCCGGGGTCACGATCCGCACCGGCCAGATCGTGACTGATCTCACTCCCGAAGGGGCACTCCTCGCCTGTGCCTATACAGGGCGCACCACCGAGATACCTTGCGGCAGCTTCATCCCCGTCACCTCGCGCGAGCCACAGGATGGGCTTTGGCTGGCCCTTGAAGGACTGGGACTGCAAAGCCTGCGCCGCATCGGCGATGCCCGCGCGCCCGGATTGTTCGCCCATGCGATCCACGACGCACATGGGGCAGCGCGGGCGCATCTGACGCCTGCTCCTGCACCGCGGCGCGAACGCCCTGTTCTCGGCCGGGCTCAAGCTTGACCCCGACAGAGACGACACGCGGCCTGGAACACCGTATGGGCGACTGGGCCCGGGCACGCCTGCCCTTTGCGATCGCCGAGTTCGTGCTTTTCGGCCTGAAACAGGGATGGGCCTGCCTTCTCGGCGGGCTCCTTCTCGTGGCGATCATCACGACCCGGCTCTTCTGGAATGCCGACTGGCCCGTTCACCGTTACGACGCGCTTTTTCTTTTCGCCATCGCCACGCAGGCATTGTTCCTCTGGAGAAAGCTTGAGACTTGGGAAGAAGCCCGCGTCATCCTGCTTTTTCATCTGACCGGAACGGCGATGGAATGGTTCAAGGTGAACGCGGGTTCCTGGTCCTACCCTGAACCAGGCCTCTTCAAGCTGATGGGAGTGCCGCTGTTTTCCGGGTTCATGTATGCCTCGGTCGGCAGTTACATCGCCCGGGTCATCCGCATCTTCGACATGCGCTTCGCCCCCTATCCGCCGCTTTGGCTGACCTTTCTGCTGGCAGCGGCGATCTATGTGAACTTCTTCGCCCACCATTTCCTGCCCGACATCCGGCTCGTGCTTTTCGCAGCAACTGTAGTACTTTACGCCCGGACGCGGATCTGGTTCCGCATTCATGACCGGCACTGGTGGATGCCACTTCCCGTCGCGGCAGGTCTTGCAGCCCTAGCACTTTGGATCGCCGAGAACGTCGGCACGGCAACCGGCACCTGGCTCTACTCCGGACAGCTTCCGGGCCAGTCCGTCAGCCTGACCAAACTCGGTTCCTGGTATCTCTTGCTGTATGTGGCTTTCGTGACCGTGACCGTGGTCAGCCGCAGCGCGCTGTCACCGGACGAAGTCGACCTCAGAAATAGCCACGCCAGGCCAGCAGAACCATCACGATGATCAGCAGGACCAGCACGCCAAGGCCAACCGAACCGACCATGCCGGCGAAATGGTCACGACGGCGCCCGACCGGATCGATGGCCACCAGATGCTTGAGGCAGACGTCATAGGCTTCGGTGACGGCGCCCATGTCGATCTGGCCCAAAAGCTTGGGGTTCTGAGCCTTTTGTGCCGACGTTGCCAGCAGTTTGCCGCCTTCCCGGACTTTCTTCGGCAAGGACCGACCGGCGCGCTTCAACTTTGCCGAAAGGTCACGCCCTCCCAGTCCCAGCCTCTCTTCAAGAAGCTGCGCCACGCGATCCGCCATCTGCTGGATCGTCACCGCACTCATGCATCACCCCTTTGACGCCCATGCAGAACCTAGAAGCGATTGTGCCGGTGTTCAACCTGTCTGGCCTGAAGCGCTCCAAATCGTTATGGAAAATGCATGCTCGCCACAATCCGCCATCCCGCCAGTCTCACCGTTGACGCCCCGACCCTGGTCATCGCGCACGGCCTTTACGGCTCGGGCCGAAACTGGGGGGTAATCGCGCGTCGCCTGGCGGACCGGCGTGAGGTCGTGGCGGTCGACATGCGCAATCACGGCGAAAGCCCGCGCGCGGCCTCTCAGTCCTATCCCGACATGGCCGAGGATCTGGCCGAGGTGATCGAGACCCTGGGCGCCCCTGTGGACCTTCTGGGTCATTCGATGGGTGGAAAGGCCGCGATGCAGCTTGCGTTGACGCGACCGGACCTCATCCGCCGCCTGATCGTCGCCGATATTGCGCCCGTGGCTTATACCCATGACCAAAGCCGTAACGCCCGGGCCATGGCTGCGCTCGACCTGACCCGGATCACCACCCGGGCCGAAGCCGATGCCGCCCTTGCGTCCGCAATCGACGACCCTGCGCTCCGCGCCTTCTTCCTGCAGTCGCTTGACCTGCGCCAGAATCCCCCACGCTGGCGGCTGAACCTTGAGGTGCTGGAAGCCGAGATGCCGAAGATCGTCGGTTGGCCGGGAACGCAAGGACATTTCGACCGCCCCGCCCTGTTCCTGACCGGCGCGCTTTCGACTTATGTCAGACCCGAGCACCGCGAAACGATCCGTCTTCTGTTCCCGAAGGCCCGCTTCGCCAAGATCCCTGAGGCGGGCCATTGGCTGCACGCCGAAAAGCCGCGCGAATTCGAGGAAACCGTCCGGGTCTTCCTTGAGGCCTGACGACGCAGCGCAAGCCAGGTTTGGCAATCGGCCCACGCGCCCTCAGGCTGCCTCCAGGATCGCCCGCAGCGCCGCCTCATCCAGCACCACCGGGTTCGCCTTCATCGATGACGCCTGCATCGCGGCCTGTGCAATTCCCTGATGCATGTCGGGGCTCACCCCCTGGGCAGCCAGTCCCGGTAGTCCTTCGGCCCAGGCCCAGGCCTGCAAGGCCTCCGGCGCTTCGGCAGCAGTTGAACCCAGCACCTCGGCCAAGACGGCGCAAACCTCGTCCAGTCGGGCCCGATCTGGGCCGGTCAACGCCGCCCGGTTGGCAGTCAACACCGGCCCCAGAAGCGCACCGCAGATCGCGCCATGTGACGCGCTGGTCATGCCGCCGATCACGCCCGCAAGCCCATGTACCGCCCCAAGCCCCGCATTCGCCAGCGCCAGCCCGCCACAAAGGCTGACCCAGGCCATCCGGTCGCGAGCCTCCGGTTCGTCGCCGCGCATCAGCCGCATCAGCGCCGCCATCCCCATCGCGACGGCGGGACGGGCCAGCGCATCGGTGTAGGGTGTGGCCTTGGAAGAGACAAACGGCTCGATCACCTGGGTCACCGCGTCCAGACCCGAGGCGAGCGTTACCGGCTTGGGGCAGCCATCAGTCAGGGCCGGGTCGACAATCGCCAGCCGCGCCACCATCCGCTCGTCGCGCAGGCTGACCTTGCGGCCAAGTTCGGGCAAGCCGATCACCGCATTCTTCGTGACCTCCGCCCCGGTTCCGGCCGTGGTGGGCAGCGCGATGAAGGGCAAGGGCCCAGCCCGCAGCGGCAGACCCTTGCCGACCACTTCCAGATGCTCCATCGGCCCGTCCGAGGCGGGGATCAACCCGGCAAGTGCCTTGCCCAGATCCAGCGCAGCGCCGCCACCAAGGGCAGCGACCCAATCCGGACGGTGGGTCCGCGCGATCGTCAGAGCGGTTTCCAGATCGGTTATCGTCGGCTCTCCCGCACATGCCAGGGCCAGAGTGTCGGGCCCCAGCCCGTCAATCAGCCAGGCGGCACGGTCCCGGTTCGCGCCATGGACGATGATCCCGCGCGGACCAAAGGCGCGGATCAGCGCGGGCGCGTTCGCTGCCTGGCCCCGGCCAAAGAGGATGCGGCCAGGCGACGAGATCCCGAACGGGGTCATACACTCATGGTGGCGGCGACCGCTTTGCCCCACCGGGCATATTTCGCGGCGCGGGTGGCTTGGTCCATCTGCGGGGTAAAGCGTCGGTCAAGGGCCCAGGACTTGGCAAACTCCTCTGGCCCGCCGATCACCCCTGCCTGCATTGCCGCCAGATAGGCCGCTCCGAGGGCCGTCGTTTCAGTCACCTTGGGCCGGTCGACAGGGGCACCCAGGATGTCGGACAGGAACTGCATCGTCCAGTCGCTGGCTGTCATGCCACCGTCGACCCGCAAGACACCATCCGCTGCCGCGCCCCAGTCGGCCCGCATAGCCTCAAGAAGGTCGCGGGTCTGGTAGCCGACGCTCTCCAGCGCGGCCCGGGCAAGCTCGGCAGGGCCGGAGTTCCGGGTCAGGCCAAAGACCGCGCCCCGGCAATCGGGCCGCCAATAGGGTGCGCCAAGACCGGTGAAGGCGGGGACAAGGATCACGCCCTGCGCTTCCTCGGCGGCTTCGGCGAGGGGCTGGGTTTCGCGGGCTTCGCGGATGATCTTGAGGCCGTCGCGAAGCCACTGGACCACCGCTCCGGCGATGAAAATCGAGCCTTCGAGGGCATAGGTGGGCTGGCCCTTCAGCTGGTAGGCGATGGTGGTCAGGAGGCGGTTCTTCGAAGGGACCATGTCAGCCCCAGTATTCAGAAGGGCGAAGCAGCCGGTCCCGTAGGTGGACTTCATCATGCCGGGGGCAAAGCAGGCCTGGCCGACGGTTGCGGCCTGCTGGTCACCGGCGACGCCGAGGATCGGGATTTCCCGGCCGAAGAGGTCGGGGCGGGTCGTGCCGAAGGAGGCCGCGCAGTCGCGGACCTCGGGGAGGAGGGACAAGGGTACGTCGAGGAGGCCGCAGATCTCGGCGTCCCACTCGCCCCTGGCGATGTTGTAAAGAAGGGTACGGGAGGCGTTGGTGGCGTCGGTGGCGTGGACCTTGCCGCCAGTGAGGTTCCAGATCAGCCAGGTGTCGACCGTTCCGAAGGCGAGTTCACCGCGCTCAGCTCGGCTCCTTGCTCCGTCGACGTTGTCGAGGAGCCACTTCACCTTCGTCCCCGAGAAATAGGGATCGAGGAGGAGGCCGGTCCTGGCGGTGATCGACGGCTCGTGCCCGGCGGCTTTCAGGGCGGCGCAGGTGTCGGCCGTGCGGCGGTCCTGCCAGACGATGGCGGGGTGGATCGGCTGGCCGGTCTTGCGGTCCCAGATCAGGGTCGTCTCGCGCTGGTTGGTGATGCCGATCGCGGCGATGGAGCCGGCCCCGACACCGGCCTTCTCGATCGCGGCGCGGGCGGTGCCGGCGACGGTGGACCAGAGATCGGCCGGGTCATGTTCAACCCAGCCGGGGCGGGGGTAGTGCTGGGGAAACTCTTCCTGGGCGGAGGCGACGGGGCGGAGGGCCGCGTCAAAGAGGATCGCGCGGGAGGAGGTGGTGCCCTGGTCGATGGCGAGGATATGGGTCATTTGGTCGGGCCTGCAGGTGATGTGTCCACGGTGGACAAACGCGATAGGTATAGCGATTTCAAAGGGTTGATCGTGGGCGTTAGGGAAATCTTAACACCTGGATTTGTGCATGACGGCGGCCTTCGGAGACAAGAATTTTGAGTAAAATTCTTGCCAAATTTCTTACTCAAGAAATTTGAGGGAAGGCGGCCCCCCTTTCGGAGGGCCGCCCAAGTTCGATCAGTTCTGCCAGGACTTGATCAGCTCGTCATAGGCGATGGTCTCGCCCTGCGGCTTTTCGTTCTCCAGCTTGGCCACCGGAGCGCCGGGCTGGTCGATCCAGTACTGGGCATCCATCACTTCGCCCATCTTCGGACCGATGTCGCCCTGAACGCCCGACTTCTCGATGCGCTCAAGCACTTTCTCCTGCTCTTCGCACAGAGCATCCAGCGCTTCCTGCGGGGTCTTGTCGCCCGACATGGCATCGCCGATGTTCTGCCACCACAGCTGCGCCATCTTCGGATAGTCCGGGATGTTGGTGCCGGTGGGCGACCACTGAACGCGGGCGGGCGAACGATAGAATTCGATCAGGCCGCCGAGTTTCGGAGCGCGTTCGGTGAAGCTTTCGTGCTGGATCGTCGATTCGCGGATGAAGGTCAGGCCGACGTGGGCCTTCTTCACGTCCACGGTCTTCGAGGTCACGAACTGTGCGTAGAGCCAGGCGGCCTGGGCACGGTCAACCGGGGTCGACTTCATCAGCGTCCAGGAGCCAGCGTCCTGATAGCCGATCTTCTGGCCTTCCTGCCAGTAGACGCCGTGCGGCGAAGGCGCCATGCGCCACTTGGGCGTGCCGTCTTCGTTCATCACCGGAGTGCCTTCGACAACCGAAGCCGCGGTGAAGGCGGTGTACCAGAACATCTGCTGGGCAATCGCACCCTGAGCAGGAACCGGGCCAGCTTCACCGAAGGTCATGCCCTGGGCTTCCGGCGGCGAGTACTTCTGCAGCCACTCGATTGCCTTGGTCACGGCATAGACTGCCGCAGCGTCGTTGGTCGAGCCACCGCGCGTCACGCAGGAGCCGACGGGACGGGAGTTCTCGTCCACGCGGACGCCCCATTCGTCGACCGGCAGGCCGTTCGGCTCGCCCACGTCGCCCATACCGGCCATGGACATCCACGCGTCGGTGTAGCGCCAGCCAAGCGAAGGGTCCTTCTTGCCGTAGTCCATGTTGCCGTAGACGCCGGTTGCCGGGCCCCCCGCATAAGACATGTCGCGTCCGGTGAAGAACTCGGCGATGTCTTCGTAGGCCGACCAGTTGACCGGAACGCCAAGGTCATAGCCGTACTTGGCCTTGAAGTCGTCCTTGGTCTTCTGGTCGTTGAACCAGTCGTAGCGGAACCAGTAAAGGTTCGCGAACTGCTGGTCGGGAAGCTGGTAAAGCTTGCCATCCGGACCGGTGGTGAACGACAGACCGATGAAGTCGGCCAGATCGAGGCCCGGGTTGGTCACCGCAGCGCCATCACCTGCCATCCAGTCGGTCAGGTTGCGGGCCTGCTGATAGCGCCAGTGGGTGCCGATCAGGTCCGAGTCGTTGATGTAGGCGTCATAGATGTTCTCGCCGGTCTGCATCTGCGTCTGCAGCTTTTCGACCACGTCGCCTTCGCCGATCAGGTCATGGGTGACCTTGATGCCGGTGATGGCTTCGAACGCCGGGGCGAGAACCTTGGCTTCGTATTCGTGCGTGCCGATGGTTTCGGACACGACCTTGATCTCCATGCCGGCATAGGGCTTCGCCGCATCGATGAACCACTGCAGTTCCGCTTCCTGAGCGGCACGGTCCAGCGTCGACAGATCGCCGATTTCAGCATCGAGGAAGGCTTTCGCCGCCTCGATGTCGGCCCAGGCGGGGGCCTGCATGGCCATCAGCGCAAGCGCCATGGCTGTTGCGGTGGAACGTAGTCTCATGTGATTCCTCCCAGAATGTTGAGACGTTTCAGGTGTCGTGCGCCCCGGGCGGTCCTACTCCCCCGCCCGGGGGTCTTTATTGCCCTGCCTAGACCCAGCGGAAGACCGCGAAGGCATAGGCGAGGGAGAGGATGAGCGCGCCCCAGAGTGCGTCAGGACCCGCAAAGAAGATCCAGCCCAGATGGATGAAGGCCGTGCCCAGAAGAGTGATGAACAGCCGGTCGCCGCGCGTCGTTTCGATCCGAAGAATGCCGACGCGAGGGGTTTCCGGGAAGCGGATGGCCAGAAGCGTCATGATGATCAGAAGCGCCGCGATGCACCAGAAGAAAAGCGCGACCGGAAAGGTCCAAGCCATCCAGAAGCCGGGGATCAGCTGCCCGGTCCATTCGCGCACCCCGTCGTCATCAAAGGGCACGGCCCAGAGAAGGAGGGCAAGGATGCCGCCCATGATGAGGGCGAGGGCGAGGTAGATCGGAGTCCAGCGGGTTTGTGACATCACACCCTTCCCAGGGCGAAGCCCTTGGCGATGTAGTTGCGGACGAAGTAGATCACCAGCGCGCCCGGCACGATGGTCAGGACGCCAGCGGCAGCAAGAACGCCCCAGTCCATGCCGGAGGCCGACACCGTGCGGGTCATCGTGGCGGCGATGGATTTCGCGTTCACGGTGGCCAGCGTGCGGGAGAGAAGGAGTTCTACCCAGGAGAACATGAAGCAGAAGAAGGCGGCCACGCCGATGCCGGAAGCAATGAGCGGCATGAAGATCCTTATGAAGAACTTCGGGAAGGAGTAGCCGTCGATATAGGCCGTTTCGTCGATCTCTTTCGGGACGCCGCGCATGAAGCCTTCAAGGATCCACACAGCAAGGGGGACGTTGAATAGGCAGTGCGCCAACGCGATGGCGATGTGGGTGTCGAAGAGGCCGACCGACGAGTAAAGCTGGAAGAACGGCAGCGCGAAGACGGCGGGCGGGGCCATCCGGTTCGTTAGAAGCCAGAAGAACAGGTGCTTGTCGCCCATGAAGTTGTAGCGGCTGAAGGCATAGGCGGCCGGCAGCGCCACGGTCAGCGAGATGACCACGTTCATCGTGACGTAGATCAGCGAGTTGACATAGCCCATGTACCAGCTTGGGTCGGTCAGGATGGTCACGTAGTTCTGCAGGGTGAAGGTCTGCGGCCAGACCGAGAAGGTCGAGGTGATCTCGGTGTTGGTCTTCAGGCTCATGTTGATCAGCCAGTAGATCGGGATCAGCAGGAACAGGAGGTAGACCGTCATCACGATGGCAGAGGAGCGGATACGCATCAGCGGTTCTCCTCGCGGTCAAGGTTGGTCATGACGGTGTAGAAGACCCATGAGATCAAGAGGATGACCAAGAAGTACATGATCGAGAAGGCGGCGGCGGGGCCGAGGTCGAACTGGCCGGTCGCCATCTTCGCCAGGTCGATCGAGAGGAAGGTGGTCGAGTTGCCGGGGCCGCCGCCGGTGACGACGAAGGGCTCGGTATAGATCATGAAGCTGTCCATGAAGCGGAGGAGGACGGCGATGAGAAGGACGCCCTTCATCTTCGGCAGTTCGATGTAGCGGAAGACGGACCAGCGGGTGGCCTGGTCGATCTTGGCGGCCTGGTAGTAGGCCTGCGGGATCGACTGGAGCCCGGCGTAGCAGAGGAGCGCGACCAGCGAGGTCCAATGCCAGACGTCCATCACGATGACAGTGATCCAGGCGTCGATGGGGTCGTTGGTGTAGTTGTAGTCGATCCCCATCGCGGCGAGGGTATGGCCAAGAAGGCCAATGTCGACACGGCCGAAGATCTGCCAGATTGTGCCGACGACGTTGAAGGGGATGAGAAGCGGTAAGGCCATCAGCACCAGGCAGAACGAGGCCCAAAATCCCTTCTTCGGCATGTTCAGCGCGATGAAGATGCCAAGCGGCACCTCGATCGCCAGGATGATGACAGAGAACAGGATCTGCCGTCCGAGCGCTTCGTGCAGGCGGTCAGAGGTGACCATCTCTTCGAACCAGTCGATGCCGGCCCAGAAGAATTCGTTCTGCCCGAAGGTATCGTTGAAGGCGTAGTTGACCACCGTCATCAGCGGCAGGATGGCCGAGAAGGCCACCAGCACGAGGACCGGCAGGACGAGGAACCAGGCCTTGTTGTTCAGGGTCTTGTCCATCGCTCAGGCCCCCATCGGCGCGATGCGCCAGTCATTTGCGTAGACGTTGATCTTGCCTGCAGCGAAGGCGACGCGCGGGTCGGCAGGCAGGGTCATGCCTTCTGGCAGAATCGCATTCAGCGGCTGACCTGCGAACTCCGCCCGGACGATGCGATGGCGGCCCACGTCCTCGACCCGACGAACCGTCACGGGCAAGCCCTGGTCAGAGACCGTCACATAGTCCGGGCGGATGCCGATCTGGGTGCGGCCTGTTGTTGGCCCATAGGCCGCACCCAACGACACCGAGACGCCTTGCAGGCGCGCCTCGGATCCCGCGATTTCGGCATCAAGCAGGTTCATCCCCGGCGAGCCGATGAAATAGCCGACGAAGGTATGCGCCGGTGTCTCGAACAGTTCTTCCGGCGTGCCCATCTGGACGACGCGGCCCTCGTGCATCACCACGACCTTCTGCGCGAAAGTCAGCGCCTCGGTCTGATCATGAGTCACATAGATCATCGTGTGACCGAACTCGCGGTGGAGCTGCTTGAGCTGGGTCCGCAGTTCCCATTTCATATGCGGGTCGATAACGGTCAGCGGCTCGTCGAAGAGGATCGCATTCACATCCTCGCGCACCATGCCGCGGCCGAGCGAGATCTTCTGCTTGGCGTCAGCGGTCAGGCCGCGGGCCTTCTTCGACAGGATGTCCTCCATCCCGATCATCTGGGCGATCTGGCCAACACGCTTGGCAATGTAGGCCGCATCCATGCCACGGTTGCGCAGCGGGAAGGCCAGGTTGTCGCGGACGGTCATCGTGTCGTAGACCACCGGGAACTGGAACACCTGGGCGATGTTCCGTTCGGTCGTGGCCGCATCCGTAACGTCCGTGTCGCCGAACAGGACTCGGCCCTGGCTTGGGCGAACCAGGCCCGAGATGATGTTGAGAAGCGTGGTCTTGCCGCAGCCCGAGGCACCCAGCAGCGCATAGGCGCCGCCGTCCTGCCAGACGTGGTCCATCTCTTTCAGCGCAAAGTCGGCATCGCTGGTCGGGTTGGCCAGGTAGCTGTGGGCGAGTTTTGAGAGTGTGATCCGGGACATTCAGGCCGCCATCGCATAAGGGGCGGGCGCGGCAAGGCGACCCGATGTGTCAAAGAGATAGACATGCGCCGGTTCGACGAAGATCGAGGTCTGAGCGCCAGCGGTCAGCGGATGGACGCCATGGATCAGCCCGACCCAGCGGTCGTCGCCATGGGTGAGGTGGACGAAGGTCTCTGACCCCGTGATCTCGGTCGCGCCCACAGTGCAGCGGAATTCGACTGCATCGCCCGAGTGGCGGTTCAGCATGACATGGTTTGCGCGAAAGCCGGCGAGGTACGTGCCATCGGGCAGATCGCGCGTCGGACCTTCTGCCGGAGCATGGGCGCTTTCGCCGAAGGTGAGGCGGGCGCTTTCCTTGTGGCAGGGGACAAAGTTCATCGGCGGGTCCGAGAAGACCCGGGCGGTGGTTGCGTCCTGAGGCATCCGGTAGACCTGTGGCGTCGGACCGAACTGAGTGACACGGCCTTCCCAGAGCGCGGCGGTATTCCCGCCGAGGAGGAGCGCCTCTTCCGGCTCGGTCGTGGCATAGACGAAGATCGCGCCCGAGGCCTCGAAGATCCGGGGGATTTCCACCCGCAGTTCCTCGCGCAGCTTGTAGTCGAGGTTGGCGAGCGGTTCGTCCAGAAGCACGAGCCCTGCACCTTTCACCAGCGCGCGGGCCAGCGCACAGCGCTGTTGCTGGCCGCCAGACAGCTCCAGCGGCTTTCGGGTCAGCATCGGCGTCAGGCGCAGCATCTCGGCGGTCTGGCGGACAGCCTTGTCGATCTCGGCCTGCGAACGCCCCATCAGACGCAAGGGCGAGGCGATGTTTTCATAGACCGTGAGTCCGGGGTAGTTGATGAACTGCTGGTAGACCATCGCGACCTTGCGGTCCTGGACCTTGACCCCGGTCACGTCCTGACCTTCCCAGAGAATGCGCCCGGTCGTGGGCTTGTCGAGGCCCGCCATCAACCGCATCAGGCTGGTCTTGCCCGACAGCGTCGGCCCCAGAAGGACATTCATCGTTCCGTTTTCCAGGCGCAGATCGGTTGGGTGGATATGCACCCTGCCCCCGACCGATCGCGATACGCCCTGAAGTTCCAGCGTCATCCCATCCCCCTATTCCGCAGCCGGGCTGATCGCCCGGCTGGCAGCGCCCGCCATGAAGCGGTCAAGTGCCTCGACCTGATCTGGTGTCAGACGCAGGCCCAGTTTGGAGCGGCGCCAGACGATGTCGGCGGCGCTTGCAGCGAATTCATGTGCCATCAGCCAGCGGACCTCGGCTTCGGTCAGCGTGGCGCCAAAGTCGCGGCCCAGCGCCTCGGGCGTTGTTGCCTTGCCGAAGATCGCGAATGCGTCGGTGCCATAGGCTCGGATCAGGCGACCGGCCCAGTATTCGGTCAGGAACGGATATTCCGACTTCAGTTTCGCGGTCAGCGCGGCCACGCCGTCATGCGGGAAATCGCCGCCCGGCAGCGGCACGCGCGCCGTCCAGGCGGGCTTGGCCTGAGGGAAGAACGGGGTCAGCTTCGCCAGCGCGGATTCGGCAAGGCGGCGGTAAGTGGTGATCTTGCCGCCAAAGACATTAAGCAACGGCGCCCCGGTCTGGTCGAGGCTGAGCACATAGTCGCGCGTCGCCGCTGTGGCCGACTTGGCCCCGTCGTTGTACAGAGGACGGACACCGGAATAGGTCCAGACCACGTCGTCGCGGGTTACGGGCCGGGCGAAGTACTGGCTGGCGAAGGTCAGCAGATAGTCGCGCTCCTCATCGGTGCAATGCGCCTCTTTCGGAGCGCCCTTGTGGTCCTTGTCGGTGGTGCCGATTAGGGTGAAGTCCTGCTCGTAAGGGATAGCGAAGATGATGCGGCCGTCCTGGCCCTGGAAGAAGTAGCAGCGGCCATGGTCGAACAGCTTGCGGGTGACGATATGGCTGCCCCGGACAAGGCGGACACCTTCGGACGAGTTGATGCGCGCGACATTGCGGATCACATCCTCGACCCAGGGCCCGCCGGCATTGACCAGCGCACGGGCCTTGTGCAGGGCGACGCCTTGCGGGCCCTCAGTCGTGATCAGCCAAAGATCGCCCTGCCGTTCGGCAGACACGACGCGTGTGCGGGTCATGATCCTGGCACCGCGCTGCGCGGCGTCGCGGGCGTTCAGCGCGACGAGGCGGGAATCCTCGACCCAGCAATCGGAATACTCGAAGGCCTTGTGGAATTCGGGTTTCAGCGGACGCCCCGCGGGATCCTTCGTCAGGTTGAGCGTGCGGGTCGCGGGCAGGATCTTGCGACCGCCCATCGTGTCGTAGAGGTAAAGACCGAGACGGATCAGCCAGTCGGGCCGCCGCCCGCGCGCCCAGGGCATCACCCAGCGCAGAAGGCGCGACGTGGGGGTGTCGGTCTCGAACCGCATGCCGGGTGAGAGCGGCAGCACAAAGCGCATCGGCCAAGAGATGTGCGGCATCGCGACGAGAAGGGTCTCGCGTTCTTCCAGCGCTTCACGGACCAGGCGGAACTCGAAGTATTCGAGGTAGCGCAGGCCGCCATGAAAGAGCTTGGTCGAGGCCGAGGACGTGCCCTGCGCAAGGTCGCCCTGTTCGGCCAGTGTAACGGTCAGACCGCGACCGGTGGCGTCACGGGCGATGCCGCAGCCATTGATCCCGCCACCTATGATGAAGAGGTCAGTTACAACCTCTGCGGTCACGTTCGTCACTTAGATTCCTCCCCCGCGGCGGAAACTGCGCCTTTTGTCACAAACTCGTCAACGGATTTCTTTCGTTTAGGCGCGATTTTTTCGAAAGCGAACATTCCATGGGGTTCGATTCGACAACCTGAAGGTGATTTGCCGCAAACGCAAAATACCGCGCGCCTGCGAAAGCGAAAAAATCGCTGACAGGTCTGGGCCCGTGTGACAGAAAGGCAAAACGCGCAAAGCGAAAGGGATCGGGCTTGGCAATGAATTTTCGACAGAGCGAGATTCTGGAACTCGCCCGGGCCGAGGGTCGAGTGGCGGTCGAGGATCTGGCCCAGCGCTTCGATGTCACGCTGCAGACGATCCGGCGCGACCTTTCAGATCTGGCCGACGCGGGCCATCTTGACCGGGTGCATGGCGGCGCCGTGCTGCGGACCGGGGTCGCCAACATCGGCTATGAAGCGCGGCGGCGGATGAATGAGGGGGCCAAGGCGGCGATCGCGCGGGCCTGTGCCGCGACCATTCCGGACAACTGCAGCCTGATCCTGAACCTTGGCACCACGACCGAGGCCGTCGCCCGCGAGCTTCTATCGCATCGCAACATCACGGTCATCACCAACAACATGAACGTGGCGAACATCCTGGTGGCGAACCCGGGCTGCGAGATCGTGGTCGCGGGTGGCGCCCTGCGCCGCACTGACGGCGGCCTTGTGGGCGAGCTGACCACCCAGTTCTTCGAGCAGTTCAAGGTCGATTATGCGGTGATCGGGGTCTCGGCGCTGGATCGGGACGGCGACCTTCTGGACTTTGACCTGGCCGAAGTGCGGGTGTCGAAGGCCATCATCCAGCAGTCTCGGAAGATCTGCCTGGTGGCCGACCACTCCAAGCTTGACCGCTCAGCCCCGGCGCGGCTGGCCTCGCTGTCAGAGATCACCACCTTCTTCACCGACCAGCCCCTGCCCCTGGACCTGATGCGCAAATGCGAGGCCTGGGGGACAACCGTTCAGGTCGCAGGCTAGCGTTGCGGTAGGCCTTTCTGCACGACTTCTGCACAAGCCTCGCTCGGGGCCTGCACGGGGCTTGTGGCACCTCTTTCGACCACAAGACCGAAAGGGGCAGAAGACATGACAAGAGAACTGGTCGTCCGAGGCGTGCCGCAGGCGCTGATCGTGGACATGTGGTGGCTGGCGAGCGAGACCGACAGCCCACCAGCACCCCAGCGCCCTGGCGCCCTGGGAAGAGCGGATGGCACGGGTGGCCGAGCTGCGGCTTTGGCAGGTCTGGTCGCTTTGGCCGATCTTCTGTTCTATGGCCATGCGCCCGGCCTCTCGCTTGCGGTCTTTGCCGGGGCGGTGCTTGTCGCAGTCATGGCCTTGAACCCGGGCCAGCCGAGGCTGAGACCGGCGCTGCTTCTGGCTGTGGCGGTCCTGCCGGTCATTGATCATGTTCAGGCCCTGTCGATAACCTTCCTGACCGCCGGCCTTATTATGAGCCTTGTCCTGGCCACCGGCGGAGCGGACGTCATGGGCCGCCGCATCCTTGGCCTCGTGCGGGACATGCCTTTGCGCGGAATTATCGACGGTGCCGCGCTTGGCGCCGAGCTGTCCCGCAGCGACCTTTTGCGCGACCACCGGCGTCATGTCCGCTCATGGGCCTTTCCGCTGGGCGGCGCGCTTGTCTTGATCGGCCTCTTGGTCCAGGCCAACCCGATCCTGGGCGAGGCGCTGACCAGCCTTGCGCAGTTCGAGATCGGGACGGATTGGATCGCGCGGGTCTTCTTCTGGACGGGCTCGGCAATCCTCGTCTGGCCCCTGATTGCCCCTTACCGTGCGATCGGCGGATCGGGATCGTTTGCGTGGCCGAGGCTGCCAGCGCCCAGCGCAGGTTCGGTCGGGCGTGGACTGGTGCTGTTCAACCTGATCCTGGCGGCTCAAAGCGGGATGGATGCGATCTACCTTTGGGGCGGTGCCGCGCTTCCCGACGGCATGACCGCCGCTGAATATGCGCATCGGGGCGCCTATCCGTTGTTGGTGACGGCCCTTCTGGCCGGGGCCTTCGCCCTGGCTGCCCGGCCCTTTGCGCGGGAAAACCGGCGGCTGCGCTGGCTTTTGATGCTGTGGATCGGGCAGAACGTGGCCCTGACGCTTTCCGCGCTCTTGCGGCTGGAGTTCTATGTGGAGGCCTTTGGCCTGACCTATCTGCGGCTTTATGCGGCGATCTGGATGGGGCTGGTGGCGGGGGGGCTGGGTCTGGTGGCCTGGCAGGTTGCTCGCGATCTGCCGAACCTCTGGCTTTTGCTGCGGTCGGCGGGAATGGGGGTGGCGACGCTGTATGCTGCCAGTTTCGTGAATTTCGCGGCGATCATCGCGGCGGAAAACCTGTCTCGGCCGAGTTTCGACGGGACCTATGTCTGCAGCCTTGGTCCGACGGCAGCGGCGGCCATTGCGGCCTCGGGGCGCGACTTCGAGGCGTTTTCTTCCGAGACCTACGAGTTCGAACGCTGCAGGGTCGACCCGCCCCGGATCGAGGGTTGGCGCGATTGGGGCTTTCGCAACTGGCGGGTGCGCCGTTATCTGGACGCCATGCCGGTCGCGGAGGCGATGAATGAAGATACTCGTCGTGGATGACGATCCGCGCCTGCGGTCGCTGGTCGGCCTGGCGCTGGAGCGTGCCGGGTTCGGGGTGATCACGGCCTCGGACGGGCAAGCGGCGCTGATGCAGGCCGCACGCGAGGCGCCCGACCTGATCGTGCTGGACCAGGGCCTGCCCGAAGTGGACGGGCTGGAGGTGTGTCGCCGCATCCGGGCCCGGTCAGAGGTGCCGATCATCTTCCTGACCGCACGGGATGACGAAATGGACCGGATCATCGGGCTGGAGCTTGGCGCGGATGACTATGTGACAAAGCCGTTTTCCCCCCGCGAGCTTGTGGCACGGGTCAAGGCGATCCTGAAGCGGGTGCGCGGCGGGAACGGCGGCACTGTGCTGCGACAGGGCCTTTTGACCCTGGAACCTGCGCGACACTCTTGCCGGATGGACGGCCGGGAAGTGCTTCTCACCGGAACGGAGCTGGCGATCCTGCAGGCCCTTTTGCAGCAACCCGATCGGGTGATCGGGCGGGCACAGCTGGTGGACACGGTCTGGGGGGCGGGAAGCCCGGTGGCGGACCGGACGCTGGACAGCCATTTGCGGAACCTGCGGCAGAAGCTTGCGGCCGCTGGATGCCCGGATGCGATCGAGACGCTGCACGGTGTAGGCCTGCGGATGGGTCCATGCGCCGGATAGCGCGGAAATGGCGCCCGTCCCTGTGGCAGGTCGTGGGCGGTGCCCTGCTTGGCACGCTGGGCATGTCCTTCCTTGGTCTGGTCGCGTTGCGGGTCTTCGGTCCGGTGATTGGATACCGGCTTGGGGCGTTCCTGATCGCCGGAGTCATCCTGCTGGCGACACTGGTACTGGGGCTCTTGCTCGTCCGGCTGATCCTGCGCCCGATCTCGTCACTCGCCGGGCGCGCGGCGGCCTTGCGGCGCGACCCGATGGCACGTCCCGAGCCACTGGCCCATTACGGCACGAAGGAGCTGCGGGACCTGGGGGAAAGCGTGCTGGACATGGCCGGACGGCTGCAGGCGCGCGAGGCCACGATCCGCAGCTATACCGACCATGTGACGCATGAAATGAAGACACCGCTTTCGGCCATGCGGGCGGCGGCCGAAATGCTGGGCGACATGGAGCTTGGCGCCGAGGAGCGTGGGCTTGTCGATACGATCGGCGAGGCAGCCATGCAGATGGAGCGGCAGCTTGATGCCCTGCGCCGCGCTGCCGCTGCACGCGAGCCGGGGCATCAGGGGATCGGTCGCCTGGCCGAAGTCCTGCCCGAGCTGCATGCGGCTTATCCATCCCTGCGTCTGGTGGCGTCGGGCGTGGCGCAGGATTTGCCGCTGGCGGCGTCCGGTCTGACGATCGTGCTGCGGCAGCTTCTGTCGAATGCGGCCTCGGTCGGGGCAAGTGAAGTGCGGATCGAAGCCAGTCCGAGCAGGATGGTGGTTGCCGATGACGGGCCGGGCGTGTCGACCGGGAACCGGGACCGGATCTTCGCACCTTTTTTCACGACAAGGCGCGACAGCGGCGGCACCGGGATGGGCCTGACCATCGCGGCAAACCTGCTGGCGGCACATGGCGGGTCGATCCGGCTGGTGGACAGCCCTGTCGGTGCGGCCTTCGAGATCAGTTTCGATGAGGCCGTGCCGTCAGAGGCTTCCGTCTGAGCGCCGCGCCAGCGAGACCCCAGGCGCCGATCAGAATTCTGCGGTCAGGGCGCGGGGGTCGAGAAGCTCGATCAGTTGACGCGATGACTTGATTGCCCCTTTGCGGGACAGGCCGCTCATCACCCGGCTGACCATTTCCCGGTTTGATCCGATCGAAGCGGCGATCTCGGCGTGGGTCGGGGCATCCTCGATCCGCCCGCCACTGCAGAGCTGGCCCCGTTCGACGGCGAGCCCCACGAGAAACGAGGCCACCCGCTGTTCGACACTGTAGGTGGTGAGCTCCAGGTTCTTGGCGGTCAGCGTTCGGATGCGGGACACGAGGTCGCGGGTGATCCGCCAGCGCAAGGTGGGCACCTGGTCGAAAAGCGCGCGAAAGGTCGCGCCGGAGATCGTGAGGACCGACACTTCACTGCGTGCCACCACGGCCAGCGACCGTTCACCGCCGTCCAGTGCGGCAAGCTCGCCGAAATAGGCGCCGGTGACGAAACGGGTGAAGATCACCTCGCGTCCTTCCGCCGTCCAGTAAAGCGCCATCAGGGTCCCGGACAAAAGGAAGTGCACGTCCCGGGTCTTGTCTTCCTGGTTGAAGAGGATGCTCCAGGGCGCAAAGAGCCGCTCGGTGACCGGCACCTCGATCCCGTTGAAGTCTTCGGGCGTGAGGCCGTCAAACAGCGGCAAGTCGTGCGAGAGGAGCTCGGCTATCGTCACGAGGCGGCCAGATATGCCCGGGCTTCGTCCAGCTCCTGAAGGCCGGCGTCCTTGGGGAAGGCGGCCACGACCTCTGCCAATCCTTGTTTGGACCCTCCGAGCGCGATGCGGTCGAGAAGCGCGCGGATCTGCCAGAGAGCCGCACCCTGACCGGCGGCGACTTCGACCGCCCTCGACAGGGCGGATTCGGCTTCGATCAGCCTGCCAGTGGCGCGGCAGTTGCGGGCATGGAGCCGCAGGATTTCCGCGTACCAGCAATGCAGACCTTCGGCCTGGGTTTCTGCCAGCGCGCGGGCCGAGATTGCCAGGGCCTCTTCATGCCGTCCGGCGGCCGCAAGGCGCGAGGCGTGCACGGCCGAGAAATACGGTACCCCGACATTGGCGCCGATAGCCCGGAGCGTGTCGAGGACCTGACCAAAGCCCGTCATGCCTTCGTCAGTGCGCGCGAGGTCGGGGTCCATCACATAGGCCCATGCCCGTCCGATGAACTGCCAGAAGACCGCGCCCTGTGCGATGGCCACATCGATCCCGCGCTGCAGCCGTTCCCGGGCGGCCTCGATCTCGCCCGCGTAGAAGAGCGGCACGGAGCCCCAGACCAGCGCATAGGGCTGCATCACCGGGATCGAAAGCGCCGCCTGGTGCGCGTCGGTTTCGGCCACCAGGCCCCGCACGCGGTCCGTCTGACCAAGAATGGCGCGCGAGGGGCCCTCGAACATCTGGGCGGCGGCGAACATGTCCATGCCGTAGCGAGCGATCATGCCGGCATGCTTTTCAAGCCGGTAAAGCGGGCGTATCGCGGCGATGCAGTCGAGCTGTTCGGAAAAGCGGCCCTGGTAAAAGCGGGTTCCGTTCCGTGCCGCCAGAGCGACGATGCGGATTTCCACCCCTTCGGCGTCTTCTGCGGCAGCATCGGCCATCCGGTCCAACAGCTCGCCTAGCCGGTTGGCCCGCGTCTCTTGCGCCGAGATGATCGCGTGGGTGTGGGCCCCCAGAAGCGCGGGCGCGGTGCTATGCCCCAGCTTGGACTGGGCGCTGGAGATGTCGAGCACCGTATCGAATTCCCGGCGGACGGGTTCTGCGGTGAAGCCCTGCACCTGCATCAGGACCGAACCGATCATCGTATGTGCCGCGATTTCCAGTTCGGGCCGCTGCGCCTCGGGCAGGTCATCGCAAAGACCAAGCGCGGCCCGAGCCATGGATTCAGCGTCGACAAAGGCACCCTGCATCATAAGCCGCTGGCTTGCCTGCAAATAGCTGACGATGGCGGGCAGGAATTGCCGTGCCTTGTGCTGGTGGTCGGCCAGAAGGCCGGGTTCACGCGCAAGAACCTGCGGGAATCTGGTCTGCAGCATTTCAGCGATGCGGGCATGCAGCCCTTCCCGCGTGCGGCGCAGCATGGATTGATAGGCGGCCTGTGCCAGAAGCGCGTGGGCGAATTCCCAGGCGTTGTTCGGCCTTGCAACCAGGACCCCGGCCCGGGCGGCAGCACGCAGATGTGGCAGGGGATCGCTGTCTTCGACGTCCAGGGCACGAAGCATTTCGACGCGGAAACTGCGGCCAAGCGCGGCCGCGCGCTGAAGGATCGATTTGGCCGGGCCGGTGCTGTCGATCCGCTCTCCCAAAAGATCCATCAGCGTGGCCGGGAGGGCGGCATTGGCCGAAGCCCCGCGCCGCGCAAGCTGATGCAGGAAGAGCGGCACACCGCCTGCGCGCTGCAACACCTGGGCACGCATCCCATCATCCAGCGAGCCCGGAGCAAGTCGATCGAGAAGGACACGCGCGTCTTCTTCCGGCAAGGGGTCAAGCGCCAGGGTCAAGACCCCCTCGGTCATGAGGTGGCGGCCAAGCTTGGCATCTTCGCGACTGGTCAGGATGATCCGGAACTGCCTGGCCTCGGGCGCCGCAAAAATGTGGTTGATCACGCCAAGGCTGGCGACATCGAACCAGTGCAGATCCTCGAACAGAAGCAATCCGCGCTGTTGGCGCAAGAGAATTGCCCGCCAGATCGCGCCTTCGATCAGCCCCTTGAGGGCAAGGCTTGAAAGGGTGGCCAAGAGGACCTGACCTTCGGGCAGGCCCAGGATGAGAGCCAGAGCCTGGCGGTCAGCGGTGGCAAGCTCTGGGAAGGCCTCGGCGAGGGTGGCATAATCCGCGTTCGGGGCCCCGATCCGATCAAGAAGCCAGTCGCGAAACGGCAGGAAGCTTGAACCATGGCCGATCGCATCGCCCCGGAACACCGACTTTGCGGCGAACTGGCTGGCGACGTGTCCGACGAAGGCCGTCTTGCCGACGCCCGCCTGACCGATGATCAGGGCGGGAGTCTCGGCCGCGATCAGCTTGGCCATTTCCCGCGCGCGGCCCACAAAGGTCTCGGGCTGGTCGATGCCGCCGGCGGGCAGGCGACCCATGACCTCGAACAGGGCCACGTCTTCGGCAAAGCCCTTCAACCGGCGCGGAGGCAGGGCGCGGGTCTCGAAACGTCCGCGGGAAAGGGCCCGGGTTTCCTCGGCAATGACGACGGTACCGGGTTCGGCTTCGGACTGGATCCGCTCGGCCAAAGTGGTGACCGCGCCGGTCAGGCGCGGCAGACCGTCCGTGTCGGAGCCCAGACGCACGACGACCTCGCCCGTCGCGACGCCGGCGCGCAGCCGAACGGTGATGCGGTTCTGAAAGCTCAGCCGGATTGACTGCACTGCGCGCAAGGCAGCATCGACAGCTCGGTCAGCCGTCAGCTCTTCCGTCCGGTTCAGACCGAAGATCGCCACCACCCCATCGCCCAGGTATTCCGTGACCTCGCCGCCGCTTGCCTCGATGAGGATGCGGGTCTGGCGATAATAGTCATCCAGCCAGGACTGGAGGTCCTCGGCGTCCGCAGCGCTGGCGATGGCGCTGAAGTTTTCAAGGTCGATGAACACGGCAGTGACCTGCCTGCGCCCCCCACCGGCCTCGATGTCCCCTTTCGGCATCGGCTCTTACCCCCTTAAGCCGAGATCACGGTAGCCTAGTCCGCGCAGCTTCTAAACGGGCAATTCGCCGCGAGTCCAACGGATTCGACAAGGTCCAGCTGGTGCGGATGCGGAACGCGCCGGGCAGGCCGTGGCGTGGGGCAGCCCCGTCGCCGGGCATGGCAAGCGGCCGTGCGCTCATGCGTCCGGCGGGCAATTCGGCAAGCGCGCTGTTCTGGATGGTGATCTCGGCGGAAACCGGGGTGATCTCGGCCGTGCCAAGGCTGAAGTCGAAGCTTGAGAACTGCCAGCGGCTGAGCTCGCCTTCGGTCACGATCACCTGGTTGCATAGCGTCTGGACCCGACCGGCATCGGGGCTGTCCATCAGGGACCGGGCAAAGCCGCGGTCCTGGTATCGCGCCGACCAGACGGGGGCGCCGTCCGGCGTGGCGACGCTGTAATCCGCGTTGCCCATGGAGAGTTTTCCCATGCGCTTGTTGAAGCCGTAGAACCAGACCCCGGAGAGTTGTGCAGCGCGGTTGGATAGGTAGAGGTTCGGCAGATAGTTGAAGATGCCGGGGTGACCCTCCACCTGTACGCAGGCAACCGAGATGATCGCCTCGAAATAGGGGCGGAACCCAAGAAAGCGTGGAAGGGCCGAGGCGCGCACCCCAAGCTGCTGGTTGGCGAGGATCGTGACGGGATGCGTCCCGGCCGGTGTGAAGGCCTGTGGGTGGAGCGTCATTCCCGCAGGCAGGATCGCCTGCAGCGCCGCCGCGTCGACAGCGTGGAAGCTGAACCAACCGTCAACCGCACCGGTGCCGAAGAACGGGGTCAGCGGCCAGGGGGCGGTCTGGGCATAGGGGCTGGCCAGCATCGCAGCGTCCCCGGGGCCGGTGTCGGGTGCCAGGTCGCTTTCGCCGACGACCTCGAACGGCTGGCCGGTCAGGCCGCGGGCGCAGACGAGGCCGGAGATGGTCGCGGCCTCGACGCAGCCGGCGTTGATGCCGCAGCGGGTCCAGTCGCCGGCGAGAAACAGGTTCTCGAAGCCCGAGTCATCGGGCGGCAGACGGTACTGGACGGACCCCGGGACCGAGAGGACATAGCGTTCAGACCCGTAGAAGTTCTGGCGGAAATACTGGGTCTGGAAACGGTCCTCGGGACTTTGGTCCTTGGGGCCCCAAAGCAGCGACAGGTCGAACTTGCCATCCTTTTTCGCGCCGGGCCACATCCGGGTCAGGTCGCGGTCGACCCAATCGCGGACCCGTTCCTTGAAGGGCGCGGGATCGACGCCTGCGTTGTGGGCAGGGCTGCAGAAATAGGCAAGCTGCGTCGGGCCGTCCTGGGGCCAGTCCTCATGCGGGATGAGGTCAGTCATGTCAGCCCAGGTGTCCAGGGGCTCGGTAAAGCTGGTGATGACGGTCTTCAGATCGGTCTGAGGGCCGGGGTTGTGTTCGGCCACCAGCCGGTTCCAGCCAAGCTCTTCGGCGGACTTGTTCAGCCAGAACTGCGCGGCATGGGTGGCGACGGTCTGGACATTGTCCACCATCGCCTTCCAGCGCGAGGAAGCCGCAATCAGGTCCTGGGCAAGATAGGGAATCGAGCCGAGCGAGGCGCCGAGGATCACCTGATCGAAGTCGCGGCCACGCTCGAGGCGGAAAGCGCGGCCCTGCGGCGGTTCCTTTTCGCATTCGAAATCGACGCCCGCCGCACGGAGCTTCTCGCCGTCCTTCAACTGCGACCAGTCGGGCTCGGACGGCCAGCAGGGCAAGCCGCGCACATCGACCAAGGGCTGGTAGTCGCCGGATAGAACCTCGGCCTGTTCGACCATGTCGATGGCCGAGATGCTGAGTTTTTCTGGGTCAAGCTTGAGATCGCGGGCGGCGGTGAAGAAGCGGAACTTGACGCCGCGCGACTTCAGGACCTGGTAGTAGGGCCCGAAGATCGTGTCGCCCATGCCAGCCTGCATCTTGTAGAAAAGCGCGCCCTTGTAAGTGAAGGCGAGCCGCAGGAGCCCACGGATCGCGGTCCCCGCACCTACGCCGCGGTCTTCGGTGACGCCACCGGGATAGCCGAAGACATAGTCGTAGCAGCCGCGGAAGACGGCGGAATAGACTGCCTCGCGGCTGGCGCCGTAATGCAGAAGCCAGGCGCTGATCTCCCAGTTGTCGATCGCGTCAAACCCGGCGCGGAACAGTCCAGTGTCGATCGAGCCGCGAAAGAAGGCTGAGGACAAGCTGATCATGTAACCGATGCGCCGGGCCATGTCGTCATGCTCGACATTGGCCAGGCGGTCGTGGTGCCAGTCCTGCGCATGGGCGGCCAGGGCCGCGAGCAGCAGGGTTTCATGGGATTTATGGAGCAGCGGATTCTTCGGCAGCTTGGCGGCCAGCGCACTTAGGTGATGGAATGGCGAAGACGCGGAAGTTGGCAATCCGAGCTTCGAGATGCCTGCCTGAAGGCTGTTTGGCAGAGCATGGCTTTTTGCTTCGGGCGCCGGTCCGGCAAGGCCGCGCTCGATCATGTCGGCGATCATGCGGACCAGCATCTGGAAATAGGCAAAGGGTGTCGGCAGCAGCCCGCCGGTGCCCGGCTTTTCGCTGTTTGGCTGGAAGTCGATGCGCCAGGGGTGCAGGCTGACCGACCCGTCCGGCTGCTGCAGGTCCTCGGCGAGAAAGAAATGCGACAGGCCCTTGAAGGCCTTGTCCAGGGTGCCAAGTGGCGCATCCGGCGAGCGCAGGCCGGTCTTGTTCAGCGTCTCATAACAGTCGCGCATGAGGCGGAAGGCGTTCTCGTAGAACCCGGCCCAGATATGCAGGCCGTGCTCCTCGATCCGCTGGTGGTGCGCTGCGTTGCGGCCAGACGCACCCTTGCCGCCGCAGCGCCAGCCCAGCTGATAAAGGGTGATGTCGTAGTTCTTGTCCCAATCCGGGAGCGATGTAATGGCATAGGTTGCCGTGATTGCGCCCACGCCGCCGCCGATCACTGCAATCTTTTGACGCTTAGACATATCGCCCCCTGATTTTGCCTGCAGGTCCTTTGACCGTTTGCGGGCGCCTTTTCTGCCCGGCTCGGCTTGTCGAGATAAAGCTTGGCGCAATCATGGCGCAAGCTCGACGACTACGGCCATTACTTGGAGTTGTTGCGGCAGGGAAGCCTGATGCAATGCAAAGCGGGTTCTGTTGCCCTGTCCCTAGGCTGATCCTGTGCGTTTTGTCACAGAACGAGGGACGGGCGCACATTAGCTAAAGGACATCGGCGGGCCATTCAAAGCACGCCGAACCTTAAGCGGTGTACGGGGACATGGAACCGATTCTGGGGTCGATCATTCTGTTCGGAGGGAACTTCGAACCCAGGGGCTGGGCGTTCTGCAACGGCCAGAGCCTGGATATTGCCCAGTTTTCGGCGCTGTATTCCCTGCTTGGTACAACCTACGGCGGCGACGGTATCGCGACCTTCAAACTGCCCGATCTGCGTGGACGTGTGCCGGTCCACGCCGGATCCGGCAAAGGTCTCACACCACGCTCCCCGGGTGAGGCCATTGGTCAAGAGTCGGTCACGCTTTCTCCGGCCCAGGTTCCACCACATACGCATGATCTGGTTGTCGCCAATGTTCCGAGTTCGTCCGACCGTGCGCAGGGCGACATGTTTGCGCGGTCACAAGTTTATTCTGACAAGGACGGCCCCACAGTGACGCTGAACCCCTTGTCGATCGCCTTTACCGGCGGAGGCCAGCCGCATGACAACATGCAGCCAAGCCTTTGTCTCAACTACATTATCGCGTTGGAGGGCATATACCCTTCGCGCAACTGAACCCGCAATGTCCCTGTTGCGGTACTTGGCCGGTGGTCGACCCCCTCGCCCCGGCCTGGACCTGCGAGCCTCCCCGTGGCTCGCAGGTCCAATCTTTCTCAGATGCTGCGGGTCACGCCGCCATCGACGACCAAGGTCTGCCCGGTCACATAGCTTGAGTCCTCGGTCAGCAGGAACGCTGCGGCCTTGGCCTGCTCTTCCACGCGGGCAATCCGTTTCAGGGCGGCCAGTTCGCCGTATTTGGCCACGTCTAGGCTGTCGGTGAACCCCGGCGCCAGGCAATTCATCCGGATGCCCTTGGGACCGTAACGATCGGCGTAAAGCCGTGCAAAGGCCTGTACCCCGGCGCGATAGACGCAGGAGGCCGGAAACCACAGCGAAGGTTCAAGCGCGGCATAGGTCGTCACGTTCACGATGGAGCCGGAACCCTGCGCCTCCATCACAGGCGTGACAAGACGGGACATGCGGACGACGGATTTCACGATCAGGTCATTGGCCAGATCCCAGTTCTCGTCGGTGATCTCGAGCAGATCACCCTTCGGCGGGTGACCGGTATGGTTCAGGACCGCGTCGACACGGCCATAGGTTGCAAGCGCAAGATCGACGATGGCCCGCAGGTCATCCGCACTTTGCGTCACGCCACGCCGGGCCACGCCGCCCAATTCCGCGGCAAGGGTCTCGCAGTTGTCCGAGGGAGACATCAGCACCAGGGCATAACCCCTTGCCGCCATCTCGCGCGCCACTGCCGCACCGATCCCACGCCCGCCGCCTGTGATCAGACAGACTTTCTTTGTCATGATTGCCTCACTGTCCGGCCAAACCTGGCCACCAGTTCAACCCTGTCAGACCCGGGAGGAAGTGTCACGACCCGGACGCGGATTGGCGGCGCCCCTAAAGGAACGTCACTGAGCGGATTTTAGACTGTAGGGAAGTGAAGGCAGAAGGTCATTGGTGGAGCAGAGGACCGCCATTCCGCCATTGCATCCCGTGACATGGTGTAGACCTACCTTCTGAACGCGCCCAGCAAATACAGATACTTTCTCGCTCACCTGTCGCAAGCCGTTGCTTCCCTTAGCTTCCAGTGATAGAGTTTTAGGCGGGTAAGATGGAGGCTATCGTTTGCCACGCGTTGCGAAGGAACTCGGGCCGCTGGACGTGAAGCGCGCAACACACGCCGGGGGCAAGGGCAACACCATGCTCCCGGTCGGAGGCGTTGCAGGTCTTTATCTGCAAATCACCCCCAAGGGGGGCAAGACATGGATATTGCGCGCCGCGATGGCTGGACGGAGGGCCGAGATTGGCCTTGGCGGCTTTCCGACCGTCACCCTCGCCCAGGCCCGCGACAAGGCGAGGGAAGCCCGCGCCAAGATTGAGCGCGGCGTTGACCCGATGGCAGAGCGGAAGGCGGCTAGAGAAGCTCTGGCCGCCGCGACACGCAAGGGGCTGACCTTTGCCGAGGCGGCGAACAAATACCTGGAAGCAAAGCTGGACGCCTACCGGAACGAAAAGCACCGCTACCAATGGCGCGCGACTCTTGAGCAACTCGCTTTCCCGGTTCTCGGAAAGCTGGCTGTCTCGCAGATAACCGTTCAAGACGTGCTGCTTGTTCTGCACCCGATCTGGACCGACCGAACCGAGACCGCTTCCCGCCTTCGGGGGCGGATCGAAAGCGTATTGTCCTGGGCCACCGTTGCCGGGCATCGGACGGGCGACAACCCCGCGCGCTGGGCAGGAAATCTCAAGGAACTCTTGCCCGCGCCGTCGAAGGTGAAGGCGAAGGGTAATCAGCCCGCCCTCAGCCTGGACGATGCCCCGCGCTGGTTTACCGCCATTCGGCAACGCGATGGCTTCGGCCCGAGGGCTTTGGAATTTGCCGCCCTGACTGCCGCGCGTTCTGGTGAAGTCCGGGGGGCGATCTGGTCAGAAATCGACCTGGACCGCGCCCTTTGGATTGTTCCGGGTGAGCGGATGAAGATGGGGAAGGAACACCGCGTTCCGCTGACGGCCCCAGCGCTGGCGATTCTCAAGGCACTGCCGAGGCTGGACGGGACCGATCTGGTCTTTCCGTCCAGTAGAGGCGGGCAACTGTCAGACATGACCCTATCTGCGACCATGAAGCGCTTGCATGAGTCGGACATTGCAGCGGATGGGCCGGGCTTCCTGGACCGCGTAAGCAAGCGCCCAGCCGTGCCCCACGGCTTGCGCAGCACGTTCCGGGATTGGGCGGCAGAGCGGACGCAATACCCCGGCGATATGGCTGAGGTCGCCCTCGCCCACCGGATCAACAACGTGGTGGAAGCGGCATACCGGCGCGGGGATATGGTCGAGAAACGGCGGCGCATGATGGCCGATTGGGCTGACTTCCTGTCTGGCCGGGCGCTGGGCGGCAACGTGGTGAGGATGGGCGCGTGAGAGTGGAAGCGCCCTTGTGGAGTGACCCGGCCACCTATGGCGATTATCGGAGGTGGTCATTCTACCGTTGGCGTTGGGAATTTTACCGGCGAAGGGCCGATCTGCAGGAGGTTTTCAAGAGCGTTTCGGCATGGAATGAAGCGAACGGCATGAGTTCCGGAATCTGTCCGCCAAGGGGCGAACCCGGCCATTACGTTATGGTCGGGAAGGCGGTAGAGAAGGAATTCGGATACAAATTCTTGCCCGACCCCACCGTATCAGATCATCCGGACGAACTGCTTTGGGTCATGCCGAAAGAGGCCCCGTTGCTCGATATGGACCTGCGGTGGGGGGAAACCTCAGCTTGGGATGACATAAAGGCTTGGGGCTTCACCGCTCCAGTTGACCCTGAAGCCCTTGGCGCGGCGCAAGAAATGTTGCCCCTTATGCAGATTGTCCCATGGCACAGGGAGCGAACACTTCTGGGATTTGACCTCAGTCAGCCAATTGAGCCGCAACTTGAGATTGCGCGAAATGTGCTAGAGTTTTCGCAAAGGCAGAAGCTTGGCCAATTGGTGCCGAAAGAAAAGAAGCGGCGACACCCTCGAAAGTGGTTTGGTTACTTGCGCACACTTGATGCACGGGCTGCAGACGCTACGTGGTCGCAAATTGCCAAGATACATCCCAACACCGCGCAGACGGATCAAACCGCCCGCGACATATGGGGCCAAGCCGCAGAGTTGTGTTTTAACTTCTGACCTTGTTCCACAATTCCATCCTTGCTGCCGCCGCAACAAGGTTAGTCCCATCGCAACATGCTTTGGGAGCCTCCTTCATGGCACAACGCGTTTCAGCCGACCCTGTACGTAACGCTTACGCGGCAGATACGGACCTTGCCGCCCATTTCCGGGTGAGCCGGGCGACCATTTGGCGCTGGGCAAATGAGCGCCAATTCCCCGCACCTGTGAAGCTCCCTCCGCAAATCACACGCTGGCGCTGGGCGGATGTGCAGGCGTGGGAAGCCGCCCAAATGCAGGCCGCCTAAACGAAACCGCCACCCCAGGGCAAGGGAGGTGGCGGCTGCATTCGTTTACGGCATTTCAGGATGCCCAGAATATAGCCCGGAACCGCCCTGCCCGCAAGAATGAGGCAGAGCATGACACAAGAGAAACCGAAACGCTGGGGCCGGGCGATCTACACAGTCCAAGAGGGAGAAGGCCAGCCGCGCGAAATCGCATTGATGGGCCGGGACCGCTGGGCGCTGGAAATGCTTCTGCAGGCCGGGCCGCGCGGCATTACCGCAATCGAAATGAATGGGCCGAGACTTCACGCCTATATTTTCGATCTGCGCCACGAACACGGCTTGAGCATTGTCCGCGAGGATGAACCCCACGGCGGCGATTTCCTCAAATCCAAAGTGGCGCGCAAGACTGCCCAGGCGGTGGCCGCATGAACGAGCCGGTTCAAGGTTTGGCCGATCTGGCCGCGTTGCATGACAATGCCGCCGCGCTGGGCACGATGATGGGGGCGGTATGAACGCACCCCAACCCATCGCAGATGTAGCCGCCGCCCAGGTTGCGCGGACCTTCCCAGTTGGCTGGGGCAAGGAATACACTCACTCGCTAACCAAGAGGGATGGCACGCTGAATCCGAAGCCATGCGCTGGGCAGCCATACCAAACCATCACCAGTGACGAGCTTGTGCGTATGGTCGAGAACCCGCCCAGCGCCGTGCCCAAGGATCAAGCGCAGTGGTTTATTCCCAGCACCTACGCCGCCTTTGATGCCCGCGACCATGAGGTGCAGCGGTCGAAGGGCAGCTTCCCTTGGCTGACCCTGGACGTTGACGGCAACAACCTTTCCAAGTCGGACATGGTTGAGGCGCTGGGCGCGGTGCTGGGGCCATGCCGCTATCTGATCTATTCCACTTCATCCGCCACCCCGGAAAACCGCAAGTGGCGCGCCCTGGTGCCCCTCAAGGAAGCACTGGCCGGGGCAGACTTCCCCGACACGCAACGGGCCTTCAATGACCTTCTTTCGGACGTTTCCCTTGGAACTCTGATTGCCGATGCGGCCCTAGAGCGCACTGGCCAGCCGGTCTACCTGCCCAACCCGCTGTCCGGCTTCTACGACTATGAGGTGGAGAAGGAAGCTGCCCGGCTGGACCTGTCGCCCTCGCACCCCGTCATCCTTCGCCGCGATGAAACCCGCACCAAGAGAGCCGAAGCGGAACGGGCGGCAGAGGCCCGACGCAAGCAGAGGGAAGCCGAGAGGGCGGCCCGGCCCTTTGGCGAAAGTGAAACCCCGATTGAGGCTTTCAACGCCCGGCATTCGGTGGCTGATCTGTTGGAGCGCTACGGCTACACCCGCGCTGGGCGCAGCGCCGATTGGCGCAGCCCGTATCAGTCAAGCGGAAGCTACGCGACCCGCTGCTATGATGACTATTGGGTCAGCCTGTCAGGCAGCGATGCCAGCGCTGGGCTGGGGAACGAAACCCGATCCGGCGCGCGGCATGGCGATGCCTTCGACCTCTACTGCCATTTTGAACATGGCGGGAACTTTACCAAGGCAGCCCGCGAATACATGGCCGAACTGAAACCGCAGAGCTTTACCTGGACGCATGGCGCTGGGCAGGCTTCCACGGGGCTGCAGGACGCGCATGCGGGGCAAGAGAAGGCCGAGGAGGGCCTTTCCGGGGATAAGGGCGAGGAAGGACCGCAGGGGCCGCAGGAAGCCCACCTAGAGGCCCCCGCAGCGACGGCGAGACGGGCTAGGCCCGATCCGGTAACCGACCGCAAAGGCAAGCCCGTCTGGTGCCCCGAGAATGCCTGCCTGATCCTGGAACACCATGAGGCTTGGGCGGGCGCACTGGCGCATGATGAATTCAATGCCCTGGACATGCTGCTTGCGCCGGTCCCTGGAACGACCGTGCCGAAGGCGAGCTTCCGCCCCCGCCCGCTGGGCGCAACAGACGTGACGGCAACTCTGCGATGGCTCAACCGGAACGGCTTCCCCGATGCCACCCGCAACGTGGTCGAGGATGCCCTTAAGGCGGTTGCGGCGCAGTCGATTATCTCGCCCGTGCGGCACTACCTGGAAGCCCTAACCTGGGATGGCAAGGCCCGGATCAGCACTTGGCTTCAAGCCTACTGCCAAGCCCCGCAATCTGATCTGGTGGGCAGGTTCGGGCGGGCATGGCTGATTGCCGCCGTGGCGCGGGCGCTGCGCCCTGGCTGCAAGACCGACAACGCGCTTGTGTTGGAAGGCCCCCAGGGCGCGGGCAAATCGTCAGCCCTCAAGGCGCTGGCGGGTGAAGAATGGTTCTTTGACGGGTTGCGCGATCTGCACAACAAGGATGCGAGCGCTGGGCTTCGCGGCAAGTGGATTATCGAGCTTCCCGAACTGTCAGCCATGCGCCGGTCGGTCGCGGAAGTGGTCAAGGCTTTCCTCAGCCGCACAGAAGAACGCTACCGCCCGGCATATGGGAAATTCGAGGTTGTGGAGCCGCGCCGTTGTGTCTTTGCCGGGACAACCAACCGGAGCGATTACCTGGCCGACGACACGGGCGGGCGGCGCTTCTGGCCGGTGCAGGTTGGCAAGGTGGACCTGGCCGGGTTGAAGCGCGACCGCAATCAGATTTGGGCCGAGGCGGTTGCCGCCTATCAGGGCGGGGAACCCTGGTGGCTTGACGCGGAAGGGGAAGCGGCTGCCGCTGAAATCGTCGCCGAGCGGCAGGCAGAGGACCCGTGGTCGGGTCGCGTTCTTAGCTTGGCTGCCGGGCTGCAGGAAGTCAGCACCGCCCAAATCTTCGACCTAATGGAGATGCCGGTTGACCGCAGAGCGCGGGCCGACGCCATGCGGGTGGGCGGCATTCTCACCCGCGCCGGGTGGGGCAAGGGCGGCAAATTCAAGAGCGGCCCTTACAAGGACACCACCCGCTACACCGCGCCGCCGAGGGGGGGCGAGGCATGACCTTGCAACCCTTGCTGATCCATCGGAACCCCGTAGCGGAACCCCCTAGCGGAACCCTACTGAAATCGCTTGCGAAAAAAGACATTGCGGAACCTGCGGAACCTTTTTCCACGCAACATGCCGTAAATGATAAGTATATGATTAAAAAGGGGTATTCTTTTACATGTAGGTTCCGCAGGTTCCGCCAAAACACGTTCCTTCAGGATGTGTGGGAAAAGGTTCCGCTGGTTCCGCTCTGCCCCCCCGCGATGGCCGGGAAAGGCGGTGCAGGATGCCCCTGACCCGTGCCCAGCGCCGAGCCATGAAAAGCAAAGCACCCGCGACGGCAGCCGTGATGGCCGCATGTTGCTTCGACTTCCTGAAGGACGGAATGAAGCCGATAACCCACCCCCAGGCGGTGGCGGCTCTGACCCGCGCCTTTCGCCGGATGATCGAGGCCGGGGGGAAACCTCTCGCCATTCCGGTTTCAGAGACCGAGGCGCTGGGCTTCCCTGAGCGCAGGCCAGATCATTTGCCGGGTGGGGTCACTTGGCTTGCGGTTGGTCTGGACGTACAGGGCAGGGGTGCCTACGCCCTTCACAGTGCCCTGTCAGAGGACAAGGCTACTGCGCATGAGGTGGCCCGCACCCTCGCCCTCGCCCGGCTGGCCGAAGTGTGTTCCTTCCCCGGCTTCCCTCAGGTTGCGAAAGGCGGTGTTGCATGATGCTGGCAACCATCCGCCCCGGCCCGGTCCTGCATATCTGGCGTGACGGCGCAGAGGTGGCCGCAGTGCCCCTTTCGCCCAATGCCGCTCTCTCCCTCGTCCGCAGCATTCTCGCGGCACTCCCCAGCTATCCGCAAAACCGGAATTGAAAAGCCATGCCCAAGAAACCAACTTTGAAAGAGCCTAAGCTGGTCACTGCGGCTGAAAGTCTACTCAGTGAAATCGACCAACTGCCCCAAGGCGAAACCCCTGAAGAAGATCAGGCGTTGCTTAAATGGGCCGCCGAAAACCTTCACCGAGACTTGCCGAAGGCCGAGCTTACCTGGTCGGATGACGGGGTGTTGCAGATTAAAGCCAAGGGCCGCTGGGGAAGGCTCTACAAGGGCTCTGGCAACTTCACCGTAGCCAATGGGCTGCTTGCCCAGATGGCATGCCTAGGCTCGCACAAGAGGCGGACAGACGAGGAAGCGACAAATTTCGCGCTGGCCTTCGTGGACGCGATGCACCCGCGCGATGCAGCTGAGGCATTGCTATTGACCCAAATGGCATCCGTCCACATGGCGACGATGATGTTAGCGCGGCGGTTGAACCACGTTGAGAACCTTCCTCAACAGGACTCTGCCGAGCGCGCCTATAACAAACTGGCGCGAAGCTATGCCGTCCAGATGGACACCCTCAAGCGCTACAGATCGAAGGGGCAACAGGTTGTCCGGGTGGAGCGTGTGACGGTTGAAAACGGGGCGCAAGCAGTCGTCGGCAACGTTACCCACGGGGGGAGGGTCACCGATGAAAGATGACACCTACCCCATGCACAATTCGCCCCGCTGCACGGCCCATAGCAAGCGCACTGGGCTGCCTTGCTGCAATCCGTCCGTCCGGGGGTGGAAAGTGTGCCGGATGCACGGCGCTCGAGGCGGCGCTGGGCCTGGGAAACTAAACCCGGCCTATCGACATGGCGGGCGGACGAAAGAGGTGCAGGAGCTTCGCAGGTTGGTCGCTGACCTATTGAGCGAGGGGCGAGACACAGCGCGATTACTGAACGACCCACAGAATGGTTTCGGACGTTAGCGCTTTGCCTATATGCCCACTAGATCAGTAGCTTAAGCAGACTTAGCCCGGCAATAGGTCCCACAGGTTGCTCCGCATTTTCGTCCGGCGACACTGCTTCGAGATGTGCCGAGTGGTGTTCAAGCCGATTAAACCAACCGAACGGCTCAGGGAACGACCCCAGCAACTGGCATTCCGATTCAACATCCGGCAGATCAGGAGGCCAGCCCGTTGCTCGCAATTGCATAGTAAGTAAATCAGCGTCTTCGTGTTCTAGCACCGGCGGGATCGATTCATTCGGGGACATTGAGACTGCTACAGGCACTTCATCCTCCCTTGCGCCGTAAGCGCCGTTGCCATCGCCGATACACCCCGATGCCTGGCCCCTAGAAGTAAACCGAGATCCGAACGCGCAGTGGTTCAGTGTTTGAGCTTTTGCTCAACCTTTGTCGAAGCCCGCCCACTTTCGAGAGCCTCGGGGCATCTGATCCGATCCGCAGTCGGGTTGATGCAAGTCAAGGAATGTATCCCAAAGTGTGCTAACTTTTCCATAGTTACATCTTGTGGGGGAACTCACGATGGGCAGGCACTTCCGAGTTAAGCTGGTTGTTGGTGAAGCCGTTTTACTTGAATCCGAGAGTGTTGACCGTCTCTTGGCTGACCTTGTGAATGAGGCCGACTTCTGGACCTCAGTCTTCCCGGAAGGCGCTCGGAGCCCCCATAGCGATACGATAATCGCGCCGAGGTATAGCGAACTGATTGCCGCGATAAGGGTCTACGCCTTCAAGGAAGACGGGCTGGACCTTCGTGGCCGTGCAGACCTCGCAATCTATCCGGCCAGGGCAAGTGTGGAAGGTAAAGCGCTTGCGTACTATGCAAAGACCGATCTGGCATTTGCCTTGCTTCGATACCTATGGGCGGTGTCAGGTTGGCTGAACGAAAGCCAGACTGCGGAGACCTACGACAAAGTTGCGGAAGGTGTCGGCGAGTTGTTGGTGACGGCTGTACGGCTCGGATCGTCCTTTAGGTAGTTGTCCAGCGCGATTCATGTAAAAGTCGCACTGCTCTTCGTCGAGCGGAAAGGTACAACCCTTGATTGTGCAGACTTCCATGCACAATGCGCTGCGTTGTGCGCGCGTCAGTCGGCCTCAGGAGTTAGCGCTGTTCGAAAATGACAACGATCCGTCCACATGTGGTGCTTTCACCCCCTGATCTGTCAGTATTTAGGGTGAGCGCTCCGTTCGTTTTCGGTTCACTGTCAACCAATCGGGTTAGATTAACTCTTTGTTAACCCTGGCGGCATAACGTAGGCAAAAGTTGATCGAATCTTAGGTGTTCCATGCATCCGAGCGAACTTAAGAACCAAGCCCTTGTCGCTGCTGCGATGGCAGAGAGCGACGGGTTCACTGCCACTGCCGAGGCGTTCAAGGTCATGGCGACCGTCTGCGCTAGGGAAGCATGTGAGCTTCACAAGAGTGTGTCCCTGCCAATCGACAGGGATCTGCAGCTTCAACTCAGGATGGCTTCCTAAACTTGAGGTCATCTTTTAAGAGAATCTTTACCTTAGGGCGCTTTTCTCTAGGCACTTGCTGCTTGGAGATTGCTCAGAATGAGACAATGGCAAAAGGACGCGCTTTCGATCATCCGCGAAGCCCGCGCCCATGCAACCCGGACTTCGGACAAACGCCTGCACCTCGCCTGCAGCCGCACGATTGAAGCAATGGTGATGGAGTGCGGTCAGGTACCCTCCGAGCTTCGCATCTACGCTCGCCAGACCCGCGAGCTATACGGGAGTGACTTCGTCCGGAAAGCTCCCGCCGCTGCACCTCAGCCTGCGGGGTGAGCAAGATGGACCTTCTGCAACTTTACAATAACCTTTCGCTGCTCATGGTCGCGGCATCTCTACTCGCCATTCTCGGGCTAAGGATTTCGACCGGCTCGACGTCCCAACAAATCGCATTGATCCGCGAGTATCGTGCCTCGCTAGAAGAGACCAGCCGAAACTGCATGCGCGCGCGCTCTGCGGCCTTGGCGCGGGAGTTCGAAGCTCACGACAACGGGGCGTTCGGTAGTGGTGCCAATGTCGTTCCGCTCTCCTCGAAACGACTGGTGGGCCGATACTACGTTGAGGAATCGGAACGCCTCATCCGGACCCTCGCTTCTCTCGCCCGCGACGAGGGCGACACGCGGGTATCTCAAATGCGGCGACGTCTGAAGGAACTGAAGCTCGTCCAACTGGAAAGCGTTCGCCTGCTGACAGCATTGGAAACTGGCCAGCATTAGTTAGCCACACAAAGACCTGACCGCTGCCACGCACACGACTTTTGGATGCCAGAGTCGCGGGCGAGAACAACCAAATGTACCAGGACGAGTAAGAGGACATTACTGAATCCGGTCGGTGCCATGGTGAGTCCCCTCGCCATGGCACTCACTTTTTCCAGCGGATTTCCCGAACTGACTTTGACCACCCCCTTGGGGAGACCGGCCAATGAAGGGCGAGCGGCCAAGTCGCTGCGCCCCAAGGCATACAAAGAATGACCTATTAAAGTCCTGCGTTCCGCGCGGTATCAGAATTGGCGCGACTCGCCACTAACACTGGATCGATCAGATCAATGGCAATGGACTAGACCCGTGCTCTTTTGCATGTGACAGCATTTTCCGGGAGGGGAGCTTTTCCGGCACCCGCCCCCATGGGCATCTGCCCCGCTGGATGTCAACGTAGCAAATGCAATAGCGAAGAAGGCGATTATGATGAATCGCATTTTGTCCTCCAATGAGTTCGGTTATCATCTTTGGAAACCGTGGCTGAAAAGAGGCCAAAGCACCATTTTTTTGGGAGGTACCCGTGATTGCTCTATTGGTCTGCGCCAGCCTCACTGCGGTGGACGGCGATACCGTGAAGTGCGACGGGCAGAACCTACGCGACATGGGCGATGGAGCGCCGTTTGTCTCGGGATATGACACTCCCGAGTTGGGCAGGAATGCCAACTGTGACCGAGAGAATGCACTGGGGAAGAAGGCAAAGAAGCGAATGGCTGAGCTTCTCAAGACCCCTGGGCTTTTGATCGAAGACAGTGGCGAAATCGACCGTTACGACCGCCCTCTTGTGGTTCTGAGGCTTCCTGACGGACGCACTATCGGGAGTGTGATGCTTGCCGAGGGTTTGGCAGTGGAGTGGCGTCCTGGCGGCGACTTCGATTGGTGCCAGTAGGGGAGGTCCAGTGCCTTTCCCGGGTTACCAAAGGTGATCGAAAATACAGTGCGATACGGACCGTGACGTGACCCTAAGATTACCCTAAGGTCGGACCGCCCCTCTTGGGTCTTAGGCCGTGAGAGTTTTCTGGAGGTCGGCTGGGTTCCCCTTCAAAACAGCGCCCGAACAACGGACTTGGGCCGCTTGTTATGCCCTGCTAGCAGGGGCCTGCAAAGTCTGAGAACAGGGCCGAATCAGGGCCGTTGTGTCCTGATGTTACAGGCGGAAACAGGGCGAGTGGGTCGCCGTGGGTCGTTCAGATTTACCTTGACCAGGCTACTGCACCGGACAAGGAAAGGCCTCTCGGAAGGCGTCCAGCGCCAACCCGCGTGCAGTCTCATGCCGCCGCTCAGGATGTCCCAAAAGGTAGTTCACGACGATGTCACGGTGTTGCCGAAGCTCTGCCTCCGCCGGGG
>JAEULQ010000052.1 GCA_016792685.1 Tabrizicola sp. | reverse complement strand
AAGGTCGGGGTCGGCAATATCCAGTTCGGCCAGATGCGCTGCCGTGGACCAAAGATAGTCGCAGTTCGCACCGCGACCGCCCCGGGCCCGGGCGATGATCTGCGCCTGCTCTTCCATCGGCAGACCGCCGCAATACTGGGCGTGATCGGGGTCAATCACATAGGTCAGGGCCTGCAGCTCTCCCGCATCGGTTCCTACCGGCAGCACCGTCTCCAGATAGGCCGAGGACACCAGCTCCCGCTCCCGCAGCGCGAAAAGCGTTGCCGCCTCGGCCCCCGGTTCCACCCGAAAGGCCACCCCGGTGCAGCACGCACCCTCCGCCCGGTCCAGCGCCAGCACCAGTCCTGGGTCCTCAACCGTGCCGCGATGATGGATCGACCGCATGCAGAAACTCCGGTGCCAGCCCAGCAGCCGTGCAATCCGCCGCTCTGCGACCGGAAAGCCAGGATCCCAGATCAGCGATCCATAGCCGAAGACCCAAAGCGTTCCGTCCATGACTGGTCCTGCCGCGTTTCGCCCTATACATAGCTGGCTGTAAACACCGGGCCAAAGACAATGAAAAGGGCCGCAAGATGCGCAAGCTCCTCTTCCTCCTGATCCTCGGCACGGGCCTTTGGTCGGGCTACTGGTTCGCAGGCTCCTCGGCGATCAAGTCGGGCGCCGACCAGTGGTTCGCCGATCAGGCCCAGCGCGGCATGGTGGCCGAGAAGTCAGCGCTGACCGTGTCGGGCTTTCCCAACCGCTTCGACCTGACGGTCGAGGGCCTCAACCTGTCCGACCCGCAGTCCGGCATCGGCCTGCAGGCACCGTTTGCCCAGGTCTTCGCGATGACCTGGAAGCCCTGGCACATCATCGCGGCCTTGCCACCCCAGCAGACCGTCACACTGCCCGACCAGAAACTGACCGTGACCTCCGAAGCCTTGAAGGCCAGTTTCCGCGCGAAACCCTCCACTGATCTTCCCCTCGCCGAAGTGCGGATCGCCGGAACCTCGCTCGCCATCGCTTCGACCCAGGGCTGGACCCTCGGCCTTGGCGAATTCACCGTCGGTCTGCGCGCAGAACCCGCGCTTGGGCCCGCGACCTATGAGTTCGGCTTTGACCTTGCGCCGATGCTTCCCGACCCGGGCTTCCTTGCTGCCGTGAAGGCCGTGTCGATCCCCGACCTGCCGCCCGCGGACCTCCCGGACGAGGTCGAGGCCCTGTCCGGCAGCGTCTTCCTCACGCTCTCGGCACCGCTTGACCGCCACCTTGGCGATGCGCAACCCGTTCTGACCAGGATCGAGCTCAAGACGATGAACCTGGCCTGGGGTCCGCTCGGCGCCAGCGCGACGGGTCTTCTCGAACCGGATGCCAATGGTTTTGCCTCCGGAAAGGTGACGGTCGAGATCACCAACTGGAACCGCCTTCCCGCCCTGCTCGTGGCCGCCGGCCTTGTGAAGCCGGAAGTCGCTCCGACAGTCGCCAAGGGGATGCAGGCCCTGGCCGCCCAGTCCCCCGACCCTGCCGTCCTCTCTCTGACTTTGACAATGGCCGAGGGCCGCATGAGTTTCGGTCCCTTCCCTCTCGGCCCGGCGCCGCTGATGGTGCCCCCTTCCGGCTGACGCATCATCGGGTGCGCTACAGCGCACCCTCCTTCGGCCCCGTTTCGCCCGCGATGGTTAACACCTGCCCGGCCTTACAACAGCCAGACGCAAGCCAGACGGATGCCAGACACATGCCATACCGTTAACCTGTTCGAAATCTGCAAGATTAACTTAGCGTTCTCAGACCCTTGCGGCCTCAGACCGCTCAGCGGCAGTAGGCCCCACCGCTCCGGGCCGAGGTATCAAAGTGGAAATGATCCTCGTGATACCCATCCGACCCCGGGCCAAGCGTCGTGCGGAAATAGCTGCACCCGGCCTTGTAGATCCGGCGGAGGAGCTTGTTGTAATTCTCCTTCACCGTCAGCACTGTGCCATTGGACAGGATGAAGGCGGAGATGTCGATCGCGCGGCCCTTGCCATGCTCGCTGATCTTCGCGCCCCGCACGTTGTTCCGACTGCGGCAGATGTAATGCGCGGCGATCTGCAGCTCGACCAACCTGCCGTCAAAGGCCGGCTGGGCAACCTCGTCTACCCATGAATTCAAGGCCTTGGCGATGGAACAGTCCACCGTCGCCGTCTGGCTCAGCCGGACACCCGCCACCGAGGTGATCGCCACCGGATCCTCGACCCCGCAGCCCTGCACCTTCGACTTGATCCGCGAGATCTCTTCGCCTTTGATGGCAGCCACCCCGCAGACCGACCCCTTCCGCGAGGCGGTCTCGCGCTTCTTCTTGCGCTCTTCCTTCCGCGATGGCGGCGGAATCGCTGCAAGATCAATACCTTCACCTTCGGGCTCGACCGACAGATCCAGCCCCGGCGCGTTTGAGGCCGCTTTCAGTGCCGCAATCCGCTCGGCCAGTTCAGGGGGTCTCGGGACCGGCCGCAACGAAGAGACCACGGTGCCTTCAGGCTGTGCGGCGACCTCTGCAGCAGCCGGAGCCTCGGGGGCTGCCGTCACCCCGGCAACGACCACCGCCGGATTCAGCCGCGGGTTCGCCAGTGGCCGCGGCGAGGTGTCGATTTCCTGCGCCAGCCCCTCCTGCCCAAGGCAAAGGAGAACGGCCACAAGCACCGCCCGCACCGGCCTCAGGCCTCTTTCGGAGGCGTCGCCGCCCGCCCGAAATCCGGCGCAGCCGTATCCTGCCCGGCTTCGATGATCCCGCGACGGATTGCCCGGGTGCGGGTGAAATAGGCGTGCAGATGCTCGCCATCCCCCATCCGGATCGCCCGTTGCAGAACGAACAACTCCTCGGCAAAGCGGCCGAGGATGTCCAGAACGGCGTCCTTGTTGGTCAGGAAGACATCGCGCCACATCGTCGGATCGCTGGCGGCAATCCGGGTGAAGTCCCTGAAACCGCTGGCAGAATACTTGATCACTTCCTGGCTCGACACCCGGCGCATGTGGTC
This sequence comes from Tabrizicola sp., assembly GCA_016792685.1. Lineage (GTDB taxonomy): Bacteria > Pseudomonadota > Alphaproteobacteria > Rhodobacterales > Rhodobacteraceae > Tabrizicola. The sequence continues at coordinate 27,439 of JAEULQ010000052.1, read as the reverse complement.
GGCCACGCCCACCATCGTGTAGGCGATCAGGTGCGGCGTGTGGCTGACGACGGCCAGCACCAGGTCGTGATGCTCGACATCCATCTCGTCGACATTCGCGCCCATTCCGGTCAGTAGCGACCGGAGCCGATCCAGCGCCGCGCCGTCCACGCCCGGCGCGGGCGTAAGCAGCCACCAGCGGTTCTGGAACAGCGTCGCAAAGCCGGATCGCGGACCGGAATACTCCGTCCCCGCCAGGGGATGGCCGGGGATGAAATGCACCCCCGCAGGGATATGCGGCGCGACGGCATCGACCACTGACTGCTTGACCGAACCCACATCGGTCACTGTCGCCCCCGGCGCCAGATGCGGGGCAATCTCTTCGGCAATCGCCCCCATCGCACCGACCGGCACAGCCAGAACCACCAGATCTGCCCCTGTCACCGCTTCGGCCGCAGTCGCGGTCACCCGGTCACAGAACAGCTCCTTGGCCACGGCCCGGGTCTCGGGCGACTTGGCATAGCCCACGATCTCGCCCGCCAGCCCCTGCGCCCGCATCGCATGCGCCATCGAGGACGCAATGAGGCCAAGACCGATCAGGGCAACACGCTTGTAGATCATTTGACACCCTTGAACTGCGCCACCGCATGGGCGACCTGACGGCACGAGGCCTCATCGCCAATGGTGATCCGCAGGCAGTGCGGCAACTTGTAGCCCGCGACCCGGCGGACAATAAGCCCCTGTTTCTGCAGGAAGGCATCGCAAGCCTCAGCCTCGTCCTGGCTGGCAAACCGCGCCAGGATGAAGTTGGCCATCGAGGTATCCGAAGGCACGCCCAGCTCCGCCAGTGCCCCCGCCAGCCAGTTTCGCATCCGCGCATTCTCGGCCCGGCAACGGGCCACATGGTCCTGATCGCGGACTGCCGCCTCGGCGGTTTCCAGCTGCGTGGTCGAGAGGTTGAACGGCCCCCGCACCCGGTTCAGCACGTCGATCACATGTTTCGGCCCATAGCCCCAGCCGATCCGTAACCCGCCAAGCCCGTAGATCTTCGAGAAAGTCCGCGTCATCACGACATTGTCGCGCGCATCGACGAGGCTCGCCCCGCCGTCGTAGCCCTCGACAAACTCGGCATAAGCCCCGTCTAGAACCAGAAGCGCCTGCGGCGGCAGGCCCTCGGCCAGTCGGGCAATTTCCGCGCCCGAAATCATCGTGCCGGTCGGGTTGTTCGGATTGGCGATGAAGACAAGCTTTGTCCGCCGGTTGCAAGCTGCAAGGATCGCATCGACATCCGCCGTCCGCTCACGCTCCGGCACTTCAACCGGGGTCGCACCGACCGCCAGGGCCGAAATCCGGTACATCAGGAACCCGTGTTCGGTGAACACGACTTCATCCCGCGGCCCGGCATAGGCCTGGCAAAGGAAGGTGATGATCTCATCCGACCCCGCGCCGCAGATGATCCGGCCCGCGTCGAGCTTATGCACCTCGGCAATCGCCGCGCGCAGGTCGGCATGGTCGGTGACCGGATAGCGGTGCAGCGTATGGATCGTGCGGCTGAAGGCCTCCTTGGCCTTGTCGGAAGGCCCGAACGGGTTCTCGTTCGAGGACAGCTTCACGACATTGGCGACCCCCGCCACATGCGCCTTGCCGCCCTCGTAAAGGGCGATGTCAAGAATGCCTGGCTGCGGCTTGATCTGGTCGTTCATCCTGGCCCCCGGAAGTCCCGCCCCGTTTACCCGTCCGCCGCGCCCAAGGCCAGAACCTTTCGCCCGGACCGGCGGTTGTTGAACAGCGCGCGTGCCGCGCAAGACATTCTTCTCGTCGTCGGCCTGCGCCTCCTCCTCGGGGTCACCTCGGGCGGGAGTATCTGAGGAAAAAGGCAAATGGGCTTGCGCTTGTTCCAGATTCGCCGGGGGTTTGGGGGCGACGCCCCCATCACCGAGGAGGAGGGCGAAGCCCCGACGACGAGAGGAAAACCTTGCGCGGCACGCGCTCGATTCGAAAGCCGCCGGTCAGACCGCGAGGAAGTTGGTGAACTGCCAGGGGTCGTCTTCGTCCCGGTCCTCGGCGAAGCGGTTGATCCGGTTCTGCAGCGGCGTCCAGTCGGTATAGTGGCACTCGATCCGGCCCAGATAGGGACGCTGGACTTCAAGGCAGCGGACATGGTCCATCTCGTCGGCTTCGACAAAGCCCTCGCTCGGGTTCTCCGCCGCCCAGACCATCGCGGCCAGCACGGCGCTTGTCACCTGCATCCCGGTCGCATTCTGGTACGGGGCGATCCGGCGGGCCTCCTCACAGGACAGCCGCGAGCCATACCACATCGCACCCTTGCCATGGCCGTAAAGGAAGACGCCCAGATCATCGCCTCCGGCCGTGACCTCCTCGGCGGTCAGGATATGCTGGTCAGGCTGACGCTTTCCGGCCCCGTTCATCTCGTGCAGGGACAGGATCGCGTCATTGCAGGGATGATAGGCGTAGTGGCAAGTCGGGCGGTAGACGGCCTTCCCGTCCTGCCAGACCGTGTAATAGTCCGGGATCGACAACGACTCGTTGTGAGTGACGACATAGCCGAACTGCGGCCCCACATCCGGACACCAGCTCCGCACACGCGTATCGGCACCAGGCCGGTCGATCCAGATCGCATAGCCCGGCCCATGGTCGAAAGCATGACCGTTCGGCGGCAGCTTCTTCTCGTGCGTGCCCCAGCCCAGTTCGGCCGGCTGATAGCCCTCGGACAGAAGCCCATCGACCGACCAGGTGTTCACGAAGACCCCGACCGGCTTCGCCCGCGCCGAGACCTGCGTGTCCCGCTCGGCCACATGTACGCCCTTGACCCCCAGCCCCTGCATGAGCCGCGCCCAGTCTTCGCGCGATTTCGGGTCGGCCTTGACGCCCGTATCTGCCGCCAGCCGCAGGAGCGCCTCTTTCAGAAGCCAGCTCACCATGCCCGGATTGGCCCCGCAGCAGCTGACCGCCGTCGGACCCCCGACATAAGACTTGCCCAGTTCCCGCACCCGCTCCCGCAGCGGATAGTTCGTGCGCTCGGCATTGGGCAGGCTCGAGCCAAAGTAGAATCCCGGCCAGGGTTCCACGACCGTATCGAGATACTGGACCCCCATCTCCTGCGCGAGCTTCATCAGCTCGATCGAATCCACATCGACCGACAGGTTGACGATCATCCCCCGGCCCTCGGGAAACAGCCCGCGCAGCACATCCGCGAAGTTGTCCGCCGTCAGCGCCACCTGCAGATGCCGGATGCCATGATCACGCAGGATATGGGCAAACTCGTCCGAGGGCTCGATCACGGTAAATCGCGACCGGTCGAAACCGATGTGGCGCTCGATCAGCGGCAGCGTGCCGCGCCCGATCGAGCCGAAGCCGATCATCACCAGGGCGCCCTCGATCCGGGCATGGACGGTCTGGGTCATCGCTGTCTCCCTACTTGTAGGACCTGGCCTGCAGCCAATCCATCAGCGCCATCAGCACCCCCGAGATCACGAAGGTCAGGTGGATCACCACCAGCCAGAACATCTCGGTCTCGCCAAAGGTCGTGGCCGTATCCAGATCGCTGATCTCCATGAACCGCTTCAACAGGTGGATCCCTGAAATGGCGACGATCGAAGCGATCAGCTTCATCTTCAGCCCGCCGAAATCGACCTTGCCCATCCAGCCGGGCTTGTCCGCGCCAACGTCGAAGTCGAACTTCGACACAAAGCTCTCGTAACCCGAAAACATCACGATCAACAGCAGGTTCGCCGCCAGCGTCAGGTCGATCAGCGTCAGCGCGACCAGGATCATCTTCTCGGCCGACAGTTCCATGACCTGCGGCAGGTAGTAGACCAGCTCCTTGACGAAGATGACCGTCAGCATGGCCAGCGTCACCGCCAGACCCATGTACATCGGCGCCATCAACCAGCGGCTGGCGAAGAGGCCTTTCTCGAAGCTGGTCTCGAGACTTGGTTTTTCCGACATCACGGGCTCCTCCGGGTGAAATGAAAAGGGCCCGCCAGATCTGGCGGGCCCCTCTCTGCCGACAAGGGGCAGGCTTAGTTCTTCGCGTAGTATTCGACGACCAGGTTCGGTTCCATCTGCACCGGATAGGGCACATCGCCCAGGCCCGGGGTGCGTACGAACTTCGCGGTCAGCTTGTTGTTGTCGACTTCCAGATAGTCCGGCACGTCGCGCTCGGTCAGCTGGATCGCTTCCAGGATCGCAGCCATCTGGCGCGACTTTTCACGAACCGAGATCACGTCGCCTTCCGCCACCTTGTACGAGGCGATGTTCACGCGCTTGCCGTTCACCAGGACGTGGCCATGGTTGACGAACTGGCGGGCCGCGAAAATGGTCGGGACGAACTTGGCGCGGTAGACGACCGCGTCCAGACGGCGCTCCAGGAGGCCGATCAGCATCTCGCCGGTGTCGCCGCGCACGCGCTCGGCTTCGGCATAGATCTTGCGGAACTGCTTTTCGGTCAGGTCGCCGTAGTAGCCCTTGAGCTTCTGCTTGGCGCGGAGCTGCGTGCCGAAGTCGGACAGCTTGTTCTTGCGGCGCTGGCCATGCTGGCCCGGGCCGTACTCACGCTTGTTCACCGGGGACTTCGGACGGCCCCAGATGTTCTCGCCCATCCGGCGGTCAATCTTGTACTTGGCAGAGGTGCGTTTGGTCACCGCTGATCTCCTTCTATGTTGTCGAAGGGCGTTGTCCTCTCCGGGTCTCCCCGGCGACAGGTCATTCCTTGCGGAAGCCACCAACACCAATGAAAAGCCCCGGAATCGCTTCCGGGACGTGCGCGGCTTATACAGGGCGAACCGGGGGAGTCAACAGCCCTAGGCCGTTATCCAATGTGCGGCGTCCGCCAAGCACGGCCTGACGCGGGCCGAGATCGAATACGTGCTGACCCACAGCGCGCGTTTTGCCCCTGACGTCGACCACTCGCTGACCGAACAGCGTTTCATAGCGGACCGCCCTGGGTCGCCCGGTCTACATTGCCTTATGCTGGCGGGACGGTCGCATCCGCCCCGTCAGCGCCAGTTGCATGATCTTCGCGAGGCCCGCAGCCATGGCATCTAGACCAAAGACCGTCCCGGTGATGACCACCGACGCAGAGGCCGAAGCTTTCCTGGACCAGGACCTCTCCGACCTCGACCCCGCGCAATTCCGCCCGCTGGGCTGGGAAGCCCTCCCCAAGACCGCCCGCATCAACATGCGCCTGCCGGAACCCCTGATGGAGGCCCTGAAAGCCCGCGCCGCCAAACGCGGCATCCCCTATCAGCGTCTTATCCGCGAAATACTGGAGCGCGAGGTGAGCCGGGCCTAATGTGCGCTAAAGCGCACCGCCCCAGGGGGCGAAAGGACAGCTTAAAAAACCCCTAACGCCCACACCCAACCCATTGGAATCCCTTGCGGCCTCCGTTTTGTCCACTGTGGACAGGGCTCAGCCGTTCACATCCACCACGACCCGCCCCTGCACCTCTCCCTTCAGGATCGCCGCCCCGAGCGCGGGCAGGTCGGACAGGACCGCCGGCCGGACCATCGCCTCCAGCTTCTCCATCGGCAGGTCGGTCACGATCCGGTCCCAGGCCCGGACCCGGTCAGGGTAGGGTTTCGATACCGAGTCGATCCCCAGAAGGTTCACCCCCCGCAAGAGGAACGGGATCACGCTGGCCGGCAGGCCCGATCCCCCCGCCAGCCCCACCGCCGCCGCCGAGGCCCCGTATTTCAGCTGACCCAGCACCCGCGCCAGCATCGCCCCCCCGACGGCATCGATGCAGCCCGCCCAGGTCTCACTTTCCAGGGGCCGCTTCACCGTCTCCGCCAGCTCTGCCCGCGGCACGATCCGGGAGGCGCCCAGGTCGCGCAGGTACCCCTCCGTCTCCGGCCGCCCGGTCACCGCCGCCACCTGATAGCCGAGCCGTGCCAGGATCGCGACCGCGACCGACCCCACGCCCCCCGCCGCGCCGGTGACCAGCACCTCGCCCTTGGCCGGGGTGAGCCCGTGATCCTCCAGCGCCAGCACGGCCAACATCGAGGTGAAGCCCGCCGTCCCCACTGCCATCGCCTGCCGGGTGGTCAGACCCGCAGGCAAGGGCACCAACCAGTCCGCCTTGACCCGCGCCTTCTGGGCGTAGCCGCCCCAGTGGACCTCTCCTACCCGCCAGCCGGTCAGCACCACCCGATCACCGGGTTTGTAGCGGGCATCGTCCGAAGCCTCGACCGTCCCGGCAAAATCGATGCCCGCGATGTGCGGCCAGTTCCGGACCAGCCCGCCACCATTGGGCGACAGGCAAAGCCCGTCCTTGTAGTTCAAGGTGGAATATTCGACCCTGACCGTCACCTCGCCAGGGGGAAGGGCGCTTTCGTCCAGCTCCCGGATATGGGCGGCGGCAACATCGCCCTCTTTCTCAAGCACCAGTGCGCGGAACATTGGATCCTCCATCTGCAGTTGCCTCACTTCCGACTGTCCGACCCGCGCTTGTCAACCGCCCATCGGCAGCCGTCCGATGGTCATGTGACGCTTGCGGCCGAAACCCGGTTGGCGTTCCACCGCGAACCCCGCTTCGGCAAGGCACCGGCGAACATGGCCCGCGGCGGTGTAGGTTGCGAAGGTTCCGCCCGGTACGGTGTGGCGGGCCACCTCCTGCAACAGCGCGGGTGACCACAGCTCGGGGTTCTTGGCCGGCGAAAAGCCGTCGAGGAACCAGGCGTCGGCCTTGCCGTCCCATTGGGACAGGGTCTCGCGCGCGTCGCCCAGGATCACGGTGGCGGTCAGGTTCGCAAAGCGCAGCACCCGCGCGCCCGCGGCCCACTGGCTGAGGAAGGGCTCGGCAATCGGGGCAAGCTCGGGAAAGGCCGTGAGCGCCCGCCCGATGTCGGTGGCGGTCAGGGGAAAGGCTTCGAAGCTTGTGTAGTGGACGTGACCATGGCCCCGATGCAGCATCAGGGTCGCCAGCAGATTCAGTCCCGTGCCGAAGCCAAGCTCGGCGATGTGGAACCCGTCGCGGAACCGTTCGGGCAGCCCGTTTCCGGCCAGGAAGACGTGGCGGGTTTCTTCCAGCCCGCCCGCCAGCGAAAAGTAGGGGTCGTCAAAGCGACGCGAGACCGGGATGGAATCATCCCGCCAATCGAGCAACGGGGGCTGTTCGGGCGCTGGCATCAGAGGTAGTCCTTTGCCCCTGTGATGGGCGCCGGATGACGGATTGGCAAGGGGGCCGGATGGTCGATGTGACAGTCAGAGGGGCCGGGATCTTCGGCCTGTCGGTCGCCTGGGCCTGCTGCCGCCGGGGCGCGCGGGTTCGGGTGATCGACCCCCATGGACCGGGGGCGGGCGCATCGGGCGGTCTGGTCGGCGCGCTGTCGCCCCATGTCCCCGAAGCCTGGAACCCGAAGAAGGCCTTCCAGCTGGAGAGCCTGCTTCTGGCCGAAAGCTGGTGGGCGGGTGTCGAGACCGCCTCGGGGATCGGGTCGGGCTATGGCCGGGTCGGACGATTGCAGCCGCTTGCAGATGACCGCGCGGTCGAGGCGGCGCGTCGTCGGGGAGAGACTGCAGACCTGCTCTGGCGCGGCGCGGCCGAGTGGCGCGTCATTCCTGCGACCGGTGCGGGATGGGAACCTCAGTCTCCCTCAGGCTGGCTGGTGGAGGACACGCTGTCGGCCCGGATCTCGCCCCGGCTGGCTGTGGCGAGCCTTGTTCAGGCGCTGCAGCACAACGGCTGCGAGGTTACGGCCGAGGACACCGGGGATAGCGGCGCGGTTGTCCATGCGACCGGTCTGGCCGGTCTGGCATCGCTGTCCGAAGCCATGGGCAGGCGTGTCGGGAGCGGCGTGAAAGGCCAGGCTCTGACCTTGCGCCATGATGCCGGAAGCGCGCCGCAATTGTTTGTCGACGGACTGCACATCGTGCCGCATGTCGACGGTACCGTGGCGATCGGCTCGACCAGCGAAACAACCTGGGTCAACGAGGGGCCGGATGCAGGCCTCGAGCCCCTGCTTGCAAAGGCCCGCGCCGCCGTTCCGGTGCTGCAGAGCGCCGAAGTCGTCGCCCGCTGGGCCGGAATTCGGCCGCGTGCCTCAAGCCGGGCGCCGGTACTTGGTGCCTGGCCGGGCCGGTCCGGGCATTTCGTGGCGAATGGCGGGTTCAAGATCGGCTTTGGCATGGCCCCGAAAGTCGCGGAGGTCATGGCCGATCTTGTGCTGGAGGGTCGCGATACGATCCCCGACGACTTCCGGGTCGAGGCCTTGCCCTGACGGGTCAGAACAGTTCGAGCAACCGCTTGAGGTAGTCGAGTTCTTCCGAGGGACGTGCCAGTTCGCCCGAGCGACGGCGGATCTCGTCGAGAAGCTCCTGCGCGCGCTGGTTCGGGTCGTTCTGCACCATGTTCTCGTCCGAACCAATCCGGGCGGTTTCACCGGGACGGCGGCCAAGCGGGTCAGTGCCGTTCGGATCGGCGCTGCCGAATTCGCGGTCCCCGCCCTGCCCGTCGCGGTTTTCGCGCTGTTCCTCGGCCAAAGCCTCGCCAAAGTCCTGCAGCCCGTCGCGCATCGCTTCCATCGCGTCGGCCTGCCGGTCGAGCGCCCCGTCCAGATCGCCGCGGCGCAGGGCTTCCTCGGCCTCCTCCATCGCGCGACCGGCACGATCGAGATTGCGGCGACCTTCCTCTCCCTGTTCCGAGCCGTCGCCGGGCAGTTCGCCGCGCTGGAGATCGTCCAGCCTCTCGCGCAGCGCGCGCTGACGATCCGTCAGGCTACCCTCATCCTGCCCACCTTCGCCTTCGCCCTCGCCCTCCTGACCCGCACCGGGCTGGTCCTCTCCTGGGTCCTGACCGTTCTGGCCGGGTTCCTGACCTTCTTGCTGGCCCTCTTCCTCACCCGGGCGCGGCACACCCTGAAGTTCGCGGAAAGCGTCATCGGAAAGCTCTTGCTGATCGCGCAGCGCGTCGCCCAGCTCCCGCATGCCTTGCTGGCCGGGACTGCCCTGGCCTTGCCCGTTCTGGCCTTCGACCACCTGCATGTTCTGCATCAGTTGGCGGAGCTGCTCCATCAGCTCGGCGGCCTCGGCGGTCTTGCCTTCCTCCATCAGCCGCTGCAGCTCGTCCAGCATCTCTTGCAGCTGATCACCAGACATCATCTGGCCCTGCATCATCTCGGACTGCTGCTGGTCGCCGGGGTTGCGCTGTGACTCTTCGGCCAGTTCGCGCATGTATTCATTCAACGCCTGCTGCATTTCCTTCATCAGCTGGTCGATTTCCTCGGGCGAGGCACCGTTCTTGATCGCCTCGTCCAGACGGTCCTGCGCACGCTGCAGGCGTTCGAAGGCGGATTGCAGGTTTCCCTCCTCGACCATCAGGGCGATGGTCCAGAGCTCCTCGGCAATCGCGTCGCGATCTTCGACCGAAAGGCTTGCTTCCTTGGCCTCCAGCTCCCGCATCAGGACACGAAGATGCAGGAAGGCCTTGTCGTGCCGGATGAACCCCTGCGGCCGGTTGGTCATGGCCTTGAGGATTTCGACTGTGCGGGGGGCGTTGATCCGGTTCCACAGGATGTCGCGGCGCATCTCGATCAGGGCCGCAGCCAGCGGATCGAAGAAACGCCTGCCATGGAGCGTGACCTCGTAGGGGGCCGCAGTCCCCTCCTGCCCGGCGGCATCGATCGCCGCAAAGACCATGGTCACCGGGAGATTGGCGAAGACGTGTTTGGACAGATCATCCACCAGTTTCTCGGTGATTTCGCTGCGCTCGCCGCGCAGGGGCATGGGCAGATCCAGCACAACCGGCTCGACAGGTTCGGCTTCGACCGCCAGACCATGACGCCGGTCAAGGCGTGCCGTGTCCAGGGTGATCGTGACCCGGCCAGCCACGACGCCATAGTCATCCGTGGCCTTGAATTCCTGCGTGAAGCGCCCATCCGCTTCGCGTCCCATTTCACCCAGGACCTCGATGGTCGGCAGTGCGTCCGGAATCGCAGTGATCTGCCATTCGCGCCCGCCCGGACCATCGATGGCAAGGGTTCCGGACTTCGTGATGGTCAGATCATGCACACCGGCCATCCCGTCGGGCCGGGCAGAGGCAGGAGTTGCCTCACCCCCGGGGGTCGGGGGCGGAGGAGGCGGGGGATTGGCCACCGTCTGGGCAACGGTAAGGCCACCCTCCGGCCCGTAGAGCCGGATCTGCAGGCGCGTGCCGGTCGGAAGCTCCAGTGTTTCCGCCGTGATCTCGTTCAGGTAGAGCGAGGGCTTGCCGGTATAGGCCGGGGGCTGGGCCCAGGCCTCCCAGCTTGGCCCTCCAGGCATGGCGACCGCCGCGCCGGGGCTAAGGCCGGCAACGGTGCCCGCCTTCCAGAACGAACCGAAAAGCGCGGCCATCACGAAAGCCGTCAGCGCGACATAGCGCAAGGAATAGCGGTCCCGCGAGGACAGCCGAAGGTCGGGTGCCACAGGATGGGCTCCTGCTGCGCGGGCGGCCATTCGGTCCTGATGCACGCGCCACACAGCAAGCGAGGCCGGGTCATTGGTGCCGATCGCCTGCGTGTCGCGGAGCGCCGCAATCGGGCGGCCGGGCAGGTTTGCGTCCAGCCGGTCGAGCGCGTCGATGGCAGTCGGCTTCCGGAAGCGCCTCACTCCCAGCACAAGCAGTGCCAGCGCCAGGACAGCCACCACGCCGCCCGCCACTTGCGCCCAGCGAATGGGGCCAAGGTCCTGCAGACCGAAGGCAAGTGCCGCCAGAACCAAAAGGAACAGTGACCACAGCGGCCAGAAGGCCCGCGAAAGCCGTTCCGCCCAAAGCCCGGCCAGCGTCAGGCGCATGGGCCAGACGAGCGATTTCAGCGGCAGTTGCGGGCGTTGTCCGGTCATGTCACCTGCCTGGGACCGGACGGAGCGTCACAGCCACGAAGGGATGCTATCGCGGTTGAGGATTTCGTCAAAGCTCGGACGCGCCCGGATGACAGCGAATTGATCCCCGTTGACTAGCACCTCGGGGACCAGGGGCCGAGTATTGTATTCCGACGCCATCACCGCGCCATAGGCGCCCGCGCTGCGGAAGGCGACCAGATCGCCTTCGCCCACCAACGGAAGGTCGCGGCCCTTGGCGAAGGTGTCGCCCGTCTCGCAGACCGGGCCGACCACGTCGAACTCCTGCGTCGGGGCCGCGACCGGGGGTTCCGCGACCGGCACGATGTCATGATGCGCGCCGTACATCGAGGGACGGACAAGGTCGTTCATCGCGGCGTCGAGGATCAGGAAATCCCGCCCTTCGCCGTTCTTCACATAGATGACTTTCGAGACCAGAATCCCGGCATTGCCCGAAATCAGCCGCCCCGGCTCGATCTCGACCTCGCAGCCAAGGTCGCCCACCGTCCGCTTGATCAGCGCGCCGTAGTCGGTCGGGAGCGGCGGGGCCTCGTTCGAGCGGGTGTAGGGGATGCCCAAGCCCCCGCCAAGGTCGAGGCGGGTGATCGTGTGACCCTCAGACCGCAAGCGGCGGGTCAGGTCGGCGACTTTCAGATAGGCCTGTTCGAAGGGCTCCAGCTCGGTCAACTGGCTGCCGATATGGACGTCGATCCCGACGATCTTGAGCCCCGGCAGCCGGGCGGCTTCGGAATAGACCTCTGATGCGCGGGCGATCGGGATGCCGAACTTGTTTTCCTTCTTGCCGGTCGCGATCTTTTCATGCGTACGAGCGTCGACATCAGGGTTCACCCGGATGGTGATCGGAGCGGTGACCCCAAGGCTGGTCGCGACTTCGGACAGAGCCCGCATCTCGGGTTCCGATTCCACGTTGAACTGCCGGATGCCCCCGGTCAGGGTCAGCCGCATCTCCTCCCGCGTCTTGCCGACGCCGGAAAAGACGATCCGGTCCCCTGGCACGCCCGCCGCCTTGGCCCGCAGGTATTCGCCGCCCGAGACCACATCCATCCCGGCGCCAAGATTGCCGAGCGTCTTCAGGACCGCGACGTTGGAGAGCGACTTGATCGCGAAGCAGACGAGATGCGGCAGCGGGCTTAGCGCATCCGTGAAAAGCTGGTAGTGACGGGTCAGGGTGGCGGTGGAATAGACATAGAAGGGCGTGCCCACGGCCGCGGCGATCTCGGGGATCGCCACGTCCTCGGCGTGCAGCGTGCCGTTCTTGTAGAGGAAGTGGTCCATGCGCGCCCCCAAGCCTTGCTCGCGCCGTCATATCCGGGCGCGGCTTTGGTGCAAAGTGCCGATTTCTTCAAAGAAATCGGACCGGAGCCTTTGAAGGCTCCGTGCCGGAATTTTCCAAAATTCCGGCTCAGACCCGGGTGTCTTTCGCTTCGTCATGGGCGGCTTCCCAGACCTCGCGCGCGGCATCAAGGTTCAGGACAGCGATGACAAGCCCGACAAGGATGTCTGGCCAGATCGAGGGATAGGCGGCTGTGATCAGTCCGGCACCGATGATCCCCAGGTTGGCCATTGCGTCGTTCCGCGACGAAAGAAACGCAGCGCGGGTCAGGCTGCCGCTCTCTTGACGGTGCCTGGCCAACAAGAGCGCCGCCGTCAGGTTCACGGCCAGCGCCCCAAGCCCGACCAGGGTCAGCGATGCAGCTTCGGGCGGGGTGGGCGACAGCAACTTGGCCGCAAGCATCCAGACAAACGCGACCGCCGGCACCAGGAGCAGGCCCGCCAGCACCATTCCCATCCTCGCGCGGCGTGCAGCGGTCCAGGCCAGGGCAAAGAAGATCAGGATATTGACCGATGCGTCTTCCAGGAAGTCCACACTGTCAGCCAGAAGCGAGACCGAACCGGCCCGAACCGCCGCGGTGAATTCAATGCCGAAGTACAGCAGGTTCAGCACCGCGACGGTCAGCACCGTCTGTCGCAGGGTCAGGCGCATTCAGGCTCCTGGTCGCGACCGCAGGAAAAGGTAGAGCGGCAAGCCGCAACTGACGCCGATGCAGAAGGTCGCGGGGATGGCGACAAGGTGCCACCAAGCCCTGCGACCGATCGCCTCGGCCAGGATCCAGACCGTCAGCGCGATGGCGGCTATGGTCAGGTCCCAGGTCAGGCCGGTGGTCGAGGCGTTGACGTACCAGGCATCGATCAGGCCGGAAAGTCCGGTACCGGTTTCCCGCATGTGCTTGAGAAACCAGTACATCGGATGCACTGCGCCCCAGATTGCCAGCACAAGAAAGGCCAGGCGCAGCGGGCTCACTTGGCGACGACGCCCACCTTGACCTCGCCAGAGAGGTTCAATCCGGATTTCGAGGGCGGTTCGGGCTGGCCGTCGGCGCCGCAGGCGGCAAGGGCAAGGCAAGCGAGAAGGAGAAGGCGGGGCATTGGGGACCTCATGAGATCAGGGTTGCACCGAGACCGTCGCACCGCCCAGTTTCCCCGACAAGGTAGGGTTTACCGACACCCCATTGTTCCCGAAGGTCATTTCGGTCGAGAGCATCGGGTTGGTGCAGGCGGCAAGGGCCAGAAAAGCGGGAAGAAGAACTTTCATGACTGATCTCCTTACGGGCGGATCCTAAGTCATTGTGGTATCACACTTACTTGGCATCCTCATGAAGAAAAATGTCCCGCAAGGTAGCAAGAGCAAACCAAATGATAATTGCGACGAAAAGGATCGGAATGAAGGTTAACGGCACTATCAGCAGTGTATAGTGCCAGTGCCCAAGTGTGGTAATCGCAAAGAACAACGCTGCGATAGCCATTAGCACCGCCGAAACGATAAGTGTTCGGCCAAAAGTAAGGGCAGCTGTTGCTGCAAGTCCGTGTCGGAACCACTTTCTCAACGTTTGCCTCCGAACGTGGTGTGAGAAAACTTCATCAGCCCAGGGCTGCGCGCCAGCGGGCGGCCTGGGCACGGACCTGATCGGGCGCGGTGCCGCCATAGGAGGTGCGGCTGCGGACCGAATTCTCGACGCCGAGGACCGAGTAGACCTCTTGCGTGATCCCGGCATGGACCGAGTTCATCTCGGCCAGCGACAGGTCGGGCAGGTCGCAGCCTTTCTTCTCGGCCACGGCGACCAGGGTTCCCGTCACATGATGCGCCTCGCGGAAGGGTAAGCCCAGCGCGCGGACCAACCAGTCGGCGAGATCGGTCGCGGTGGAAAATCCGCTGGCGGCCGCGCCCTTCAGAACCTCGCGATTGGCCGTCAGGTCGCGGACCATGCCGGTCATCGCGGCAAGCCCCAGCATCAGGCTGTCGGCCGCGTCGAAGACCTGTTCCTTGTCCTCTTGCATGTCCTTGGAATAGGTCAGCGGCAGGCCCTTCATCACGGTGAAAAGCGCCACCGTCGCCCCAAGGATACGGCCCAGCTTCGCCCGCAAAAGCTCCGCCGCGTCGGGGTTCTTCTTCTGCGGCATGATGCTGGAGCCGGTCGTCCATTTGTCCGACATCCGCACGAAGCGGAACTGGGCCGAAGACCAGATCACCAGCTCTTCGGCGAAGCGCGACAGGTGCATGGCGCAGATCGAGGCGGCGGACAGGAACTCCAGCGCGAAGTCGCGGTCGGAAACCGAGTCCAGGCTGTTTGCCGTCGGCCGGTCGAAGCCAAGCGCCTTGGCGGTGGCATGGCGGTCGATCGGGAAGGAGGTTCCGGCCAGGGCCGCCGCGCCCAGGGGGCATTCGTTCATCCGCTTGCGGGCATCTTCGAAACGGCCACGGTCGCGGGCCAGCATCTCGACATAGGCCAGCATGTGATGGCCCCAGGTCACCGGCTGGGCGGTCTGCAGATGGGTAAAGCCTGGCATGACCCAATCCGCCCCGGCCTCGGCCTGGGCCAGGAAGGCCTGCATCAGGCCTGTCAGCCCGGCGATGGCCTGATCGCACTGGTCGCGGACCCAAAGCCGGAAGTCCACCGCGACCTGGTCGTTGCGCGACCGCCCTGTGTGCAGCCGCTTGCCCGCCTCGCCGATCCGTTCGGTCAGCCGCGCCTCGATGTTGAGGTGGATGTCCTCAAGATCGGTGGTGAAGGGGAAATTTCCCGTCTCGATCTCTGACAAGATCGCGAGCAGCCCTTCCCCAATCGCCTGTGCGTCCTTATCAGAGATGATGCCCTGTGCCGCGAGCATCGCCGCATGGGCCCGGCTGCCGGCGATGTCCTGGGCGTAAAGCCGATGGTCGAACCCGATCGAGGCGTTGATCGCCGTCATGATCGCGTCCGGCCCTTCGGCGAATCGCCCGCCCCACATCGTGTTGGCGGCTTTGGCATCGGGGCGTTGGGACATGGGCAGGCCTTTGGAGTGTGAAGCGTGCGGAAATTGCTGGTCGTCCTCTACACGGCCTTGATCCTTGGTGCAAATCCGGCGGCCGCCGATGTTGCTGCCTTGCGCGACGGCGACATGAAGAAACTGATGCTGCACGAGGCGCCGCAGCCCGTGCCCGACGTCGTCCTGCTTGACGCCGAGGATCGCGAACATTCCCTATCCGAATATCGGGGCAAATGGGTTGTGCTGAACTTCTGGGCCACCTGGTGCGCCCCCTGCCGCCGCGAGATGCCCTCGCTGGAACGGCTGCAAGCCGCGATGCCCGAGATTGCGGTCGTACCGGTCGCGACGGGTCGCAACGCTGTGGAAGGAATCCGCCGGTTCTTCGAGGAGGCGGGGGTCAAGTCCCTGCCGATCCGGCGCGACCCGAAATCAGAGCTTGCCCGGGCAATGCATGTGATGGGCTTGCCAGTCACGGTGATCCTGAACCCCGAGGGGCAGGAAGTCGCCCGCCTGATCGGTGACGCCGAATGGGACAGCGCCAGCGCCCAGGCAGTGCTGAAGGCGCTGGCCGAGGGGCAGTAACGCTACCGTCCAAGCAGCCGGATCAGCGCCAGGATCTCTGGCGGCGGCTTCTGCTCCACCCGGCGATATTCGCGGCAATCCGTGGTGCGGGTGACAAGCCCCAGTTCCAGAAGCGTGCGCCGGATGATCGCGGCATCGCCGAAAAGGTGCCAGTCGTTCAGCCTGTCGCTGATCTGGCGTTCAGTCATCGGCTCGCCGCGTGGCAGATGTGACCAGAGAACCCAAAGCACCTGATGCTGCACCGAAGTCCGGGCAGGCCAGCGGGTCAGGCGGCCTTCTGCGTCAAAGCAGCGCCGCAGGGTTTCGACCTTCACATGGTCCACCACGGTAGGCGTCGCGGTCAGGCGCCCTTCGGCCAGCGCGCTGGCCCGCAGGTGCTGGATATTCCTGAACCCCGACGCGCGGGCGAGGAGGTTCATCAGGGTCAAATGGCTTGGCGCTTCCTCAGGCCAGGTGCGGCGCAACTGGCGGGCGAAGGCGGAAAGGTCCGCCACGGGAAGAGGCAGGGTTTCACGGGTCATCACGTCCTCCGTCATGCCCTTCGGACATCGCGGGTCACCGGCTTGGCGATCGGGCACGGGGGAACGTGGGCGATCAGTGGATGCAGGTTTAGCTGCCCGAACGGGCCGGTGACGCCTGGGTGAACTGCTGACCCTGCGGCAAAGGATATCCGCCGCCTCGGGGATTGCCAAGGGCGAGGCAGGCGGGGGCCAAAATCCTTCGAAGGATTTTGCAAAAGTTTTCGAAAACTTTTGCGGCTAGAGGTCAAACGTTGCGAAGACCGGGACGTGGTCGCTGCCTTGGGTCCAACCGCGGACCGGGCGCAGAATGCGGCTGCCGTGCGCGGCGCCCAGGATATCCGGTGTGGCCCAGATATGATCCAGCCTCCGGCCCTTGTCGGCGCTGTCCCAGTCGGGGCTGCGATAGCTCCACCAGCTGTAAAGCTTGCCCGAAGCGATGTCGTTGCGGGTCACATCCTGCCAGCCGCCCGCCTCCATCACCTTGCCCAGATGTTCGACCTCGATCGGTGTGTGGCTGACGATCTTCAACAGCGCCTTGTGGTCCCAGACATCATCTTCGCGCGGGGCAATGTTCAAATCGCCCACCAGAATGGCACGGTCGGGGCGCTCCCAATGGAAATGATCCCGCATCTCGGTCAGATAATCGAGTTTCTGGCCGAATTTCACATTCTCGTCCCGATCCGGAATGTCGCCGCCCGCAGGGACATAGAAGTTGTGGATCGTCACCCCGTTTTCCAGCCGGGCCGCGACATGCCGTGCATGGCCCAGCTGTGCGAAATCCTTGTCGCCCGCATCGACGATCGGAAGCTTGGACAGGATCGCCACGCCATTATAGCCCTTTTGGCCCCGCGCGACGATGTAGCGGTAGCCCAGCGCCTGAAACTGGGCGAGGGGGATAAGCTCGACCGGGCTCTTGCATTCCTGCAGGCAGAGGATGTCAGGCGTCTCCTCGGTCATCAGCCGCACGACCAGCGCCTCCCGCAGGCGGACAGAGTTGATGTTCCAGGTGGCAAGGGTGAAGGGCATGGGGGCCTCAGGAGATCAGGTCGGACAGGATGGCGATCAGGGCGGCCTGAAACTCGGCAGGCGCTTCGATCTGGGGAATATGGCCGACATCCTTGAGGATGGAAAGCGGCGCCCCGGTCAGCTCTGCCAGCCGCTCACCTTGTGCGACCGGCGTGGTCGTGTCCCGGTCGCCCCAGAGGAAGGCGATCGGCAGTGGAAGGGCCCCCCAGGCCTCGGGCCGGGTCGATTGGGCATCAAGAGGTGGGACAAGAAGCGTGGGCAACCAGTCGGCATAGGCCGCAGTCGTACCGGCGCGATGGCCAGGCCGATTGAGCATATCAATCACCTCCTGGGTCGCGGCCTCCTTGCGATGCAGGAACCGTTTCAAAAGCCAGCCCATCGCCGGGGGGTTGGTGATCGTCGCCGCCACCGCGAATTCGCGCGCTGTGGAATTCCCCAGCGGCCAGGGAATGGAAGCATCGGATAGATGTGCCTCCAGGCCAACCGCGCCGGAAACCGCGACAAGCCCGACAAAGGCCCCGGGCTGCACCATCGCGGCTTCGGCGGCCGGACCGGCACCGAAGGAATGGGCGACGAGAACGGGCTTCACTTCAAGAGCCTTGGCCAGTGCAAGCAGGCGTCGGGCCTGCGTTTTCCGGCTGTAGTCCTTGCCCGGATCGCGGAAGGACCAGCCCATCGGCGGCATGTCGAAGGCGATGGCCCGGTAACCCTCGGCGGCCAGGGCTGCCTGCGTTGGCCGCCACATCCGCGACCAGCCGACGGAACCATGGACCAGAAGGACAGGCTGTCCGTCAGCTGGCCCCAATTCCTCGACGTAGATCGGACCCAGGGCCGTCTCGACGATCCGGCCTTCCTCGGGCGGGTCTGCGGGCAGCATTCCGATCTCTCGAATGGCGGCCGAGAGCCGCAGACCCAGCAGCGCAAGCCCGGCGGCGAAGATCAGGATGACAAGAAAGCCGAAGACATAGCGCATGGGGTATGGCTAGCAGGCGCCCAATCTCGCGGCAATCCAGCGTGGCGGTGACATGGGGAAAGCCATACGCGGTGCTTGGAAGCAGAATGGAAGGCGCGGGGGGCCAGCCGGAAGACCCTGCAACACCGCACGCCAACGCTTGAGGATCTGGAACAGCGCGAGTCAAAAAAGAGGCCGGGCAAAAGCCCGGCCAGGTCCAACAGGGAGGATGCCGCGCCATAACCCCGACGCGACCAGGGGAACTTGCTGCACAACCTGTGCATGCTTGAAAGTTAGCAAGCGAATCCGGCAACAATAAGCCCTAAGCGGCAAGATTTCATGTTTGTTGCATGGCGGTCGCAATCATAGGTGTCATCCGGGACACATTCTCCTTTTGGGCCAGGGCCAATTCGTCCGCGAATTGCTTAGGCTACCAACCGATACCCGCCGCTTTCCGTCACCAAAAGCCGCGCATTGGACGGATCCGGCTCGATTTTTTGCCGCAACCGATAAATGTGGGTTTCCAGCGTGTGGGTGGTGACACCGGCATTGTAGCCCCAGACCTCATGCAGCAGGACATCCCGCGCCACGACGCCCGATTGCGCGCGGTAGAGGTACTTCAGGATGTTGGTTTCCTTCTCGGTCAGCCGGATCTTCTTTTCCTTCTCGTCGACCAGCATCTTCTGGGCTGGCTTGAACGTATACGGACCCATCTGGAACACAGCGTCTTCGGACTGTTCATGCGTCCGCAGCTGCGCGCGGATCCGGGCCAGAAGGACCGGGAACTTGAAGGGTTTGGTCACATAGTCATTGGCCCCTGCATCAAGGCCAAGGATCGTGTCGCTGTCAGTGTCATGCCCGGTGAGCATCAGGATCGGGCATTTCACGCCCCCCTTGCGCATCCGGCGGCAAAGCTCGCGTCCGTCCGTATCCGGCAGACCCACGTCCAGGATCACCAGATCGAAGAGACCGGCCTTCACCTTCTCCATGCCCTCGGCGCCGGTGCCCGCTTCGAAGACGTCAAAGTCCTCGGTCATCACCAGCTGCTCGCTCAGCGCTTCGCGCAGGTCGTCGTCATCGTCGACAAGCAGTATCTTCCGCAGTCCGGCCATGGGTGCCTCCATTGCTCTTCGGGCAGGAGATGCGCCCCGATCACAATGCCCGCAAGTATTGCTACCAGATGCTCACGCGGACGTGTCGCCTTGCCGCGGAATGTTTCAATTTCGTCATGCGCCGGGTAAGGATGGGTGCATGGTCCTTGCGCTTTCCCATTCCGAACGCCTGTCCCGCGCCCGCGGCGACTTACGTATGGGCGTGCCAATCGTGCTTTGCGGCACGGGCGGGTCCGCCCTTGTCGTCGCGATCGAGGCGCTGGACGCCAGCCGCCTGGCGGACTTGCGTGGCCTTGGGCAACCGGTTCTGGCCATCACCGCCCGTCGGGCCGAGACGCTGAAGGCCCGGGCCTATGACCTGGACCTTGCCCGGATCGTGCCGCCTGCCGACGCCGATCTGGCCTGGATGCGGTCGGTCGCGGATCCGGCCGATGATCTGCGCATGCCGATGAAGGGCCCTCTCCAATCCCTGCGCGAAGGCCCGGCGGACCTCCACCGTGCAGCCATCGCCCTGGCGAAGTCGGCGCATCTCTTGCCGGCAGCGCTCGTCGTGCCGGTGGCGAATGCGCTTCCCCTGGCGGCACAGCATGGCCTTACTCTTCTGGCCCTTGACGAGATCGCCCCCGCCCTTTCCGCGCTTCCGGCTATGGACGAGGTCGTCTCGGCCCGCGTTCCGTTGGTTGCCTCCAACGCGGGCCGCGTCCATATCTTCCGCCCCGATGACGGCGGCGAAGAGCATTACGCCATAGAAATCGGGCGTCCCGACCGCAGCCAGCCCGTTCTGGCGCGCCTGCATTCCGCCTGCTTCACCGGGGATGTCCTGGGCAGCCTGAAATGCGACTGCGGCCCCCAGCTTCGCGCAGCGCTGCATCAGATGGGCGAAGTCGGTGCGGGCGTGCTTCTCTACCTCAACCAAGAGGGCAGGGGCATCGGCCTTGCCAACAAGATGCGCGCCTATTCCCTTCAGGATCAAGGCTTTGACACGGTAGAGGCCAATCACCGTCTGGGGTTTGAGGATGATGAGCGCGATTTCCGCATCGGCGCCGAAATCCTGCGCAAGATGGGATTTTCGTCTGTCCGGCTTCTGACCAACAACCCCCGCAAGCTCGCGATGATGGAAAGCTGCGGCCTTCATGTCACCGAGCGCGTCGCGCTGAAGGTTGGCGAAACCGCCGAGAACCGCGCCTATCTGGCCACCAAGGCCGCGAAATCCGGGCATCTTCTGTGACACCTGACGACATTGTCGTCACCCCCATGGGCGCGCGTTTCCAGGGCCGTCGTTTTCCCTGCACCATCGGCCGGGGCGGGATCGTCCCGCCGGGGGCAAAACGCGAAGGCGACGGGGCCACGCCTGCCGGCATCCACCGGATCACCGGCCTCCTCTACCGCCCGGACCGGCTGCCTCGCCCGACCGGCTGGGCGCTGCCCATCGGCCCCCTGGACCTCTGGTCCGACGACCCGAAGGATCCCGATTACAACCAGTTTTGCCGCGCCCCGCATGGCTTCAGCCACGAACGCCTCCGCCGCGCCGATCCGATGTATGACCTGATCCTGACCACCGACTGGAACTGGCCCCGCGCAACGCCGGGCCGCGGTTCGGCCATCTTCCTCCACCAGTGGCGCCGCCCTGGGGCCCCCACCGCCGGTTGCGTCGCCTTCTCTCGCCGCGACCTCCATTGGATCGCAGCCCGCCTTTCCCCGCGCACCCGGTTGATCATCCCCGAATGACACCCGCACCGGACACCCCCTGTCGCCGCTCAAGAGAATAGGGCGCAGGAGAGGATGGCCCGCTGCATGACCCCTTTCCAAACCGCTTTGAACGCCCTAAACTCCACCCAAAGGGGGAGCGATGGTCAGGACACCCAGCGCGGATGACGAAATTTTCGAGCTTCGGCTGGCCCGCTCGGCCGTCGATCTCTTTCCGATGCTCGAAGCCCTGTACGGCGCGCGCGAGGATTACCCGGCTTTCCGTGCCAGCCTTCTGAAGACACTCCGCAAAGGCTGGGCTGACCGACCTGCCGACCTGAAACGCCTCGACCTCCAGCGCGACCTCGAACCCGACTGGTTCCAGCGTCCCGGCATGGCGGGCTATGTCTTCTACATCGACCGCTTCAACGGCACGCTGCAGGGCGTGCTGGACAAGCTCGACTATCTGGAAGACCTGGGCGTCACCTACGTCCACCTGATGCCTTGTCTGAAGCCCCGATCCGGCGACAGCGACGGCGGCTATTCGGTGATGGACTACCGGCAGATCAACCCGGCCTTCGGGACGATGGCGGATTTCGAAGCCGTCAGCGCCGCCTTGCGCGCACGGGGCATGTCCCTTTGCGTCGACCTTGTCCTGAACCATACCGCCAAGGAACATGCCTGGGCAAAGAAGGCCGCCAAGGGCGACCCGAAATATCAGGATTACTACCTGATGTTCGACAACCCCGACCTGCCGAACCTCTACGAACAGACGCTTGTCGAGGTCTTCCCCGACAACGCGCCCGGCAATTTCACCCATTACCCCGAGATCGGCAAATGGGTCTGGACCACGTTCAATGAACACCAGTGGGACCTGAACTGGGCCAATCCGGCAGTGTTCCTTGAAATCGTCGAGGTCATGCTCTTCCTCGCCAATCGCGGCGTGGATGTCCTCCGCCTCGATGCCGTGGCCTTCATGTGGAAACGCCTCGGCACCCGCTGCCAGTCCGAGCCCGAGGTCCATATGCTCCTCCAGGCCCTCCGCGCCTGTTCCCGCATCGCTTCGGCCGCGGTGATCCATCTGGAAGAGGCCATCGTCTCGCCCGGCGAAATGCTCCCCTATCTTGGCCGGGGCAAGCATGACGGCAAGGAGGGCAACCTCGCCTACCACAACAGCCTGATGGTGCAGTTCTGGTCCGCGCTGGCCACCCGCGACACGCGGCTTATGACCCATGTGCTGGCGACGCATTTCCCCGACCGGCTGACCAATGCCACCTACGCCACCTATATCCGCTGCCATGACGATATCGGCTGGGCGGTGACCGATGAGGACGCCGCCGCCGTGGGCCTTTCCGGCCATGCCCACCGCAACTTCCTGTCGGATTTCTACGAAGGCAGCTTCCCCGGTACCTTTGCGCGGGGCGCGCTTTTCCAGGTCAACGAGGAAACCGGCGACAAGCGCATCTCAGGCAGTTTTGCCTCGCTTGCGGGGATCGAGACCGACCCGGATCTTGCCACCCAGCGCATCCTGATGGGCCATGCCCTGATCGCGGCCTGGGGTGGCATTCCGCTGATCTACATGGGCGACGAACTGGCTTTGCCGAATGACGAGGGTTACCTGACCGTCCCCGAACATGCCCATGACAGCCGCTGGATCCATCGCCCCCGGATGGACTGGCCCCTGGCAGAGGCCCGCCACCAGGCGGAGTCCCCTTCGGCCCAGGTATTCCGGGGGACAAAGGCCATCCTCGCCCGCCGCCGCGCGACCGAAGCGCTCCATGCGGCACACCCGATCCGCGTGGTCCCGACCGGCATCGACGCGCTCTTCGCCTTCCAGCGCCTTGCGCCAACTGGCACGCTCCTCGGCCTTTTCAACTTCACCGAACGCTGGCAGCACCTGCCCGAACAGATCGCCCGCACCCTTGGCGCGACGCAGCTGCATGACGCCCTCTCCGGCACGCCCGTTCTGCCCCACCATGGCCAGATCGCCCTGCCGCCCTATGCCCGCGTCTGGCTGACCTGACCGCTCTGCCCAGCCGATTTCTTTGAAGAAATCGGACCGGAGCCTTTGAAGGCTCCGTGCCGGAATTTTCGAAAATTCCGGGCCCCCGCCGTCTGGTTTTGCCGACTGGACGCAAAGCGCCCCGCAGGTCATGGTGCCCACGGGACAAGAGAAGGGTGCCACATGGCGCTGACAAGACGGGCGGCCCTGTTCGGGGCCGGGGCGGCGGTTGGAGTGATCGGAACCCGCTGGATGGGGGCCTCGAACCCATCACTCGACGGCGTTGCAATCATCGCGCCCAACGGTGGCGAGACCGTTCTGAACGACGCGTCGCAACTGTCCGAAACCCCAATCTTCAAGCACATCATCGTCAAGGAACCACCTGGCGAGACCCTGATCGCCGCGCTGCGCGCCGAGCTGAAGGAAGCCGAAGCCGCGGACCGGCCGGTCAACCTCGCCGCCGCGCGACACACGATGGGCGGTCAGGCGATTCCCCGTGACGGCCATGCGATCACTTTCGACACGCCGATGGTCACCGGCGAAGCAGGGGCCGAAACCTACACGGTACAGGCTGGCACCCGCTGGCATCAGGTGATCACCGCACTCGACCCCTTGGGCCTCTCTCCCAAGGTCATGCAGTCGAACGCCGATTTCGGCGTGGCCTCGACCTTCTCGGTCGGCGCGCATGGCTGGCCGATGCCCTTCGGCCCGATGGGTTCCACCGTCCGGAAAATCCAGATGATGCTGGCGGACGGCAGCCTCCTTTCCGCCTCTCGCAGCGATAACGCCAACCTCTTCTCTGCTGCCATGGGGGGCTATGGCCTGATCGGCCTCATCACCGAGCTGGAGGTCGAGGCCGTGCCGAACCAGCTTCTGGAGCCCACATTCCAGACCATGCCAGCCGCGGATTTCGCCGCCGCTTTCACCGCCGCCGCCGATGGCACAATCCCCATGGCCTATGGCCGCCTCAACATCGACCGCGAAGGCTTCTTCGACGACGCGATGCTCGTCACCTATCGCCCGATCCCGGGCGAGATCCCCCCGGCGCAGGGCTCGGGCTTCCTTTCCAAGGCCTCCCGCGCGATCTTCCGGGCTCAGCCGGGCAACGAATGGATGAAGCGTCGCCGCTGGGGGATCGAGACCGGCATCGGCGCCATGCTGGCGGGGGCAACCAGCCGCTCCTCCCTTATGAACGAACCCGTCATCACGCTGGATGACCGCGACCCGACACGCACCGATATCCTGCATGAATACTTTGTCGCCCCCGACCGCTTTGCCGATTTCATCGCCGCTGCCAAGGCGATCATCCCCGGCAGCTATCAGGAGCTTCTGAACATCACCCTCCGCTGGGTGGCCCAGGACCCGACCGCGATGTTGTCCTACGCCCCGGCAGGCCCCCGCATCGCCTCGGTCCTCCTCTTCAGCCAAGAGATGACCGCAAGGGGAGAGGCCGACATGGCCCGGATGACGCAAGAGATGATCGAGGCCGTCCTCGCCATCGGCGGCAGCTATTACCTGCCCTACCGGCCGCATGCGACAGTGGAGCAGTTCCGTCGCTGCTATGCCCGGTCCGCCGATTTCATTACGCTGAAACGCGAGGTCGATCCCGGCCTGCGGCTGCGCAACGCCCTTTGGGACAACTACATGGCAGAGGCCTGAGATGACGCTGCACCAGAAGACCGCCCTTGGCTACGCCATCATCCTGGCGCTCGTCGCCTCGCTGAACTACCTGCCGATCCCCGGGCTGGTGGATGCAGAGGGTCGCACCTTTGGCATCTTCGCGCTCGACATCTATGACGATGCGCTCCACGTCGTCTCTGCCCTTTGGGCGCTTTCGGCCACGCTGATCTCGACCCGGGCCTCCCGGATGTTCCTGATCCTCTTCGGCGCGCTCTACTTCCTCGACGGGCTCCTCGGCTGCTTCGCAGGCTCGGGCTTCCTTGACCTTGGCATCTTCACCTGGGGCGTGCTCGACATTCCGCTCCAGCTCAAGATCCTCTCCTCGCTTCCGCATCTGATCCTTGGGGGCCTGGCACTTTTCGTGGGCTTCAAGCGATGAGGTTCGTCTTCCGCTGGATCAAGCGCCTGGTCCTGCTGACCGTCGTCCTGATCCTCGCCCTCCTCGCCCCCCTGGCCTATGTCGAGACGATGTGCCGCCCCGAAGGCACGCTTGACGCACATGACCCGCTGGTCGGCCCCGACTGGCAGCGCCCCGAGGGCCGGACTCTCCTCACCTATCCGGAATGGCACATCGTCCATGCCTATGCCGACTATGCCGAAGTCGTCAGCGCCAGCAACCCACATGATTATGGCTTCTTCTCCTCGATCGCCGGTTTCTGGTCCTCGACCTGCGCGCTCTCCAAGGCCTCCGGCCCCCATGGTGGCTTCCCTTGGGAGACCAAGCAGATGGTCTACACGATCGGCGTCAGCTTCACTGCCGAGCTTCTGGGCAAGGCAGCCTATGAAGAGACCTTTGGCCGCCTCTTTACGCTCTTGCGCGGTGATACCCGTGCGCCGCTGGACGATCTGTCCGCCCGGCAGTCGGCGGATTACGCGGTCTTCCTGCAGCAGGTGCCGTGGTACAAATGGGACTTCACCCGCGATGCGGCCGAGCTTGATGCAGCCGCAACAGACGTGCTGCGCGACCGGGAACGGCGCTTTGCCCTTGGCTTCGAATACCGGCTGAAAGCGGGCTATGCCAAGCTGATCGAGGCCGCAGTTGCCGCAGTGGGCGCCGATCAATTGCGGCTGCGCGCGGTGGTCTCGGGCCTGGGGGCCGAAGCGCTGGCCGCACTGCCGGAGGTTCAGGTGATCGAAACCCGCCCCGAGGGGATCGTCATCGAAGCCCCGCGCTACCGTGCCTTCACCCGCCTGGCAGAGGCCATTGCCGCTGCCGGTGGCGACTTCGCCGAAATCGCCGGGAATGACGACATCCTCTTCACGATGATCACCGACCAGCCTGTGGCTGACGGCGCCGTCCACTCCTTTGCCCGGCAAGGCAATCCCGGCTACCGCCACCTTGTCCTGATTCCGGTCGCCAAACTGGCAGACACGTTGCGGACCCTGCCTGCGGGCGCCCTGGAACATATCCATGACTACTGACCTGCGGCCCTGGCTCATCGCCTTGCCCCTAGTGGCGCTTGGCTGGATCGGGACGCTTGCCCTTGTCATGCGTCTGGGGGGCGAGGCGCCCTCGGCGCTGGTCCTCTTTCCACCGGACGGGCTGGTACGTGCCCTGCCGCCCGGGGTCGCTGTTGTCAGTTCCGGGCCGGTCAGTGTCACGCTGAAAGGTGACGAGAACCTTGTGGCCACACTTTACAGCCTTGGCGCGACCCTTGTGCTGCCGGCTGGTCTGACCGGCTGCCTGCCTCAGACCGGATAGGCCCGCGCGCCGAAGATCGCGCTGCCAACACGGACATGGGTCGCGCCATGGGCAATGGCGGCTTCGAAATCACCGCTCATGCCCATCGACAAGGCGCCAAGGCCGTGGTCGGCAGCCATCTTCGCCAGCATGGCAAAATGCGGCGTGCTGTCCTGATCTTCCGGCGGGATGCACATCAAACCGATGGGGGAAAGCTCCATTGCCCGGCAGTCGCGCAGGAACGCGGTCAGCTCGCTGGGAAGGACGCCCGCCTTTTGCGGCTCTTCCCCGGTGTTCACCTGCACAAAAAGCTGCGGCAAGGCCCCACGCGCCTGCTGCAACCCCGCTAGCTTTTGCGCCAGTGAGGGTCGGTCCAGCGTGTGGATTGCATCGAAAAGCTCGACGGCGAGCTTGGCCTTGTTGGTCTGCAAAGGCCCGATCATGTGCAGCTTGACCGCGTCGAATCGGTCCCGCCAGGCAGGCCATTTCGCTGCCGCCTCTTGCACATAGTTTTCGCCAAAGACCTTGTGGCCTTGTTCCAGCACGGCCAGCACCCGCTCGGCCGGTTGGACCTTGGACACGGCGATCAGCGTGACCGAGCCTTCGTCGCGCCCCGCCGCGCGTTCCGCCGCATGCAAGCGGGACATGATTTCTGCCAAACCCATCGACCTCTCCTTCAGCCAGGCAAACTAACCGAGAGGCCGGAAAAGAAAAGAGCGGGCACAGGGCCCGCTCTTTCCGTACGTCCAATCCGGATGGATTAGAACGAGAACTTCAGACCGAGGTCGAAAGCGTCGGTGTCGTCGGTTTCGTTCGAGACGTAACCGCCAGCAACCGAAGCGCCGCCGCCGAGGTCGTAGGACGCGCCCAGACCCCAGGCTTCGTCGCCGCCAACTTCCGTGTCATCCGACGCGAAAGCGGTGACACCCAGGCCGTTGGCCGAGTGCGTGACCGAGAGAGCCCACTGGTCGCCGTCGATGACGCCCGAGGCAGTGCCGTAGCGAGCCTTCATCGTGATGGTCGAGAAGGTCGCGTCGACACCGAGAACGATG
>JAEULQ010000128.1 GCA_016792685.1 Tabrizicola sp. | reverse complement strand
TTCTTCCCGCACCCCCCCCCCCTGCGCGCCATACCCGGGGCGCTCCAAGTACGACGGTCCCACCCCCGACCTACGCAACCCGGCCGTAAACCGGGCCTTGATCGCCGCCATGCGCACCGAATAATCGTGGTCCCCCTCCGGCAAGGTCCACACGCAATGCATGTGGTCCGGCAACACCACCCACGCATCAATCCCAAACGGCCGCTCCGCCCGCGTCACCGCCACCGCCTGCCGCAACACTTCCACATGCCGCACAAGCGTGTCCGTCCCCCGGTCCACAAGGTTGACCGTGAAGAAGATGCAAGCTCCTGGAACCCTGGGACGGATGTACGCGGACATGGGGGTTACCATGCCCGAACGGGGTTAACGGTCGCTTACGGCCCCCATTAACCACCGCCCTAACAAATCCCTAACGCCCACGCCCAAACCCTTGGACCCAAACGATAATCCAAAAATGTCCACTGTGGACAGCAGGGCCCTACCGCCCCGTCAGCACCCAGATCAGCCGGACCTGGTCCGCCGTCAGATAGCCCGTGACCCGCTCGCCCTCATCCGCCTGCCAGGCACCGATGGCCCGGCGGGTCGTGGTGGTGAAGGTCCCGTCAGTGCGCCCGGTTTCATAGCCGAGCTGCCTCAGTCGGACTTGCAGGTCGGCGCGTTCTTCCAGTGAAAGCTCCAGAAGCTGCTCTTCCAGCGCCGCCTCGTTGGTCGGCGGCGGCGGGGCCACCTTCCCGGCCTGGTCGGCGATCAGTTTGACCTGCGACGCCGTCACATAGCCCGTCTGGGTCTTCTTGTTGGCCATCTGCCAGGACTTGATTGCCGTCCGGGTCTTGGCCCCCCAGAGGCCGTCCGCCACGCCCGCGTCATAGCCGAGCAGGATCAGCTGCTTCTGGATCGTGGTCCGCTGCGCGCGGGTCAGCTTCAGCGCCGCCTCGATCTCGGCCGGGGCCAGCGCACCCGGATCAACCTCATCCGGCGGAACTTCCACCGCGCCGCGCAGCAGCACCTTCAGCTGCGCTTCGGTCACGTAGCCGGTGACCTTTTCCTTCCGGTCACGCTGCCAGGTCGCAATTGCGTTGCGGGTGTTGCGGCCCCAGGCCCCATCCGTGCCGCCGGTCGAATAGCCGAGCCGCGTCAGCTCGCGCTGCACCGCCACGCGCTGCGACCGGGTGATGCCCAGTTTCGCCTCGGCCGCTGCCGCCGCATCCGCGCTTCCGTCGACGGGGGCTCCCAGCTTGGCCAGCGCGCGCTCGGCATTCACCCGGTAGATGCCCTTGGGGTACTTCCTCAGATAGTTCTGGTAGGCCGCCACGGTGTTGGCGTTCTGCGCGGCGATATAGGCCTGCTTGTCCATCTCCTGCTGCAGAAGGCTGTCGGCAATGCCGCCGATGATGTCCTCGATATTCTGTGCCTGGGCCGGGGCGGTCAGGGCAAGGCTAGTCGCCAGCATCAGGGGCAGGGTCAGGGTCCGCATGGGGTTTCCTCTTCTCACACGCGGCAGAGGCCGCATTTGCCTTGGATAACGCGCAGAATCGAAGATGGTTGCAAGCGGGCACTGGTCGGGCCTGCCATCCGTATTACCTTTTCCGCCGAAGGAGGTCCCCATGACCCTCACACTCTACGCCGCGACCGCCGCCGTCTTCCTGATCCTGGACGCGATCATGCTGACCCTGGTGATGAAACCGCTCTTCACCCGGCATATCGGCCCCCTGCTGGCGGACCCCATTCGACTTGCCCCAGCCGCGCTCTTCTATCTGGCCTATGTCGGGGGCCTTGTGTACCTCGTCTCCCTTCCGGCGATCCGGGCCGGCTCCCCTCTGGTTCTTCCGGCGCTGATCATCGGTCTCATGGCCTATGGCACCTATGAGTTCACCTCCTGGAGCGTCATGAAGGACTGGCACTGGACCATGGTCGTGACCGACGTCACCTGGGGCGGGATTTTGACCGCCTTCTCCGCCTGGGCCGGGGTGATGATCACCAAGGCAATCCACGGCTGACCCCTTTGCGGCCCCCGCAATGATGTGATACCAATCGGCGATCGCCTGCGCGCAAGCAATTGAATTCAGGCGCAAATCCGAAAGTGTCCACTGTGGACTGGAAGGCCAACATGATCCTTTACGGCATCTCGACCTGCGACACCTGCAAGCGCGCCCTGAAAACCCTGGAGGCCGCCGGCAAGGACGTCACCTTCCGCGACATTCGGGCCGCCCCCCTCTCGGCGGCCGAGATCGAGGCGATCACTCACGAATTCGGCGACCTCGCGGTGAACAAACAGTCCACCACCTATCGCAGCTTCAACGATTTCCTGAAGGCCTCCGACCCCGAGGCGCAGATCGCGGCCCAGCCGACCGTCATGAAGCGGCCGGTCGTCCAGGACGGCGATCGCTGGTACCTGGGGTGGGACAGCGCGACCGAAGCCGCGCTGACCAGTTAGATCAAAGCAGCCGCAGGTCGCCCGCAGACTGCTTCCCATCCCGGCCCGACTGAAGTTCGTAGCCGATCTTCTGGTTGTCGCTGAGCCCCTTCAGCCCGGCGCGTTCCACCGCCGAGATATGGACGAACACATCCTTGCCGCCGTCATCCGGCGCGATGAACCCGTAGCCCTTGGTCGAATTGAACCACTTCACGGTGCCTGTCGGCATGCCGCTTCTCCTCTCAGAACCTCCCCGTGGCGAGATTGCCGCGGGCCGTGCCACCAGGTCTTCCAGGGCCGTCGTTCTGCGAGGGCGGTCAGGAATTCTGTCGTCACTGTGGCGATGATGCCAAGGATTTGCCGAAAATCAAGCTGCAAGGCGAACCGTTTCAACCCTGAGGAACCGATCCGCCGAGATCGGACCCGCCCCTTTGAGGACCAGAACGGCCAGCAAAAGCATCCAGAACGCCCGCTGGTCAAGGATCAGCGCGTCAGACGCTCGGTCGAACCAAGCGCCTGACGCGGCGCCGTGGCCGTAGATGTCGGTCAGGCTTTGCACCGCCACGAAACCCATCATCCCCAAGGCTGCAAGCCGGGTCAGCAGCCCGACAGTGATCAGTGCAGGTAGTGCAAATTCAGCCCAGGCACCGGCCAGCACTACCAGCCAATGCCAGAGCCCCATTTGTCCGACATCATAGCCGGCAGCCTCGAAGGCTTTCGGAAAGATCTGGGCGTAGGCCCCGATGGAGGGGGTGATCGGGCCGTCGAGTTTTGTCATGGCCGAGGCCCAGAAATAGCCAAGCAGGACAGCGGCAAAGACCATTCGCGCCAGGCTCGGCAGCAGCCAGTCGGCAGAGCGGTCTAGCCTCCCGGCGGCACGATCATGGGCAGTACGGATGAAGGTCATGCGGTTACTCCGGAAATGGCGCGGCCCGAGATGAGCAACCCCAGAACGGCAGGCAGGTCGAGCTTGGGTCCAGCAATATCAACAGCTTCGCCCAGGGTCCGCCCCTCAAGAAGGCCCGTGACAAAGGCGCCGCCGCCGGCAGGCAAGAGCTGCGGCAAAGGATCGAAATCAGGCCGCAGGACCAGCGCATCCTCCGGGCCTGGCTTCGGCGCAGGACCACCATTGGCATGTGCTGCCCAGATCGACACGATCGGCCAGCGCGAACGGACCAGCCGCAGGGACGGGGCAAGCGACAGGCGCAGGGCGGCAAGATCCTCGCCCAGGAGCCGCTCGAAATCGGCCTGGTCCAAGGGCGAACTGTCCGCCGCGTGATAGCTTTCGCGCATGGCCTGGTCGAGCCTTGCGACGTCAGGCAGGTAGCCAAGATGCGCAACCGGTGGAAAGCTGGCAAGGAACGCCGGAAGGTCATCACCATAGAGCATCAGCATCCGCGACCTTGGTGGGTTGGCCCGCAGGAAAACCCCGGCCATGGCAGCGAAGAAGTCTTCGCCTACCAGCTTTCGGACCGTCGGAAACGCGGCCTCCAGCGCCCGTGTCAGGGACAAGGCGACATTGTTGCGATAGACGGAAAAGCGCTTCGGGGCCGGGCGACCCTCGGGATCGACGATGCCGGGGGGGATTGCAGCCTGGGGGTCAAGCAGGGCCCGGGCAAAGAGCGACTGGCTCATGCGACCGGCTCCAGAATCGCCGCGGCCCGCGAAGCCTCGGCCGCAAGGACCGGCCAGTCCGGCACATCGTTGTCCCATTCGATCAGGGTCGGCAGCGGGCCCGCCCGGTGAATGACCCGGGCGTAAAGCGCCCAGACCGGGTCCACCACCTCGGCGCCATGGCTGTCGATCAGCAGTCTGCGCCCCTGGTCATCGCGGTCCTCGTCATGGCCGCCAAGATGCACTTCGCCCACGAGCTGAAGCGGGAAGGCATCCAGGTAGTCGACCGGGTCATAGTTCTGGTTGGTGCCCGAGACATAGACGTTGTTGATGTCCAGAAGCAGCCCGCAGCCGGTGCGCCGCGCGACTTCGGTCAGGAACTCGACCTCGCCCATCGCGGTCTCGGCAAAGGCCACATAGGTCGAGGGGTTTTCCAGAAGCATCCGACGACCGAGAACCTCCTGCACCTCGTCGATGTGGTCGGCGACGCGGGCCAGGGTAGCGGGCGTATAGGGCAAGGGCAGAAGGTCGTTCAGGAAGGCCCCCTCATGCGTCGACCAGGCAAGATGTTCGGAAAAGCTTGCCGGGTTCAGCCAGCCACAAAGCTGTTTCAGGCGCAGAAGGTGGTCGCGGTTCAAAGGTCCCTCGCCCCCAATCGACAGGCCCACACCGTGGACCGAAATCGGGAAGCGTTCAGCCAGATGACGCAACTGCGCAAGCGGGCGGCCGCCGTCACCCATGTAGTTCTCGGCATGGACTTCCAGCCAGCCGACCGGGTGCGGATTGGCCAGGATCGCTGCAAAATGCTGGGGCTTGTAGCCCACGCCCGGACGGGCGGGCAGGCTGAGGGTCTGGTCAAGCATTGGGTTCCCCATCGAAAGTGCCCCGGCCGGGAAGGCCGGGGCCATCGGCATCAGGCCTGCGGCAGGTCACGCTCCAGCGCGGTCAGCGAGCCCTTGCGCATCATGCCGTCCTCGGCAGCCGGGAGTTCCATCGTCTCGCAGGTGCCAGCCGGGACGAGCTTCCAAGAATTGCCCTGGTAGTCGACCTTCGAGGTCCCGGCGCAGGTGGTGCCTTCGCCCGCGGCACAGTCATTCTGCCCGGCAAGCGCGACGCCGAAGCACTTCTCGTTTTCCTGGGCCGAAGCCATGCCTGCGACACCGGAGAGGGCAGCAGCAAGAGCACCTGCAATAACGAGAGATTTGGATTGATACGACATTTGAGCATCCCTTTGTCTAAGCGTCGCCTTCTTCCGCGACTGACAAAGACCTAAGGGAATGCGCCGCTCACAAGCCAAGCACGGCCGCGTGAGCCACGGCTTCGTGAGGCCCGAGCGGGCGGCCGGAAATGACAAAGCCCCGCATCTATTCGAGGCTTTTCCATTTTTTATCAATGCCTTGCGTCAGGCCATTGCCGGCGGCAGCGCTTCGAATCCAAAGCTTGCGACCGCAGAATCGAGGCTGATCGTTTCAGTCCGCGTCTCGCCCAGGCGACGGACTGAAACAGTTCTCGCCTCGACCTCCTGCATCCCGATGGCCAGGATCACGGGAACTTTGCCGACCGAATGTTCGCGGACCTTGTAGTTGATCTTTTCGTTGCGCACGTCCGCCTCGGCCCGCACCCCGGCCTTGCGCAGGGCCGCCACGACTTCATGCACGAAGGGGTCGGCGTCCGAGACGATGGAGGCCACAACGACCTGCCGCGGTGCGAGCCAGAACGGCAGCTTGCCCGCGTAGTTTTCCAAAAGGATGCCGATAAACCGCTCGAACGAGCCCAGCACTGCGCGGTGCAGCATGTAGGGCGTGTGCTTCATGCCGTCTTCGCCCACATATTCCGCGCCCAGGCGGTGCGGCAGCTGCGCGTCGACCTGGAACGTGCCGCACTGCCACTGCCGCCCGATGGCGTCGGTCAGCTTGAAGTCCAGTTTCGGGCCATAGAAGGCCCCGTCGCCGGGGTTGATCTCATAAGCCAGACCCAGCGACTTGATCGCCCCTTCCAACGCGCCTTCAACCTTGTCCCACTGCTCATCCGTGCCGATCCGCACTTCGGGGCGCGTGGACAATTTGATCTCGAAACTGTCGAAGCCAAGGTCCTTGTAGACGCTGGACAGAAGCCGGATGAATCCCGCGCATTCGGACTCAATCTGATCTTCCGTGCAGAAGATATGCGCGTCGTCCTGTGTAAAGCCACGCACCCGCATCAACCCGTGCATCGAGCCCGACGACTCATACCGGTGGCAGGACCCGAACTCCGCCAGTCGCAAGGGCAGGTCGCGGTAGGACTTGAGGCCTTGGTTGAACACCTGCACATGGCAGGGGCAGTTCATCGGCTTCAAGGCGTTGATCCGCTTTTCCTTTGCACCCTCTTCGTCGACCTCCACGATGAACATGTTCTCGCGGTAGGCCTCCCAGTGGCCCGACTTTTCCCACAAGACGCGGTCCACCACCTGCGGCGTGCGGATTTCCTTGTATCCCGCCTGCCGCAGCCGGCCGCGCATGTAATCCTCAAGCTGGCGGTAGATGGTCCAGCCGTTCGGATGCCAGAAGACCATGCCCGGCGCTTCTTCCTGCAGGTGGAAAAGCTCCATTTCGCGGCCGAGCTTGCGGTGGTCGCGCTTGGCGGCCTCTTCCAGCATCGTCAAGTGCGCCTTGAGGTCGTCGCGGTTGCGGAACGCCACGCCATAGATGCGCTGGAGCATCGGACGCGACGCATCGCCCAGCCAATAGGCGCCCGCGACATGCGTTAGCTTGAACGCGTCCGCCGGAACCTGGCCCGTATGCTGCAGATGCGGCCCCCGGCAAAGATCCTGCCAGTTCCCGTGCCAGTACATCCGGATGTCTTCGCCTTCGGGGATGCGGTCCAGAAGCTCCAGCTTGAAGGGCTCACCCCGGCCCCGGTAGTATTCCACCGCCCGGGCACGGTCCCACAACTCGGTCTTCACCGGCTCGCGGGCGTTGATGATCTGCTTCATCTTCGCTTCGATCGCGCCAAGGTCCTCTGGCGTGAAAGGCTCGGCCCGGTCGAAATCGTAGAACCAGCCCTGGTCGCGGACCGGGCCGATCGTCACTTTCACATCGGGCCACAGCTCCTGCACCGCCCGCGCCATGATATGCGCGAGATCATGTCGGATCAGCTCCAGCGCCGGGGCCTCGTCCTTCATCGTGTTCAGGCTGATCGTCGCATCGGACGGGATCGGCCAAGCCAGATCCCAATGCTTTCCGTTCACCTGCGCCGAAATCGACGCCTTGGCCAGCGAGGGCGCAATCGACGCCGCCACTTCGGCAGGCGTCACGCCCGCCGGATACTCACGCCGGTTGCCGTCAGGAAATGCCAGGGAAATCTGGCCCATGGCCGTCCTCCTCGTCAGTTTGGCGCCTACGAAACGCCCGGTTGCGGGTTATGTCGGGCGGTGTCTTGCCAAGCGGGCGCAGTGAAGTCAAGTCATGGGCGGTTCTTCGCCCGCCGGTTGCATTCCGGCCTGACGAAACCCGGTTTCGATGCCTATATTGGGTGCATGACCACATTCATCACCACCCCGCAAGGCCGCCACATCGCCTATCACCGCACCCCAGGCAAAGAACCGGGCGTGGTGTTTCTGGGCGGGTTCCGCTCGGACATGACGGGCTCTAAGGCGCAGGCCCTGCAAGCCTGGGCCGAGGCTACGGGCCGTTCGTTCCTGCGCTTCGACTATTCCGGTCACGGCCAGTCTCACGGCGCCTTTGTCGATGGCGCAATCAGTGACTGGCGCGAGGATGCGCTGGCGGTGATCGAGGTTCTGACAGAAGGCCCCCAGATTCTGGTCGGCTCGTCGATGGGTGGCTGGATCGCACTTCTGCTTGCCCGTGACCTTGGTCCCCGGATCGCCGGCTTCGTCGGCATCGCCGCCGCCCCCGATTTCACCGAACGGATGTGGGAAGCCGAGTTCACGCTGGCTGAACGCACGACTCTTCTGGAAGAAGGCCTCTTTCTTCGTCCCAGCGACTATTCGGACGAGCCCTACCCGATCACCCTGCGCCTGATCGAGGATGGACGGCAGAATCTGGTGCTGAACGGACCGCTGCATCTGCACATACCGGTGCGTCTCTTGCAGGGCAGCGCGGACAGCGATGTGCCGGCTTCGGTCGCGATCACACTCTTCCACCAGATCTCCAGCCCCGACTTGCGGCTGACGCTGGTCAAGGATGCCGATCACCGGTTCTCGACACCGCCCTGCCTTGCCCTGATCACCGAAGCCGTCGAGGACGTGATCCGCTCACGCGATGCCTTGCCGGTGGAAGATGGCCTCAACTTGAAGGTTTCGAACATCAGCTGATGTTGCTTTTGGGCCATGACGCCCGGAGGCCCAGAAATCCATATTTGAATCCAATCGGTTGTAGGTTACTCTCTTGGGACTGTAGCAAACGCTACTTGCAGAAATCCTGCATCATAGACCTGAGGCCACGATGTGAACGAACCCGTCGTCCTGATCTCCGGCTTCATGGCAGATGCGCGCTGTTTCATGCCGCAACTGGCCAGGCTTGGGGCAGAGCGGCAGGTGATCCTGCTGGGACCGGGTCTGGGCGAGACCGTGGAAAAGATCGCGGCGGACGTGGCCCCCGACTTGCCGCGGCGCTTTGCCGTCATCGGCCACGGCCTGGGCGGCAACATCGCCATCGAACTTGTGCGCAAGCGGCCCGAGGCCGTCAGCCGGGTCGCCCTGATCTCGACCGATCCGCTGCCCGAAACACCACAACTGGCCGCCGAGCAGGAGGCTCTTCTGGTGGCGGCCAAGACCGGCCATCTTGCCGCCTGCATGGCGCAGATGCTGCCGCTGACCGCGCTACATGACGCGCCCTGGCGGGAAGAAGTGATGGCCCTGGTGCAGGACATGGCGGCCAACCTTGGCCCCGACCAGTTCCAGCGTCACCTGCGCGTGTTGCAGCGCCGCCCGGACCAGCAAAAGGCGCTTCGCAAGGCCAATGTGCCCACGATGATCATCGCGGGCGAAAGCGATACCCTCATTCCGCGCCGCCGGGCCGAGTTTCTGGCCGCGATGATGCCGCAGGGTTGTCTGGAAATCATTGCGGAAGCCGGTCACCTTCCGCAGCTCGAACAGCCCGAAGCCGTGACGAAGGTGCTGGAGACCTTCCTGTCCGGTCGCCTTCCGACGCTTCTATTGCGCTGAGGCCAGCGCGATCTTCGCCTTGGGCCGACCGGCCGCGCGGTCGATGAAGTTCAGGACCAGTGGCCGGATGTTCAGCCGCCAGCTCTTGCCCGCGAATATCCCGTAGTGCCCCGCGCCCGGCTCAAGATGCTGGCCCTTCTTGTCCTCCGACAATCCGGTCAGAAGCTTCAGCGCCGCGACACATTGCCCGGGGGCCGAAATGTCGTCATTCGCGCCCTCGACCGTCATCACCGAAACCCGCGTGATAGCGCCAAGATCGACCTTGCGACCGTTGACCACGAACTGATTCGTCGCGATTTCGCGGTTCTTGAAGATCCGTTCGACCGTCGACAGGTAGAATTCCGCCGTCATGTCCATGACCGCGAGATATTCGTCATAGAAGCGGTTGTGCGCGTCGTGATCCGAAGCCTCGCCCCGCGCGGCACGCAGGATCTGCTCGGAAAAGGCCTTGGAATGCCGCTCGGCATTCATCGTCATGAAGCTTTGCAGTTGCAGCAGGCCCGGATAGACCAGCCGCCCTGCGCCCTTGTACTTGAAACCCACCCGCTGGATCGCAAGATGCTCAAGCTGGCCCATGGTGACCCGACGACCAAAATCGGTCACCTCGGTCGCGGCGGCATCGGGATCGACCGGGCCGCCGATCAGAACCAGCGACTTCGGCTGTGCTTCGGGGTGCTCGGCGGCGAGGTAGGCGGTGGCAGCCAGGGTCAAGGGCACCGGCTGGCAAACCGCGATGACGTGGGTATCAGGGCCAAGAACCTTCATGAACTCGGCCAGATACAGCGTGTAATCCTCGATATCGAACTTGCCCGCGCTGACCGGAATGTCCCGCGCATTGTGCCAGTCGGTCACGAAGACATCGGCATCGGGCAGGAGCGAGGCGACGGTCGAACGCAACAGCGTTGCATAGTGCCCGGACATCGGCGCGATCAGCAGGATCTTCCGCGCCATCGGCCCCCGGCGGCGAACGAAGAACTGGACCAGATCGCCGAAAGGTTTTTCCACGATCGGCTTCACGTCGACCAGATGGTCCTGCCCGTCGGGACCGACAATCGACCGGATCCCCCAGTCGGGCTTTGCGATCATTCGGCTGAAGGTGCGTTCAGTCACCTCACCCCAGGCGGCCATCAGGGGCAGCATCGGATTCATCGACATCGCGAAGGCCGGGTAGGAGGCCATGGCCCTTGCGGTCGCGCCCAGCCACTCATTGGTGTTGCGGGCGCTTTCCATAAGGTCGTAGGTGAACATATACTTCATCACGTCTCCTCGCCCGGGCGGGCAGATGTCGCATGGCGCATAAGGTCAGATGCGCCTATGCTGCATAGCGGCGACGATAAGGGGGAACCATTCGCATGACAACAGAAGACCGCACCCCCGACACCACGGAACGCGCCGAACGGCTGAATTCTAACCTCGCAAAGGTTGAAGAGCTGTCAAAGCGCCTTACCGAAGCCTTGACCCGTCGCCGCCACGTCGACCCCTCGTTGCACGGCCCGGCACCAGACGTCTACATGAAGGCCGCCGCCGCCTATTTCGCCGAGATGATGGCGAACCCGGCCAAGGTGGTGGAACACCAGATCGGCTACTGGGGCAAGACGCTCAAGCATTATGTCGAGGCGCAGCAGACCCTTGCCAAGGGCGAGTTCAAGGCACCGCCCGATCCCGGCCCCAAGGACCGCCGTTTTCAGAATCCCCTGTGGGAAACGCATCCCTTCTTCAACTACCTCAAGCAGCAGTACCTCTTGAACGCCGACGCGATCACCACCGCCGTTGGCGACATGGAGACGCTCGCCCCCGAAGACCGCCGTCGGGTCGAGTATTTCACGAAACAGATTGTCGACATGTTCAGCCCGACCAACTTCCTCGGCACCAACCCCGAGGCCCTGGAAAAGGCGGTGGAGACCGACGGCGAAAGCCTCGTGCACGGGTTGGAGAACCTGGTCCGCGATATCGAGGCCAACGAGGGCGACCTTCTGGTGACGCTTGCCGACCGCGAGGCCTTCAAGGTCGGGCAGAACATCGCCACGACGCCGGGCGCCGTCGTCTACCGCAACAAGATGCTGGAGCTGATCCAGTACGAGCCCACGACCGAAAAGGTCCACAAGACGCCCCTGCTGATCTTCCCGCCCTGGATCAACAAGTTCTACGTCATGGACCTCAAGCCCGCGAATTCGCTGATCAAATGGATCGTCGACCAGGGCTTTACCCTCTTTGTCGTCTCCTGGGTCAACCCCGATGCCTCTTATGCCGGGACCGGAATGGACGACTACATCCGCGATGGCTATCTGCGGGCAATGGCCGAGGTGCGGCGGATCACCGGCGAAAAGCAGATCAACGCCGTGGGCTACTGCATCGCAGGGACCACTCTGGGCCTGACGCTCGCGCATCTGCAGAAAGCCGGCGACGAGACGGTGAAGACCGCCACCTTCTTCACCACGCTCACCGATTTCTCCGACCCCGGTGAGGTCGGTGTCTTCCTCAACAACGATTTCGTCGACGGGATCGAACGCCAGACCGAACGTGACGGGATGCTGTCCAGGTTCTTCATGAGCCGGACCTTCAGCTTCCTGCGCTCGAACGACCTGATCTACACGCCCGCCATCAAGTCCTACATGCT
Source organism: Tabrizicola sp. (assembly GCA_016792685.1). Lineage (GTDB taxonomy): Bacteria > Pseudomonadota > Alphaproteobacteria > Rhodobacterales > Rhodobacteraceae > Tabrizicola. Next base: position 21,312 of record JAEULQ010000128.1, on the reverse strand, counting down.
GGGCGAGGCGCCCCCCGCCTTCGACCTTCTCTTCTGGAACGGCGACGGCACCAACCTGCCGGCGAAGATGGCCGTGGAATACCTGCGCGGCCTTTGCCAACAGGATGGCTTTGCCAAGGGCGAATTCAAGGTCTTCGGCCGGTCCGTCAGCCTTGCCGACGTCAAGCTTCCCGTCTTCGCCATCGCATGCGAGACCGACCATATCGCGCACTGGAAGGGCAGCTTCAACGGCATCAAGCAGATGGGTTCGAAGGACAAGACCTTCCTTCTGTCGGAAAGCGGCCATATCGCCGGGATCATCAACCCGCCCTCCAAGGACAAGTACGGCCACTATACCAACGACGCCCCCGTCGCGGGCGAACCGGAGGCCTGGCTGAAGTCCGCAACCTTCCAGAAGGGCAGTTGGTGGCCACGCTGGGGGGCATGGCTTGCGGCCAAGTCCGGACCGATGGTGAAGGCCCGCGTGCCGGTTGATTCGCTGTGTGCCGCGCCCGGCACCTACGTGGTCGCCAAGCCCGAGCTCTGACATTTCACCAGCTTTCCGCAGGGTTACCCGACGCAACTTCGGGTTTTGCTGCAATGCAGAAAGAGACTTGAAATGCTGCGCTGCAGCATGTATATGTTGTTCATGAAAACGGGCCTCCTCCTCCCCCCCCAGGCCCAATGGAGAGTGACATGACCAAGACCCCGGATTTCGCCAAGACCATGCAGGACATGATGGCTTCGTTCCCGGTTGACGCTTCGGCGTTCCAGAACGCGTTCAAGACCCAGGCTGCCTTCGCCGAGAAGTTCTCGAAAGTTGCGATCGAAGCCGCTGAAAAGTCGACCGAGATTTCGGCCAAGTGGACCAAGGACGCGCTGGCCAAGGTTGGCGACATCGCCAAGGCAAAGGCCGAGCCGGCCGATTACACCAAGTCGATGACCGATTTCGCTTCGGCCGCTGCCGAAATGGCTGCCGAGAACCTGGCCGCCTTCGCTGAAGTCGCGAAGAAAGTGCAGATGGAAACCGTCGAGCTGATGCTGGCTGCTGGCAAGGACATGTCGGAAGACGCCACTGCCGCCGTCAAGAAAGCCACCGCGGACGTGACCTCGGTTGCCAAGAAAGCCGCTGCGGCTGCGAAGTAATTCGCAATCACCAGTATTGCGCTTGTTTGCGCAGGGGGCCCGGAGGTTTCTCCGGGCCCTTTCCATTTCCGGCGCTCGAGTCCACTCTGCTGCCATGAGCGAGCTTACCATCCTGACCTATGACTGGGTCCCGCAGGGTCCCCGGGGCTATGTCCGTGATGTCCGCCTCCGCTGGGCCTGCGAAGAGGCCGGCCTGCCCTACTCGGTCAGCTCTGTCCGGTTCAAAGACCGCACCAGCCCCGGCCATCTCGCCCGCCAGCCCTTTGCCCAGGTTCCGGCCCTCGAGGATGGCGAGATCCGGCTTTTCGAAAGCGGGGCCTGCCTGCTGCACCTGGCCGAAAAGTCCGAAACGCTCATGCCCCGCGATCCGGTGGGTCGCGCTGACACGCTGCAATGGCTCATATCGGGGCTGAATTCGGTCGAGATGGTCTCGGTTCCCTGGTGGTTCATCGGACTTTCTGCGCCCGCGGAAAACCCGCTTGAAGGTTGGCTCGCTTCGCGCCTGGGCCGCCTGGAAGCCGTCCTTGCGACGCGCGACTGGCTTGCCGCCGGACGCTTTACCGTCGCCGATCTCCTGATGGCGGACATACTGCGCGTCAGCAGGCTTCGTGCCGCGCTCGGCCCCTACCCGGCGCTGCAGGCCTATGTCGCCCGCAACCTTGACCGTCCCGCCTTCCGCAAGGCGCTGCAGGACCAGCTCGATCACTTCTCTGCGGCGGATGCCGCAAGGGCGAGATGAGCCTTAGGCGAGACTTTCTTTTTGCTGCGGCCTCCCCTAGACTTCTCTGCAAGCGCAAAGAACGCTGGGGGGAACTATGGCCGATACCGACAAGCCGCTTCTGATCAAGCGCTATGCCAGCCGGCGGCTCTACAACACCGAGACTTCGGATTACGTCACGCTGGAAGACATCGCCGGCTTCATCCGCCAGGGCCGCGAGGTGCAGATCGTCGACCTCAAGACCGGCGATGACCTGACCCGGCAGTATCTGCTGCAGATCGTGGCCGAACATGAATCCAAGGGTGAAAGCGTACTGCCGGTCGGGGTCCTGACCGATCTCGTCCGCAGCTACGCGACCGGCATGCAGTCGGTGATGCCGCAGTTCCTGGCCTCGAGCTTCGAGATGCTGCGCGAAAGCCAGGCAAAGATGGTGGAAAACCTTGCCGCGATCCCGAACCCGCTGGCCGCCGTGCCGGGGTTCGAGGCCATGCGCAAGCAGCAGGAAGCCTTTCTCAAAACCATGATGGGCGGCATGCCCGGCTGGTCCTCCTCCGGCCCCGCGCGCGAGGACGAGACCCCCAGCGCTGGCTCGGACGACATTGCCGACATCAAGAAGCAGCTGGCCGAACTGCAGAAGAAACTGTCCAGACTCTGACCCATGGCTGAAACCGAAGGCCGCGTCACGCTCTGGGGGATCGAGGTCTTCGTCGCAGCAGCGGAAGAGGGCTCGCTTTCGGCCGCAGCCCGCCGCTTGGGCGTCAGCCCGTCAGCGGTCAGCCAGCAGCTCTCCGGGCTCGAGGCCGCGCTCGGCGCCGTTCTTCTCGACCGCTCGGGCCGTCCGATGCCGGTGACGCCCGCCGGAGCGATGTTCCGTCGCCATGCCCAGACCATCCTGAATGCCGCCAGCGAAGCGCGGGCCGAACTTGCCATGGCGGACCTTTCCGGCATGACCACGCTCCGGATCGGGGTGATCGAGGATTTCGACAGCGACGTCACCCCACGCCTTCTCTCGCTCCTTTCCCGTGACCTCAAGGGCTGCCGCTTCCTTCTGGAAACCGGGGCCAGCCACCGTCTGATGGACCAGCTTGAGGCCCGCGCCCTCGACATTGTCGTCGCCGCGGACAGCGCCAGCGAGCCGGGACCGGAGGACTGGCGCGAGGTTCACCCGCTGATGTCGGAACCTTTCGTCGCTGTCGCCCCTCCCGGCGCGGTGATCGAGGACCTCCCCCTGATCCAGTACACCGCCCGCCACCTGATGGGCCGCCAGATCGCCACCCATCTCGCCCGCCATGGGCTGCGACCCGCGCACCGGTTTGAACTCGACAGCTACGCCGCGATCCTCGCCATGGTCGCGGGCGGCGAGGGCTGGACCATCCTCACGCCCCTTGCGCTCCACCAGGCCCGCGCGTTCCGCCCGCAGGTCGAAGTCCGCCCCCTGCCCTTTCCGGCATTGGAACGCACCCTCTCGCTTTCCGCACGCGCGGGCATCCTGCACGGCATACCCGGCCAGATCACCCAGCGGCTCAAACCACTGATCGCCGAAGTCGTGATTGCCCCGGCCCTCGCAGCCACGCCCTGGCTTGCTCCGGCACTTCGGGTTCTCTGACTGGCTCGCGGTGCAGCCCTGTCCGGTCAGGTCGCGGCAGGATAGGCTGAAAACTGGCTTGTGGATCCGTCTTTGCCAACCAGAAGCACCGCATAGGCCTCGCGTTCGCTTTCCGGTCCCATACCCGGCGAACCCCAGGGCATACCTGGCACCGCCAAGCCGATGGCGTCTGGGCGCTCACTCAGCAGTCGCCGAATGTCCGCCGCCGGAACGTGGCCTTCCAGGACGTAACCGTCCACCTGGCCAGTGTGGCATGACCATGCCTCTGCGGGCAGACCCACCTCGGACTTGAATGCCTGAAGCGCGTCAAGCTCAAGCACCGTCACCTCAACCGGGAATCCTTCTGCGCGCAGATATTCCACCCAGGACTCGCAACAGGAACAGGACGCGTCTTTCGACACCCGGATCACCGGCAAATCCTGAGCCTGCAGGGATCGGCCTGCGGTTACCGCCAGCCCTGCCAGAACCAGCATCCTTCGCGACATCTTCAGCATGGCCACCCCCGGCGCTTGGTACGCAATCACCTTAGCGTTGGGCCGGCACCCCGGCCAGCCAAGCAGGTTCGGGTCACCAAGTAGTGATTCCCTCGCGGCTCAGCCCCGCACGACCTCGGCCGCTTCAAGGATCGCGGCGGCGATGAAGTCGAGTTCCGCTTCGGTCAACCGGGTCGGCAGCCGTACGTCGCAGGCGCGCATGAGCATGGCGCGAGTCTGCGGCAGCTCCGGCGGAGCGCCAAGGAACTGCCAGTTCCAGAAGGCCCGCGCATTGCCCTCGCTCAGCCCGAAGACCTGAACAGAGACCCCCCGCGCCTTGGCCTCGGTCTGGAAGTCCAGCGCCTCGGCATCCGTCCAGTCGCCCACCAGATTGAACTGGATCGAATCTGGCGCCCGCTCTTCGGGCCCCAGCGGCTCTGGGACCGCCAGATGGGCCGAGGCGTTCAGCAAGGCCGCCACATGGTCATGGTTCGCCCGGCCCTTCGCCACCCGCTCGGCCACCAGCGGCAGCTGCGGGCGGATCACGGCGGCAGAAAGGTTCTGCATCCGCAGGTTATAAAGCGGCAGCTTGTTCTGCCAATGCGCACAGGAATTGGTCAGGCCCGGATGCTTCTTCCAGTTGGTCTCGTAAGCCCCCGACATGATGATCGCCCGCGCTGCGATCTCGGGATCATCCGTCACCATGATCCCGCCTTCGCCCGCGTTCACCAGCTTGTAGGACTGGAAGCTGAAACAGCCGACCTTGCCGATCGTCCCGATATTCCGCCCGCCCCAGACCGTGCCCAGGGAATGCGCTGCATCCTCGATCACCGGCACGCCCGCTGCATCGCACAGCGCCATGATCGCGTCCATGTCCGAGGTATGCCCCCGCATATGGCTGATCATCACCGCGCCCGCGCCCGGCAGCTTCTTCGCGAAATCCGCCATGTCGACGCGGTAGTTCGCGCCCACTTCCACCAGCACCGGCTCGCAATCGGCATGCACCACCGACGAGGGCACCGCAGCAAAGGTGAAGGCCGGGATCAGCACTTTCGCCCCGCGCGGCAGATCCAGCGCCTTGAGCGACAGGAACAGCGCCGCCGAACAGGACGAGACCGCCAGCGCATAGCGCGCACCCAGAAGTTCCGCGAATTCCTGCTCCAGAAGTGCAACCGGCGCATCCGAGGGGGCCGTGTAGCGGAACAGATCGCCCGAGCTCAACAGACGGTCGATCTCTGCCCGCGCAGCTTCGGGGATCGGTTCGGCGTCATAGACATTAGGGGCGAGGGTCTGACCGTCGTGGGCCATCTTTGCACCTTTTCTTAACCTCAGGTTTAGGAAAGGTGTAAACAGGCGAAGGATGACGCGCCAGTGACAAATTCTGCTCTTTGCGTATTTCCGCCTAGATTTTCACGCCCGCCCGCGCCGCGACCATATGCATAGCGGTCTCGATCTCATGCCAGGCCGTCCGCGCCATCGACCGGAAGACCATGATCTCGACCGCATGATCGCCGATGCGCAGGATCACGACGTTCATGTGATTGAGCTGGGTCCGCATCACGCGCCCGACCGGAAAGGCCGCCAGCCGCAGGTCAACCGGCACCCAACGGGCCAGGACATCGGCCATGCCCGCCCCACTGACCGACAGTACCGCCCAACCATCCGTCTGGTCGGTCAGTGCCGCGCCCTCCAGCGGCGGAGCATCTACCCCCATCAGGAAGGCCTGCTCGCGCCCAGTCCAGACGATCCGTGCGCCCTTCTTCTCGGCAAAGGTCCCGGGTTCCGGCATAGCCAACCCCAGGACCTTCAGCCCCTTGGCCACCGCCTTCCCCCCGGCCGGGAAGACCGCGAGCGAGGTGATCGGACCAACAGCGACCTCGGCAAGCGTCACATTGCCCAGCGTCACAGAGCGCCCTTCAAGGGCGGATTTCGCGATTAGCTCAGGCACGAAGCTTCTCCCCCTCAGGGTCGTGGAAGACGGGATGGCAGACCTCGCAGATCACGTCGAGACCGCGCAGATGATCAACAAGCCGCACCTTCTCGCCGATCCGCGCCCGGCCATCCTTCAGGAAGCCTAGACCCAGCCAGGCCCCGACCGTGGGCGACCAGCCGACGCTTGTCACATAGCCCTGATCGGTCTCGCGATGCACTTCGGTCCCCGGCACGAAAAGATGCGCGCCGGAGGAAATCGGCGCATGGGTCTTCAGCCCCACGAGTTGCTCCCTCTCCGGCCCCCAAAGGCCCGGCCGCGTTGCCGCCGCCTTGCCGATGCAGTCCTTCTTCGCGCTGACCATCTTCTCCATGCCGATGTCATAGGCCGAGATCCGGCCGTGAATCTCGGCATGCGTAATGAAGCCCTTCTCGATCCGCAGGACGTTGAGCGCCTCCATCCCGTAAGGCCCGCCGCCCATCGTCTCGGCCCGCGCCACCAGATCGCGGAACAGCGCCTCGCCGTATCGTGTCGGCACTGCGATCTCGTACCCTTCCTCGCCACTGAACGAGATCCGGAAGAGCCTTCCGTCGACCCCACCGATCCGGACCGGAGCAACGCCCATGAACGGCAGCTCCACCGGGCTTTCCAGGAAGGAATTCACCAGCGCCCGCGCTTTCGGCCCCGCGACCGCGAATTGCGCCCAGGATTCGGTGACCGAGATGAACCGCACCTGCCAATCGGCGCAAAACGCCTGATGCACGAAGTCGAGGTGCCGCATCACCAGCCCCGCCGCCGCCGTGGTGGTGGTCATCAGGTAATGGTTTTCCCCCAGCCGGGCGGAAGTGCCGTCATCCAGCACCAGCCCGTCCTCGCGCAGCATGAGCCCATAGCGGACCCGGCCGACCGGCAGGGTCGAAAAGGTGTTGGTATAGACGAAATCGAGGAACCGCCCCGCGTCCTTGCCCTGAATGTCGATCTTGCCCAGGGTCGAGACATCGGCGATCCCCACAGCCTGCCGGACCATCGTGACTTCGCGGTCGCATGCCTCGCGCCAGGTCGCCTCTCCCGGTTTCGGGAAATACGACGGCCGATACCAAAGACCCGCCTCGATCATCGGCGCATGCCGGTCGCGGCTCGCCTGATCGCTGGTCAGGAACCGCTGCGGCGCAAAGCCTTCGCCCCGGCCTCCGGCGCCCATGGCCGCGATCGACACCGGCACATAGGGCGGCCGGAAGGTCGTGACCCCCGTCTCCGGGATCCCCCGACCGGTCGCATCTGCCAGCACCGCCAGCGCCGCGACGTTGGAATTCTTCCCCTGATCCGGCGCCATGCCCTGCGTGGTATAGCGCTTCATGTGCTCGACCGACCGGTAGCCTTCCTGCGCGGCGAGCTTGACGTCCTTGGTCGTCACGTCATTGGCAAAGTCGAGCCAGGCCCGCCCCTTGCCTTCCACCGCCCACAGGGCTTTCAGCCGGTACGGCATGTCCTCCGCCTCTGGCACCGCGACTGAAACCTTCCGCCCCAGCGCCTCGACCGCCTTCATGGCCGCCGCATGCCCTGTGGCCAAAGCGCCATGGGTCGACATCGACCCGTTCGCCGCGCCCACTGCCAACAGCCCCTGAACCGCGCCTTCCATCGGCACGAAAGCCGCCAGATCCTCATCCCAGCGCGGCCGCCCGTTCATGTGGCAGGTCAGGTGGATCGTCGGGTTCCAGCCGCCCGACATGGCCAGACAGTCGGTCTCGATCTCGAAGACCTCCGAACCCTTCCGCACCTGGATCCCAGACAGCCCCAGCCGCCCTCGGCTGCCCACGACCTCGGCCCCGACATGCACCGGGCATTCCTCGACGCCCGAGGCATCGGGACGCGGGTCGATGATCGCCGCCACCGTCACCCCCGCCGCCATCAGCTCCCGCGCCGTGGCCCGCGCCGCATCGGTATTGGCGAACAACGTCACCCGCTTGCCCGGCACCACGCCGTACCGGTTCAGGTAGGTCCGTACGGCGCTGGCCATCATGATCCCCGGCCGGTCGTTGTTCTCGAAAGCCACCGGCCGTTCCAGCGCGCCCGAGGCCAGCACCGCATGCTTGGCCACGATCCGCCAGAAGCACTCGCGCGGCAGGTTCGGACGCGCGGGCTTGTGCAGCCCCACCCGTTCCAGCGCGCCATAGGTGCCGTGGTCATAGGCCCCCGTCACCGTCGTCCGAGGCATGATCCGCACATTCGGCAGCGCCTGCAACTCGGCCACCACCTGCGCGACCCATTCGCCCGCAGGCACGCCGCCGATGGTCCCGCCAGCCGACAGAAGCCGCCCTCCGAGCGCATGGCTCTCCTCACACAGGATCACGTCCGCGCCCGCGCGCCCCGCCGTCAGGGCCGCTATCAGACCCGAAGGGCCCGAGCCGATGACCAGCACATCGCAGAAGGCAAAGGCCTTCTCGTAAGTCCCCTCGTCATGCTTGCCCGAAAGGCTGCCAAGCCCCGCAGCGCGGCGGATGATGGGCTCGTAAAGCCCCTCCCAGAAGGCGCGCGGCCACATGAAGGTCTTGTAGTAGAACCCCGCCGACAGGAAGGGCGACAGGTAGTCGTTCACCGCCAGCAGGTCGAACCGCAAGGACCCCAGCCGGTTCTGCGACTGCGCCACCAGCCCCTCGAACACCTCCTGCATCGTGGCCCGCACGTTCGGCGTCTGGTTCGATGGCCCCACGACCTCGACCAGCGCGTTCGGCTCCTCCGACCCCGCAGTCAGCACGCCCCTCGGCCGGTGATACTTGAACGACCGCCCCACCAGCCGCACGTCATTGGCCAGCAAAGCCGAGGCCAAGGTATCGCCCTTGTACCCGGCGTAATCCTTCCCGTCGAAGCGGAAGCGGACAGGTTTCGTCCGGTCGATCAGACCCTTCCCGTCGATCCTCATGCCTTGCGCTCCGCCACCAGTTCCGTCCCAAGGATCTCATGCGTGACCGTGTTTCGCGTGACGAGAAGCCACTGCGCGCAGCCCGCCTCGTGATACCAGAGATCCCGCAAGACACCCGCCGGATTGTCCCGCAGGTGCAGATAGTTGTCCCACTCCGCCAAGGGCGCACCCTCCGCCGGCCGGTGCAGATAATCCTCCGCCCCGTAATAATAGAACTCCCGCCGGTCCCGGTCTCCGCAAAGGGGGCATGTCAGGCGCATCTTCCGGCTCCCGCTTTCATCTTTGCAAAAATATCCCCGCCGGAGGCTCCCGCAGGGCGCGCAAGGCGCAAGTGGTCACCCATCACGCTCTCCCTCAATGCAGGTTGTGCTGGCTGCCGGTGCCTTCTTCGTCCAGAAGATGCCCGGTCGCGAAACGGTCCAGCCGGAACTTGGCGGCGACCTCGTGGTGGTTGCCGGTCGCCATCAGATGCGCCATGCACCAGCCCGAGGCCGGCACCGCCTTGAACCCCCCATAGTTCCAGCCGCAGTCGAGAAACAGCCCCTCGACATGCGTCTTGTCGATCACCGGTGACCCATCCGGCGACATGTCCATTATCCCACCCCAGGACCGCAGCACCTTGGCCCGCCCGATCATCGGCATCAGGGTCATGCCCGCTTCCATCACATGCTCGACCATCGGCAGGTTCCCCCGCGCGGCGTAGCTCGCGTAGAAATCGAGGTCGCCCCCGAACACCAACCCGCCCTTGTCGGACTGGCTGATATAGAAGTGCCCCATGCCAAAGCTGACCACGTGGTTGATCACCGGCTTCAGCCCCTCGGTCACGAAAGCCTGCAGGATGTGGCTCTCGATCGGCAACCGCATCCCCGCCATCGCCGCGACCTGTGACGACCGACCCGCAACGATGATCCCCACCTTTTTCGCCCGGATCGCCCCGCGCGTGGTCTGCACGCCCCGAACCACACCGTTTTCGATGTCGATCCCGGTGACTTCGCAGTTCTGGATCAGGTCCACGCCGCGCTTGTCCGCCCCCCGCGCATAGCCCCAGGCCACTGCGTCATGCCGGGCCGAGCCGCCGCGCGGATGCAGAAGGCCGCCGTAGATCGGGAAGCGGGTGTTCTCGAAATCGAGATAGGGCAGATGCTCCCGCACCCCTTCGCGCTCCAAAAGGATCGCGTCGTCCCCCTGATTGATCATCGCATTGCCACGCCGCACCCAGTAGTCGCGCTGGCCGTCCGAGTGGAAGAGGTTGATCAACCCGCGCTGCGAATGCATCACGTTGTAGTTGAGATCGGCCTCCATCCCCTCCCAAAGCTTCATCGAGTGGCTGTAGAACTCGGTGTTGCCCGGGATCATGTAGTTGGCGCGGACAATCGTCGTGTTCCGCCCCACGTTGCCGCCGCCCAGATAGCCCTTCTCCAGGACCGCGACATTGGTGATCCCGTGGTTCTTCGCCAGGTAATAGGCCGTTGCCAGCCCATGCCCGCCGCCACCGATGATCACCACGTCATATTCCGCCTTGGGCGCCGGATCGCGCCAGGCCGGGGTCCAGCCCTTGTTGCCGAAAAGCCCCTCAGTGATGACCTTCAGGCCCGAATACCGCATGCGTGACGCCTCCTGATCCGGACATAAGACCGGGACCGCTGCGCATATTCAAGAGAGCACGACGAATTCCTTGGCTGCCTGCGACATCAGGTGTCGGAGATGGCGCGCGAGCGTCCTTGCGCCCCGGCCGAAGTCACTCCGGGCGAGGTCACAGCGCTTCAACGGCCGCAATGTCATATCCTGCAATTCCGGCGGCGATGTCGACATGGCTCGGCGCATCGAGGAACCGCTTGATCAGGTTCCGCTTGGCCAAGGCCTCCCCCGCCAAAGGTTCGAGTTCACGCATCCTTCGGCGCTCCATCCCAGGCGTGAAGCCATCGGGCGTGCGATCTGGAACCAGCAGATGATCGAGCCCTCTTTCAGAAAGGAAGCGTTTCATCTGCTCAAAGATTCGGCCATCAAAGAGTCGAAGCTTGTCGTTCCAAGGCTTTGTTGGACCCGTGAAATGCACCAACCGGGGTCTTCGTCCGGACAAGAGCGGATAGCTGATCTTGGACATCTGCCAGTTCCATCCCGGGGACAGGCTGTCCCAGTTGCCGGCGACGGCCGCGTTAAGGGCCGACTGGTCACCGTAGCGACAGCGCTCGGAAAAGCGGTTAAAGAAATCGAGGGCAACGTGGGAATAGGCACCCTCGGACCAAACCCGACCATTCACTATCAACATGCCCGAATTGAAATACTCCGTGCCGATCTTCGGGTGTAGCTCCGCGACATAGGTTTTCTGTTGATGGAGCCGTGGGTTGTCAAACCAGTGAGACCGATCGCGCACCGCAGCAAGGGGTCTGCCGGTCTCAGGCAAGTCAAGCGCTGCGGCCAACGATCCCCAAGCCTGAAAGATGTCACCATCAAGATAGATGACCCGCCGATAGGAACCAGCAAGCTGATCCAGCGCGAACAGCCGAAGCATCGCTGCAGTCGGCACATGGGTCGTTTGCTTGAAGTTGAATTCCTTAGGATATTCGGAAAGGAGATGTAGCGTCACACGTTTCGGGAACGCCGCGAGAAGCTCGTCTGAGGTTTCACCGATTAGGTAGGCATGGTGATCCAGCCGGCCATCCGGGTCGAGAGCAATTGACCGGGCCAGAACAAAGGCGCTTTGCCAGGCCCAAGTTGCATCCGAACAGACCACGACTGCACCCGCCGGGGTATCTCGATCAGCGATTTCCGTGCGCATCGTGCAACCTTTGTGATCGGCAGCGATCTCAGAGCTTTTCATATAGACCTGAGGTCCAAAGGCAACGACGTTCCACTTCTATGGTCATTTGCGGGCCGACACGGCGGACCATCGTCGCACAAAGAGTTTGCTGAAAGGTTTGCTCACTTCGTTGCGACACCGCCCCTGCGACACAAATGGTGCGCAACGACATCTCACGCCGGGCGCAATCGCAGCCTGCCGATCCCCAGGCCTATGTCCAGAGTGGCAATCCTGCGCTTGCGGCGCTGCGCCTCGCTCAGCTGAAACTCGACCAGCGAAGCCGCGTCCGGCCGAAGCGTGATCACCGCCTCATACCGGGCGGTCCAGCCCCAGAGGCTGCGCCGGATGGCACCTGGATGCGCGGTGACCGTCTCGCCGTTGCAGCTTAGCGCCATGGGGCCAAATGCCGCCCGGTCGGGATGCACGACCCGGATCGAAAGCCTGACCGGCCCGTTGGCCGTAAAGGGCAGCAGAAACCGGGGCCGCGGGTTTCTCGTATGCAACCGGATGCCCAGAAACGGTCGGTACAGCCAGTCCAGCCCGCACGGACCAGGGAGCTGCCGGATGACCGCACCGCGCCCCAGCTCTTGCAGCGCCGGGCGAAGAATGCCGCGGCGGATCGTGCTTTTCGCCAGCTCCTCACCGGCCGCGCGGTGCGAGAAATCCCTGGCGAAAGCCGTCATGTAGGTGCCGCACCGCCTGGCCTCGGCAATGATCGCCTCGACCCGCGCCGCATGGCCCGGCGAACGGAAGTCGGCCAGCATCGCCTCCTGCTCTTCCGCATTCGGCTGGACGTAGCAAAGATAGCGGGCAGCGGCAGAAAACTTATGCACCGTGACCACGCCAGTCGAGCGAAAGCGCAAGCCCGCCGCCGCTGCCCGCTCAAGAAAGTCGACATCGACCGGCGCGCTGAGGCTTTCGGGGCGCTGCCACGGCCCGATCACATCAATGACGGCCTTGCGATGTGCAAAGCAGCTGGGTGGATAGTGGTGGCGCCTTGGTGCCGGCGCCTCGGTCGCCAGGCCATAGATCCAGCCGCCGCGCAGGTCGTTCGGAAGATGGTCGATCAGCCCGGAAACGATGAAATCGACTGTGGGATCGGCACGCGACGCCTCGGCGACAGCGGAAAGATGCGATGGGGCCCAGATGTCGTCATGCCCCAGATAGGCGATGAACTCTCCCCGAGCCGCGGCAATGCCGGCATTGTTCGGACCGCTCTGGCTACCAACACGCCGAGACAGGTTCAGCCAGCGGACGCGCGGATCCTCAAGACCCGTTACCATGGCCTCCGTCTCATCGGTGCAGGCGTCGCCCACAACGATCAGCTCGAAGTCCCGGAAGTCCTGCTCCAGAACCGACTGGATCGACGGCAGGATATGCCGCCCCCGACCCCAGGTCGCCATGACGACAGTGAAGAACGGGGCAGAAGCGGTCATTCGAAACGATAGGGAATGTCCGGATGATCCTTCGGCAGCCGCGATTTGTCGGGATGGGCGGGGTCATAGGCCCGGGTCGGCATGTTGACAAAGACAGTGTCTTCATCGGTCGGATTCTGTACGCCATGCACGACAAAGGGGGGGATCGTGAGCTGCAGCTTGTTGTCGGCCCCCGCCTCGATCACATTCAGGACGCCATAAGTCGGGCTCTCCGGGCGCAGGTCATAAAGTACGACCCGGATCTGGCCCCGGACAAAGGCAAGCCTGTCCGTCTGCCGCTTGTGGTAGACCCAGGCTCGAACCGACCGCGCCGCGGCCGTGACCATATAGACGTGCGGCGTCCTTTGCGTCTCGCCAAACCGATCGGACATAAGGACTGTCAAGTTGCCCCGCCCGTCCGCCATGCTGCGCAAGCGGTGCATTTCCACACCTGCGATCTGGTTTTCGATCCTGATCTCCTCGAACTCTCCGGCCGAGGGGGTCCAGGGGTCATCATCGACAAAATCTTCAAGCGTTATCAACTTTCCTCCAGTCCGTTCTTTGTGCCGTTCGCGGCAATAGGGCTGTGCCGCCAGCCGGACTTTCCCCGACTGGCGTCAAAGCTGCAAGCCTGTTGCTGCGGGCCCGGTTCAGAGGCCTTTCGAGCGGTAGGTCGCTGCCACCCGGCCGATCGACACGATGTAGGCCGCCACCCTCAGATCCTCGACTTCCTGCCGGCCATGCCAGATTTCCCGCATCGCCTGGTAGGCCGTCCGCATGGTGTCGTCGAGACCCGAGCGCACGAGCGCAAGCTCGTCCGAACCCTGCAGGAACTTCTCCTTGAACCCTTCGGCAAGCGACCAGCCCAGTCCCTGGTCTGACGAGAGCCGTTCCAGCTCCTCGACCAGAAGCCGCGACCGCGCTTCCTCGGCCCGGCGCTGCATGCGGCCAAAGCGGATGTGGCTGAGGTTCTTCACCCATTCGAAATAGGAAACAGTCACGCCGCCCGCATTGGCATACATATCCGGGATGATCACGCAGCCCTTGCGACGCAAAATCTCGTCGGCGCCAAAGGTGATGGGACCGTTTGCCGCCTCAATGATCAGTGGCGCCTTGATCCGTACCGCATTGCCAAGATGGATCACCCCCTCCATCGCGGCCGGAATGAGGATATCGCAGGGCTCCTCCAGAACCGAAGCCCCGTCCGCCACGTGTTTGGCGTTCGGATAACCGGCCAGCAGCCCGCCATGACGGTTCATCCACTGGCGGACGTCCTCCACGTTCAGACCCTTGGGATCAAGCAGCGCCCCGTCCCGCTCGATCACGGCGATGACTTTGCAGCCATCCTCTTCGCTCAGGAATTTCGCTGCGTGATAGCCAACGTTTCCAAGGCCCTGCACGATCACACGCTTGCCATCCAGACCGCCAGAGAGGCCTGCCTTTTCCATGTCTTCGGGGTGCCGGAAGAACTCGCGCAGCGCATATTGCACGCCCCGGCCCGTCGCCTCGACCCGGCCCTGGATGCCCCCGGCATGTGGCGGCTTGCCCGTCACGCAGGCCCGGCCGTTGATGTCGGTCGTGTTCATCCGCATGTACTGGTCGGCGATCCAGGCCATCTCGCGCTCGCCTGTCCCCATGTCTGGCGCAGGCACGTTCTGCGCCGGATGGATCAGGTCGCGCTTGATCAGCTCATAGGCGAAGCGGCGGGTGATCTGCTCCAGCTCGTGTTCGTCCCATTGGCGCGGATCGATGCACAATCCGCCCTTCGATCCGCCGAACGGCGTCTCCACCAAAGCGCATTTGTAGGTCATCAGTGCCGCCAGTGCCTCGACCTCGTCCTGATTGACCGACAGCGCATAGCGGATGCCGCCCTTGACCGGCTCCATATGTTCGGAATGGACCGAACGGTAGCCGGTGAAGGTTTCGATCTTGCCACGCAGCCGAACGCCGAAGCGGACCGTATAGGTCGAGTTGCAGACGCGAATCTTCTGTTCCAGACCCGGGCTCAGATCCATCAGCTTCGCGGCCCTGTTGAACATAAGATCAACCGACTCGCGGAAACTTGGTTCTCCAGACACCCTCATGCCACTCCTCCCTGACTGGCTCAGCGCAGGGTTGCGCCTGGCCGGGACACTAGCGTCTAAAGAAGCTGTGTGAACCCTGGAACTGATCCCCGACGAAATGAGATCGCTAACATTCGGCAAGGTAAGGCCGAATCAACCAGCTCCGATTCTGCCACCCAAGTCCCATGCCTCACCACTTCTGCCAAATTGCGACCAGAAGCCGCAAAAGGCTGCGGATTGTTTCCACGGACCCATACAGTTGGGCCAGTTCCGATCAAAATGCCATACTTCTGCCAGAAGTTATGCCTAAATCATCCTAGGGATCCTGCCGTCTGCTGGCGGGGCGCTGCTATTGTGGATGTAAAAAAATGTTGAAGAAACCCGCCTCGCGAACGGTTGCTGCAGCTTTTCATCGCTCATTCTCGAAGTTCCTCCACGATGAAACCGGCGCCATGGCGATCTTTGGCCTCTTCATCTTCTTCCTCATGCTGGCCTTCGGCGGCATCGCGGTTGATGTCATGCGGTCCGAAACCCGGCGGGTGACCCTGATCCAGACGACCGACCGCATTTCACTCGCTGCGGCCAGCCTGCGTCAGCAAAGACCTGTGCAAGACGTCGTGGAAGACTGGTGGGCCGCATCCGGGATCTATAGCGGCCATGCAGCACGCTTCGACGCGCCGGTGCTGCAGGTTGACCAGACTACAAGCCTGCGGCGCGTGACCGTGTCATCGAAGGTCCGGTCCTACAATCATTTCATGCATCTTCTGGACGTCGACTATCTTGACGCGCCGACCGTGTCGCAAGCAGCGCAGGGCGTCTCGCATATCGAAGTCATGATGGTGCTCGACATCACCGGCTCGATGAACAGCCCGGCCTCGTCGGGCACGACGACCAAGATTCAGGATCTGCGCACCTATGCGCAGGAATTCGTCGATATCGTGAAGGCCAATGACTCCAAGGACGGTGTGTCGATCGGCATCGTTCCCTATGCTGCCCAGGTGAACATTCCGGCGAACCTCCGCCAGCAGTTCACGGTATCGCGTCTGTCCTCGTGGAACGGGATCGCCAATCAGGGCGTGCCCAACATCAACTGCATCGAGATGCCGACCACGACCTATTCTGCCACCGCGCTGTCGCGTTCGGCCACGATGCCTATGGCTGCCGTCGCGGACACCACCAGCTCGACCAGCAACACTACGAACTTTGTCGCACCGACGAGCGGTACGCCCAGCGCAACCGGCCGGATCTGCACTACCACGCCGGATTCGGGATCGACCTCTTACAACGACGAGCTTGTGAACCATGTGTTCCTGCCCACCAAGAACGGTGACGCCGTCAAGGAGCGGATCGCTCGCCTGACTGCCAACGGCAACACGTCCATTGCCCTTGGCATGCGTTGGGGCACCGCGTTGATCGACGAGTCCGCGCGCGACATCTACACTGCGATCGGCGATTCGACCGTGCAGGGCCGACCGGCCGACAATCCGGCAACGTCCGATGACATCCATGCGCGCAAGATCATCATCCTGATGACCGATGGCGAACACGTCTCGAACACTCACGTCTACGACACCTACAAGACCGGCCTGTCGCCGATCTGGCGCGGCGCCGACGGCAACTTTGCGATCCGCTTCACGGCGGGTGGCCCGGCCTTGACCGGCGGCACACGCCCGGCCTGCGCGGGGACACGGACCTACTTCGCCCCTCACCTCAAGCCGAACTCCGATACGACTTGCAATAGCTCGACCAGTGCCGGCCGCGTCGCTTGGCTGACCACGCCCACCTGGACCGGAAGTGGCACTGCCGTTCAGCTCGACTGGTCGGAAGTCTGGCGCTATCTCCGCGTCAGCTGGGTCGCCCGCCAGCTCTACATGCGCTCGAACGTCACCGGAACGTCGAACTACGACACCATCATGAACCAGTTCCGTGGCACCTATCTGTCGGTGTCGAACATGAACAGCCTGCTGCAGGCCAACTGCACCGCTGCAAAGAACGCCGGGATCGAGATCTACGGCATCGCATTCGCGGCTCCCGCTGGTGGCCAGGCGCAGATCCAGGGCTGCTCGACCAACGTCGAGAACTACTACTTCGACGCTAAGAACGGCGAGGATCTGCGCTCGGCCTTCAACACGATCGCGACCTACATCTCGGATCTGAGGCTTACGCAATGACCCGCTTCGGCCGCTTCCTTCGCGACGAGTCGGGGACCGCGTCCATCGAATTCGTCTTCATGTTCCCGATCGTCTTCACGATCTTCACGGCATCGTTCGAGGCCAGCCTCTACATGGTTCGCCATGTGATGTTCGAGCGCGCCGTCGACATCGTCGTGCGCGACATCCGGCTGGGGCTCATGGACGGTGTCACCCATTCCGGGCTCAAGCGCCGGATCTGTGAAACCGGCATGATGGTCGGCTCGATCCAGACCTGCGTCGATTCGATGAGCATCTGGATGCAGCCGATCGACACATCGAACTTCGCCATGGTTGCGCCGCCCAGCAGCTGTGTGGACAAGAGCCAGCCGATCAGCACCGAAGAACCGCCCGGATCGTCCTTTGCCTACGGCGCGGCGAACGAAATCATGTTGATGCGGATCTGCTGGAAGGAAGAGCCGATGTTCCCGACCACCGCGGTCAGTGTCCGGATGCCGGTCAACGCGGCAGACGGCAACTATGCCCTCGTTGTGACGTCGGTCTTTGTGAACGAACCGGGTTGATCAGTCATGCAGCGTTTCAAGAACAGCTTTCGGTCATTCCTGCGCGACGAAGACGGCGTCGTCCTTGCCGAGACGCTGCTCATCATCCCGTTCCTCATCTGGACGATGGTCGCTCTGTTCGTCTACTGGGATGTCTGGCGCACGATCAACATCGGCCAGAAGGCCGCCTATTCGGTCGCTGACCTCCTGTCGCGCCAGGAAGATCCGATCGAACCGGCCTACTTGGCCAACATGCAAAACATACTCAATTTCCTGACGCCTGGCGCACCTCAGCGCGCCATGCGGATCACCAGCTTCGAGTATGATGCGGGGGACGACGAATACTGCCTGCTCTTCTCTACTTCGACCAATGAAGCGGCTGCCCCCAAGAAGACCCAGACCCAGATCCAGGAATGGCGGACTGCAGGACGGATTCCGACGCTCGTCGATCGTGAAAGCGTCTTTGTCGTCGAAACCTGGGTGGACTTCACACCCGCATTCGACACGGGCGTGCTGAACATCGGCCCGACCCTGAATGCCGCAACTTACGGCGAGTTCATTGTCACCAGCCCGCGCCACCGGCGCCTGGTCCTGGTCGGCAATACCAACTGCCTCTGATCCGCCCGTCATCCAGGGGCTTCCCGGCCGCGGCGCGGGGCGATAGGCTCGTGCGCATCATGACCGTCTTTCGCCCTGCCGCCCTGTCCCTCGTGCTGGTCACCGCCTGCGCACCCTTTCCAGCGATTGATCGGCTTGGCCCGGAAACCGGCCCTGTCCCCCAACTCCTGCCGATCGACAGCCTGCTGGAACAGGCCTCGGGCGATAGCTCCGATCCGGGGGCTGGGCTGCAGGCGCGGGCCGATGCCTTGCGGGCGCGCGCGGCGGCGCTTGGCAGCAGATCTCCCGCACCCTGACGGCGTTGCACGCCTCGCGTCTTCAAGCTAACAGACACCAGCCGCAAACAGCCCGAGGTTCCGATCATGTCCGCCCCCTTGCGTATTGGCCTTGCCGGTCTCGGAACCGTCGGCATGGGTGTCGTCAAGATCATCCAGGCGCATGCCGATCTGATCGCCCTGCGCGCCGGCCGGCCGGTGACCATTACGGCAGTCTCGGCCCGCGACCCGAAGAAGAACCGGGATGCCGACCTGTCCGGCTACACTTGGGAAACCGATCCAGTCGCCCTCGCCCGTCGCCCTGACATCGACGTCTTTGTCGAGGTCATGGGCGGGCACGAAGGCGCCGCGAAAGCCGCGACCGAGGCCGCGCTGGCCTCCGGCAAGCATGTCGTCACCGCCAACAAGGCGCTTCTGGCCCATCACGGCCAGGCCCTGGCCGAAGCCGCCGAGGCCCAGGGCCTTGCGCTCCGCTTCGAGGCTGCCGTCGCCGGGGGCATCCCCGTCATCAAGGCCCTGACCGAAGGCCTGGCCGGAAACCGCATCAAGCGGGTGATGGGCGTGATGAACGGCAGCTGCAACTACATCCTGACGCGGATGCAAAGCGAAAACCTGCCCTATGAGACCGTCTTCGAGGAAGCCCGCCAGCTTGGGTATCTCGAGGCCGACCCGAACCTGGACGTGGGCGGCATCGACGCCGGCCACAAGCTCTCGCTCCTCGCCTCCATAGCCTTCGGCTCCCGCGTCGCCTTCGACGATGTCGAGCTTGAGGGCATCGGCAACGTCTCCATCGACGACATCCGTCTGGCCGAGGACATGGGCTACCGCATCAAGCTTCTCGGCGTCGCCCAGATGACCGGCCGTGGGCTGGAACAGCGCATGACGCCCTGCCTTGTCCCCGCCGACAGCCCCCTTGGACAGCTTCAGGGCGGGACGAACATGGTGGTCCTCGAAGGCGACAGCGTCGGCCAGATCGTCCTGCGCGGCCCCGGCGCAGGCATGGGTCCGACAGCCAGCGCCGTCATGGGCGACGTGATCGACATCGCGCGTGGCTTCCGCCTGCCGACCTTCGGCATCCCGGCCAGCCGCCTAGCCGCTGCCCAGCCCGCCCGCGCCGCGACACCTGCGCCCTACTACCTGCGCATGACGCTTCTGGACAAACCCGGTGCGCTTGCCAAGATCGCCACCTGCCTTGGCGATGCCGGCGTCTCCATCGACCAGATGCGCCAGTACGGCCACCAGGGCGCCAACGCCCCGGTCCTGATCGTGACCCACAAGGCGGCACCTGACGACGTCGCCCACGCCATGACCCGTTTCGCCGCAACCGGCGTCCTTGTCGGCGAACCCGTCGCAATCCGGATCGAAGAAGTCTGAAGCGCTAGCCGCGCGGAAGACCCGAGTTCAGACCCGAGATGATCATCGGGCACATCGGAGCATAAAGTATCTCGTCGATACCGATTCCGCCGGGATCAAGGTTCTGGATCGTCACCGCCTTGATCTCCGGGTTGCTGCCCGAGGACTGGATATAGGCGACCTCAATCACGCCCTGATCCAGAAACCGTTTGAAATTCGCCAATTCCTGACCCGCTTCGTTCCAGAAGATCACGTTCAGGTTGCCTTCGGGATGGTTCCGCATGACGATATTGTCACCCTCGCCATCCAGCGCGACGCGCAATCCGAACAGGCACTGCAACTCGTCGAAAAGGATGGTCACGATTCCCGTTCCCAGCCTCGCCCGTCCGATCCCACTCTGTCTCGGCCCGATCCCGGCCAGCGCGTATCCCCCGAAAGCGGCGTCCCGGACCACGGCCGCCACCGGGCCTTCACTGCCAACCGCCAGCGCCAGCGGCTCCTGTGCCGAACGGTCGGCCAGAACCCAGTGGTCGTCCAGGGCCCGACCTGTCCGTGCCTGCAGACTCTGCCCGGCAAGGATCTGCCCGATCCGAGCCTTCTCGATCACCAGATCCTCCCAGATCGACACCTGGGGATAGGCCTCGAATGTCTCGATCACCGGCTTGAGCGCCTTGTTCTCGGCATAGGGAGCCTCGTTGATCTGCAGCTCCTGAGCCCCTGCAGGCGCCATTGCGACCCACAGGCCCGTCAAGGCCAGCCCGACGCAGCGACACAAGTCCCTTGCCTGCCACGTCACTCCTGCCTCCGACCTCTGAAATTCTCGTTCCTGAGCCTGCATAACGCCGCGATCAATGCCCACAAGTCGGTTGCCGCGCCTGCGGTCACGAAAGTTAGCGTCACCATCCTTGCTCCACCCGCACCCCCCCGCTACACCGTAGAAAACCCCGGGGGGAAAGATGTCAGAAAAATCGCAATTCCAGGACCGGCTCCTCAGCCTCGGCCTCGGCCGCGTGTCCGAAGCCGCTGCCCTTGCCTCGGCCCGCCTGATCGGCCGCGGCGACGAAAAGGCCGCCGACCAGGCCGCCGTCAACGCGATGCGCGACCAGCTGAACCTCCTCGACATCAAGGGTGTGGTCGTCATCGGCGAGGGCGAGCGTGACGAAGCCCCGATGCTCTACATCGGCGAGGAAGTCGGCACCGGCAATGGCCCCGAGGTCGACATCGCGCTTGACCCGCTGGAAGGCACGACCCTCACCGCCAAGGACATGCCGAACGCGCTGACCGTGATCGCCATGGCGCCGCGCGGCACCCTGCTGCATGCCCC
>JAEULQ010000123.1 GCA_016792685.1 Tabrizicola sp. | reverse complement strand
GTCATTGCCCGCCTGGCCCTGCAGAAGGTCATTGCCCCCGCCGCCCGCCAGAAGGTTCGCCCCGCCGTCGCCCGAGAGCGTGTCGCCAAAACCCGAGCCCGCCAGATCCTCGACCGCCAGATAGCTGTCGCCCTTCGCGTCACCCGTGTTCAGCCCCGGAACGCCAAGATCGGCCACCACCCCGGACAGAGCATCGCCGTAAGACACCAGATCCCGCCCCGCGCCCCCCTCCAGCCGGTCCAGCCCGGACCCGCCCAGCAGCGTGTCATCCCCGTCCCCCCCGTAAAGCGTGTCATTCCCGGCTCCCCCGGACAAAACGTCATGACCGCCGCGCCCGGTCAGCTGGTCGTTGCCGCCGGCCCCGTCCACCTGATCCGCAAGTTCGGTGCCGAAAAAGCTGTCGCTGTATCCGCCTAGGACAAAGCGCTCGATCGTGATGAAGGTGTCGCCAAAGGCGTCTCCGGTGGCCAGGGTCGCGTTCAGAAGGTCGATGCGCAGGCCCAGGGTCGCGGTCGCATAGCTGACCGTGTCGATCCCTGTCCCGCCTTCCAGACGGTCGGCTCCGGCGCCCCCGATCAGAGTATCGTCCCCATCGAAACCCGAGAGCGAGTCATTCCCGGCCCGTCCGTCCAAGAGATCGGCCCCGGACAGACCGATGATCCCGTTGGCCTGGGCATCACCGGACAGCGTATCGGCCTGGCTCGTGCCCTCGAGGTCCTCGATCGCGATGAAGACATCGCCCGCAGCTTCGCCAGTGTTGATCGTGGTGTTGACCAGATCGACCACCACCCCGGTCGCCGAACTGTTGTAGCTGGCGCGGTCGCGGCCGATGCCGCCATCCAGCACATCCGCCCCGACCCCGCCGTAAAGCCAGTCGTTGCTGCCCCCGCCCATGAGCGTGTCATTGCCCGCCCGGCCCGTCAGCCGGTCATTGCCGTCATTGCCTTCGATCCGGTTGTTCTCGGCATTGCCTATCAGCGTGTCCTCGAAGATGGAGCCATAGATCCCCTCGATCGAGATATAGGTCTGACCCTGCGCGATGTTCGAGTTGAACGAAGGCGATTCCAGGCTGAGCCTTGTGTTCCCCGTGGCCCCGGTCAGCACGATCATGTCGAAGCCGCCACCGCCGTTGATCGTGTCGGCCCCGGCGGTGGCCAGGAACATCTCGTTGCCGGACCCGCCGGTGATGAGATCGATCTGGTTGGTGCCCCGGATCAGGTCGCCCTCTGCGGGATCCGGCGGGGGGGCGTGCCACAGACCGATGAAGTCGCTCAGCTGAAACTGTCCCGGCAGAATCGGAAGGCTGTTCGGGGTGACGATTTCCAGCGTTTCAGTGCCCCAGCTGATCAGGGCGCCGGTCGCCGTTGCGGTGATCGTAAGGGCCGAGAGCGAGTGGATCCGGCCCCAGGCCGACACATCGATGCGGTCGATGCCGAGCTGGAAATCACCGATCACGTCATGCGCGCCGTCACCTTCCATCACGAAGAGGTCGGATCCGGCCCCGCCGAAAACCGTGTCGGTGCCGCCGCCGTCGCTGAGGATATCGGCCCCGGCCTCGCCCAGGATGCGTTCTGCGGCATCGCCGCCCAGGATCATGTCACCGCCGGTCGTGCCCGTCAGGGTCGCCGCATCCATGCCGCCGGTCTGGATCGGCGCCGGGTTCCCGGGGTCGATCTGCAGCCGGGTGATGCCGGCGCCTTCACCCGCCACATAGACCTCGATCATTCCGCCGACCGCCCGTGCGGTGATTGCGGTGATGTTGTCCAGCGACAGGCCGGGAAGCTGCAGTTGCTGTCCGACCAGAAGCAACCGACCCTCGGGGGTCATGGTCATCAGGGTCAGGCCCTCGTCCCCACCCCCGGCGATGACATAGACCCGGTCGCCAATCGTGCAAGTGGCAACCGCCTGGACGCCCTGGAACCGGGTGTCGAGCGTGTCGACCACATGGTCGGCAACCCGCATGGTCCCGTCCGAACTGATCCCGATCACGCTGACCGAGGACGACCCGGCCGAGGCCACCACCAGAAAGGTGCTGCCCGCCATCTCGACGACCTTGACGCAGGACGGGTCGGAAATGCCCAGACCCTGCGGCATGCCCATAACCTGTGGATTGCCAAGCGCGCCATTGGCCGCGACCGGAAAGGCCCGCACGACATCGGAATCCAGCGACAAGCCGATCAGATAGCGGGCGCCGGCCACGGTGACCGGGGTCAGCGCCGCAATGTCGACGCCGTTGTAGGCCCCGTCCAGCACCCGGGTCCCGATCAGGGTCATGCTGCCGTTGGCTGCCACGGAATAGGCGTGGATCGCGCTTTCGCCCAGGCGCGAGGCGTAAAAGACCGAGCTTGCGCCGTTTGCCATCACGGCCTGGGCGCAGATCGTCCCGGCAAGACTACCCGGTAGCTGCACGGCCGCTGCAAGTTCACCCGCCGCCCCGATCCCATAGGCCTGCACACCGGCCTGATTGCCGCCCGTCACAACCAGATGGCGCGCACCGTTGACCATGACCGTTTCCAGCACGGCTTCGGCGGGAAGCGTCGTGCCCGGTGCCAGGGTGCGCTGATCGCAGAGGGTCATCGCGCCGTCCACGTCCAGCGCCAACACCCCGCCGCCCGCGCGCGTGGCCGTGTAGAGCAGGACATTTCCGCCCTGCACGACCAGTTCCATGTCCGAAATACCCGAGATCATGTTCAACGGCGCAGCCGCGAACGTCTCCAGCACCTGAAAGTTCAACACTTTCGGCCCCACGCACACCCATTTACCCAAGGATCAGCCTGGACGGACAGTGCTAACGGGCCATGATCCGATCGGGGCGAAATCTGGGCGCTTGCCCGGGATTTTCAGCAAAACCCGCCGAACCGGCGGACCGGGGCGCCGATCCCTAACGGCCGACACCCACATAGGCGGTGAAGCCCGCGGCCAGAACCTCGTCGCGATCATAGATGTTGCGCAGGTCCGCCATTTTCGGACGGGCCATCTTGCGGGCCAGTTTGGCCAGGTCGAGGCCCCGGAACTCGTTCCATTCGGTCAGAAGGACGACAAGCTCGGCTTCATTGGCCGCCTGATAGGGGTTTTCCACCCATTTCACTCCGGGCAGAAGCGCCTCGCCTTCATGCCGTCCCTGGGGGTCGCTCACCCTGACCCTTGCCCCCGCCCCGACAAGGGCCGGGATGATGGTCAGCGAGGGCGCCTCGCGCATGTCGTCGGTGTTGGGCTTGAAGGTCACGCCCAGGATGGCGATGGTCTTGTCGCGCACCGATCCGCCACAAAGATCGACGATCTTGTCGATCATCCGGCGTTTGACCTCGTCATTGACCTTGATCACCGTCTCGACGATCTGCATGGGCGCGGCATGGTCCTGCCCGATACGTGCCAAAGCCTTGGTATCCTTGGGGAAACAGCTTCCCCCATAGCCGGGACCGGCATGAAGGAACTTGTCGCCGATCCGGCCGTCCATGCCGATGCCCCTGGCCACGGCCTTGACGTCGGCCCCGACCTTCTCGCACAGCGCCGCGATTTCATTGATGAAGGTGATCTTGGTCGCCAGAAAGGCATTGCCTGCGTATTTGATCATCTCGGCCGTCTCGAGGCCGGTATAGACCATGGGGAATTCGCGCAGCGACAGGGGCCGGTAAAGCTCGGCCATGACCTTGCGCGCCTTGCCGGATTCGACCCCGACAACGACCCGGTCGGGCCGCATGAAATCGTCGATCGCTGCGCCCTCGCGCAGGAATTCGGGGTTCGAGACGACATCGAACTTCGCCTCGGGATTGGCGGCCTTCACCGCCTTCGCAACCTTGCGGTTGGTGCCGACCGGCACGGTCGACTTCGTCACGACGACCGCATAGCCGGTCAGCGCCTGACCGATCTCGCCCGCCGCCGCCATCACATAGCTCAGATCGGCATGACCGTCGCCGCGTCGGGTAGGCGTCCCGACAGCGATGAACACTGCCTCGGCACCGGCAACCGCCGCTGGCAGATCGGTCGAGAACGAAAGCCGCCCGGCCTGGCAATTCTTGGATATCAGGTCCTGCAGGCCCGGCTCGAAGATCGGAACCTCGCCACGCTGGAGCCGTTCGATCTTGGCGACATCCTTGTCGACACAGACGACATCATGCCCGAAGTCAGAGAAACAGGCCCCGGAGACCAGGCCGACATAGCCCGTACCGATCATGGCGATGCGCATTCCGGCTCCCTCTGTCAGCCACACGCATGTCTATGCAGGCCTCTCCGGGGTGTCAAACCCGCCTTGTTGGTGTTTGACGCGCAAAAGGAAAGGCGGGCCCGGCTGCTGCCGTCCCGCCTTGCCTTGACCCTTACAGCGGGGCCGGTGCCCGCTGGTCAGGGCGCTTCCGGTTTGGGGAAAGCGGCCTTGATCGACGCCACCTTTTCCAGCCAGTCAGCCTGTGTCGCCTCGCCGCGCTGCCACTGGAAAAAGATCGGGTCGGCCTCCCGGCTCAGGACGTCGCGCAGGGCCGCAGACCGCAGCTCCAACGCCAGCTGGTAGTCCGCCTCCCGCTGCGCCGCCAACTCCTCTGGTGTGGGCGGGACCGGAACCACGGGATCGCGCGGAACCCATTTCCCACGCGCGCCGCGCCGGTGCGCCGCCAGAAAGTCGACCGTCAGGCCCTCGACCGGCTCGCTGCCGTCGCAGGGTTCCTGGCCGATCCAGCCCGGAATCCCGTCCTTGGTGAATAGTACATGCAGGGTCATGTCAGATGTCGCTTTCTACATAGCAGTTGCTCACCATCATCCCGATCACCGACGAGGTGCCGCCGACGCTGTACTGGCTCCAGGGCGTCAAGAGCGTCGTGGTCGATGGCAGGTCGGTCGTCACGGTTCCCGTGGCCACCGCCCCCGACACCAGGTCGGTCACTTCGTAGTTCAATTGCTGCGTCGTGCCCGGCGGCGCAAAAAGCGCGATCTCGTAGACTGCGGTCCGGTCAACGTTCGGCCGCGGGAAAGCCGCGCCAAGGTTGATCTTCGTCGCCGTGCCTGCCCCGTCGTTGTGGATGAACTGGATATTCGCGTCGCCGTTGTCCCAGCCCATGCCGCAAATGTTGGTCAGCGTGGACGGGTTCACATCCGTCGGCGCTGCAGCCGAGCCGCGCATCCCGAAGAAAGCCCGCGTTGTCGCGGTGGCAACCCCCGTCGCAGGCCCCCAACGCGACACCATGTGGAACCCGCCCTGACCGGAGGCCGGGCCACCCAACAGCCATTGCTGCGCCGCGCCCCGGAAGCCGACCACTGCAGTCGTGGCGGCCGTTGTCACCAGGTACTCTCGCCGCCGGATCAGCGTATGCAGATTCGTGGTCGCGACGTTTGCGGTTGTGGCCGTGCCTGTCGACCCGAAGGCCATGCCCACCAAGCTGTCAGCACCGCCGTTTCCGGCCGCCAAGAACAGCCCCATCTTGTTGCGCGCGAAAGTCGGCTGCAGGGCGGAATCCAGTCCCGCCGGCCCGACAAAGGCCGGGAGGTTGCGTCCGGCAATCGCACGGCCGAAAAGCTTCAACCCTCCGGCTGACGGCGAAGCAGGCGTGGCGATCACTGGCAGGCGCAGCTGGCCGCCCTCGATCTC
>JAEULQ010000110.1 GCA_016792685.1 Tabrizicola sp. | reverse complement strand
CGCCGTGCCTTCGGCGACCATGATCTTGCCAATCACCCCCTCGTCAACCGCCTCGAACTCCATCGTCGCCTTGTCGGTCTCGATCTCGGCGATGATCATGCCGGATTTCACGGTCTGGCCTTCCTTGACCAGCCACTTCGCCAGCGTCCCTTCCTCCATCGTCGGGGACAGCGCGGGCATCAGAATTTCGGTCGCCATGGCTTCACCTCACCGGTAGCAGACGGATTTGACGGCGGTCACGACCTCGGCGGGCGTGATCAGGGCGAACTTCTCCAGGTTGGCCGCATAGGGCATCGGCACGTCCTTGCCCGTGCAGGTCACGACCGGAGCGTCCAGATAGTCGAACGCCTTCTGCATGATCGTCGAGGCCAGGTGGTCACCGATGGACCCCACCGGGAAGCCTTCCTCGACCGTGACGCAGCGGTTGGTCTTCATCACCGAAGCCAGCACGGTGTCATAGTCGATCGGCCGCAGCGTCCGCAGGTTGATGACCTCGGCGCTGATCCCTTCACCCGCCAGCGTCTCCGCCGCCGCCAGAGCATGGGCAACCCCGATCCCGAAGGACACAATGGTCACATCAGACCCGGACCGCATGATCGAGGCCTTGCCGAAAGGCACCACGAATTCCGGGTCCGTCGGCACTTCGAAGGACCGCCCGTACATGATCTCGTTTTCCAGGAACACGACCGGATTCGGGTCACGAATGGCCGACTTCAAGAGGCCCTTCGCATCCGCAGCCGAATAGGGCATGCAGACCCGCAGCCCCGGGATCGCCGCATACCAGGCCGCATAGTCCTGAGAATGCTGCGCGCCCACCCGTGCCGCAGCGCCATTCGGGCCGCGGAACACCATGGGCGAACCCATCTGGCCCCCCGACATGTACAGCGTCTTCGCGGCCGAGTTCAGGATGTGGTCAATCGCCTGCATCGCGAAGTTGAAGGTCATGAACTCGACGATCGGCTTCAGCCCGCCCCAGGATGCGCCCGTGGCAATGCCCGCAAAGCCCATCTCGGTGATCGGCGTATCGACAACCCGTTTCGGCCCGAATTCATCCAGCAAGCCTTGGGAGATCTTGTACGCCCCCTGATACTCGCCGACCTCTTCCCCCATCAGGAACACGGTCGGATCGGCCCGCATTTCTTCGGCCATCGCCTCGCGCAGTGCTTCCCGCACGGTCATCGTCTTCGTCGGCCCTTCAGGCAGGTCCGAATGCGGCCAGCCGCTTGCCACCGAAACCGGGGCAGGGGCCGGAGCCGCAGCGACCGGGACCGCAGCTGCCACAGGTGCCGCCACCGGAGCAGGGGCCGCCACAGGGGCCGGCGCGGCTTCAGAGACGCTCTCACCCTCTTCGACCAGCACTGCAATCGGCGTGTTCACCTTCACGCCGGCAGTGCCCTCGGCCACCAGGATCTTGCCAACGACACCTTCATCGACGGCCTCGAATTCCATCGTGGCCTTGTCGGTCTCGATCTCGGCGATGATCTGGCCCGACTTGACCGTGTCGCCTTCCTTGACCAGCCACTTGGCCAGCGTCCCTTCCTCCATCGTCGGGGACAGCGCGGGCATAAGTACTTGAGTTGCCATGATATCCCTCCCTCAGGCGTAAATGTCGGTCCAAAGCTCGCCAAGCGGCGGCTCCGGGCTTTCCTTGGCGAACTCGGCGCTTTCGTTGACCACCGCCTTGATCTCCTTGTCGATGGCCTTCAGCTCCTCGTCCGATGCCAGACCGCCCTGGGTCAGCAGATCGCGGACATGCTCGATGCAGTCCTTCTCGGTCTTGATCTTCTCGACCTCCTCCCGCGTCCGGTACTTGGCTGGGTCAGACATCGAGTGTCCACGGTAGCGGTAGGTCATCATCTCTAGGATGTACGGGCCCTTGCCAGCCCGGCAGTGCGCCACTGCCTTCTCGCCCGCGGCCTTCACCGCCAGCACGTCCATCCCGTCGACCTGTTCGCCCGGAATGCCGTAGGCGAGGCCACGCCCGAACAGCGTGGTGGATTTGGTGGACCGCTTGACGCTTGTCCCCATCGCGTACTGGTTGTTCTCGATGACAAAGATCACCGGCAGGTCCCACAGCTCGGCCATGTTGTAGGTCTCATAGACCTGGCCCTGGTTCGCTGCCCCGTCACCAAAATAGGTGAAGGTCACATTGTCATTGCCAAGATACTTGTCCGCAAAGGCCAGACCGGCTCCCAGCGGCACCTGTGCGCCAACAATCCCGTGTCCGCCGTAGAAATGTTTCTCTTTCGAGAACATGTGCATCGAACCGCCCTTGCCCTTGGAGTATCCCCCAATCCGCCCGGTCAACTCGGCCATCACGCCCTTCGCGTCCATTCCGCAGGCCAGCATGTGCCCGTGGTCGCGGTAGCTGGTGATGCGCTTGTCGCCGGGCTTCGAGGCCGCCTCAAGCCCGACAACCACCGCTTCCTGACCGATGTACAGGTGGCAGAAGCCCCCGATCAGCCCCATGCCGTAAAGCTGGCCCGCCTTCTCCTCGAAGCGGCGGATCAGAAGCATCTCGCGGTAGTACTTCAGAAGTTCTTCCTTCGAGACATTCGGTCTCGCGTCCGGCTTCTTCGCCATCGGGCTCCTCCCAGAGCAGCAGATTCGGGATACAGGATAGTTTAGCGTTAAACCATCTATACAGTATCGGTGTTTATTGGGTCAAAGCATTATTCCCTTTGCAATACCGCGACTTCGGCATGGCACCTATGCGCCAGTGGAAAGCCTGAGGCGACGCCCGCCCCGGGCGCGTCCATCGCGCCCCGCAAAGCAGGGGGCTTGCGTGAAGGTACGACGTCCCGCCAGATGGCCGCAGTCGCACCCGCTGAACGGGTTTAACAGCCGGGTCACTGTCGGGATGGAAGAAGAAGTATGAAAGCGCTCGCATTCCGCGCTTGGACGCTGCTCAACCCTGTGC
Source organism: Tabrizicola sp. (assembly GCA_016792685.1). Classification (GTDB taxonomy): domain Bacteria; phylum Pseudomonadota; class Alphaproteobacteria; order Rhodobacterales; family Rhodobacteraceae; genus Tabrizicola. The sequence continues at coordinate 15,876 of JAEULQ010000110.1, read as the reverse complement.
GCGCAGTGGCTTAGCGAATGGCGATCTCGTCCGCTCGCATGTAGCCCAGCACGTCTCGCGTCTGCTGGTCCAGAAGATCGAGGTCCAGGTATTCGTCCGACAAGCGATGCGTCAGATTCTGCATCTCTGCCAGCTCCTCGGCCAGTCGGTCGCGTTCCAGGCGGAGCGCCTCAGCCTCGGCATCGATCGCGACACGCCGAAACATGCCGTAGTCGCCCTGAACGGCAGCGAAGGTGAAGTAGATTCCCAGGGCGCAAGCAAAGGCCAGATAGGCCAGACCCCCAAATCCCCGTTGCGTAGCGACTGCCGACATAAGCCCTCAAGCGGTCCGTCTTGTCGCGGACCTGAACCGAATCATGGCACAACGCGAATCGCTTGTGAATCCCGAAAACGCGCGGTCTTCAAAGGCTTGGTCCGGCGACGGGGCGGCAAGGCTACATGTCTTGCCGACCCCGGTCCGACTTTCAGGTGATCGAGGCTGCGTAGATGCTGTCGATCGCGCCCTTCAGCGCCGCATCGAACGCGGCATCCGATTGCTGTGCCGACAATCCCTCGCTCAGCGCCCGGCTGAAGCTGGCGATGATCCCGTGGTTCTGCGCCAGGATCTTGTTCGCCTCATCCCGGCTATGCCCGCCCGAAAGCGCGACGACCTTCAGCACTTTCGGATGCTTGACCAGCGGCTGGTAGAAATCCGGCACGGTGGGCAGCGACAGCTTCAGCATGACCTGGCCATCAAGCCCTTCAAGATGCTTGAGGATTTCTTCCTGCAGGATCGCCTCCGCCTCGGCCTTGTCGGCAATCGAGATCGTGACTTCCGGCTCAAGGATCGGCATCAATCCATGCGCCGCAACCTGGGCTCCAAGCTCGAACTGCTGCTTGACCACCGCGGCAATTCCCTTGCGGTTCGCGGCATTGATGACTGAGCGCTCCTTGGTCCCGAATATCCCCGCCTTGACCGCCCGGGCCAAAAGCGCATCCAGCCCCGGGATCGGCTTCATCAACTGGACGCCATCGGCTTCCGCCTCAAGCCCCTTGTCGATCTTCAGGAACGGCACCACGCCCCGCTTGTCCCACAGATAGGTCGCCGTCGGGATGCCGTCGATTGTCCGGTCCATGGTCTGCTCGAAGAGGATCGCCCCCACCACCTTGTCGCCGGTAAATGCCGGGGACTTGATGATCCGCGCCCGCATCGCATGGATCAGGTCGAACATCTGCTCTTCGCCGGAATACTCGCTTTCGGAAATCCCGTAGAGTTTCAGCGCCTTGGGGGTCGAGCCGCCCGACTGGTCAAGCGCGGCAATAAAGCCCCGGCCGTTCTTCACCTGTTCGGTCATCTTCGCGTTGGTCATGTCCGTCTCCCGTTGGTCCCAGCCCGGCATAGCGCGGGCGGGGCATTCCCTCAACCCATCAGCGCCTGTACGCCGGGCAATTCCTTGCCTTCCATCCATTCCAGGAACGCGCCCCCGGCGGTCGAGATGAAGGTGAAATCATCCGCCGCCCCCGCCGCATTCAGCGCCGCAACCGTATCGCCGCCGCCCGCGACCGAAACCAGCTTTCCGGCCTTGGTCAGCCGCGCCGCCGCCTGGGCCGCCGCATTGGTCGCCGCGTTGAAGGGCTCGATCTCGAACGCCCCCAAGGGCCCGTTCCAGATCAATGTCTTGGCGCCCGCGAAGACCCCTTCAAGCTCGGCCACCGTCTTCGGGCCCGCATCCAGGATCATCGCATCTGGCGGGCAGTCGCGCACGCCGACTGTCTGGCTCTCCGCCCCCGCCTTGAACTCGCGCGCCACGACGATGTCGACCGGCAGGTGGATCTGGCAGCCCGCCTTCTGCGCCCGGTGCCGGATCTCGCGCGCGGTTTCCGCCATTTCCCGTTCGGCGAGCGACTTGCCCACTTCGATCCCCTCGGCCACCAGGAAGGTGTTGGCCATTCCCCCGCCGATCACCAGATGGTCGACCTTGGTCACGAGGTTCGCCAGAAGCTCGATCTTGGTCGAGACCTTGGCCCCGCCGACGACTGCCACCACTGGCCGCTTGGGCGACCCAAGCGCCGCTTCCAGCGCCTTGAGCTCCGCCTCCATCAGCCGCCCCGCCGCCGCCGGCAACAGCCGGGCCAGCCCCTCGGTCGAGGCATGCGCCCGATGCGCTGCCGAAAACGCATCATTCACAAAGACTTGCCCCAGCTTCGCCATCTGGGCCGCAAGCTCGGGATCGTTCTTCTCTTCGCCCGGATGGAACCGGGTATTCTCCAGAAGCACAACGTCCTTCAGCCCCGCCTTGGCAATCGCCGCCGCTGCCACGTCGCCCACGCAATCCGCCCCGAAGACCACCTTTCGCCCCAACGATCCGGCAAGCGCATCGACAACATGGCCAAGGCTCATCTCGGGCACGACCTTTCCCTTCGGCCGGTCGAAATGCGCCAGCAGCACCACCTTGCCGCCCTTTGCGATGATGTCATCGACAGTGGGCTTTATCTTGTCGATCCGGGTCATGTCGGTGACACGGCCCGCTTCCATCGGCACGTTGATGTCCACGCGCGTCAGCACCACTTTTCCGCCAAGGTCCATGTCGTCGAGCGTTTTCCAGGGCATCGCCGTCTCCTTCGCTGAAAGCCTGCCCGCTATTGCCCCGCCGATCACGCTCCCGTCAACCGCTTCTCACGCTTTGCCCTTTCCTTGGGCGGAACCCGCCGCTACGGTCGCGCCCGACCGAAACCAGGAGAGGCACCGATGCCCGACATCAAGGACCCCGAAAACACCATCATCCTGACGCTGAAGGACGGCGAAGTGATGATCGAACTGCTCGCAGACGTGGCGCCGAAGCATGCCGAGCGGATGAAGCAGCTTGCCCGCGACAAGGCCTATGACAACGTGGCCTTCCACCGGGTGATCGACGGCTTCATGGCCCAGACGGGCGATGTGGAAAATGCCAACATGGCGTCCCCGAACTACAATCCGCGCCGCGCAGGCACGGGTGGCTCGCAGTATCCCGACCTGCCAGCCGAGTTTTCCAAGCTTCCGCACGACCGTGGCACCCTTGGCGCGGCCCGCTCGCAGAACCCGAACTCGGCCAACAGCCAGTTCTTCATCAACTTCCGTGACAATCATTTCCTGAACGGCCAGTACACCGTCTACGGCCGTGTCATCAGCGGGATGGAACATGTCGACAAGATCACCCGGGGCGAGCCGCCAGCCAATCCCGACCGCATGATCACTGTCCGGGTGGCCGCCGATGTCGCGTAAGCTCGTCCTCGCAGCAGCCCTTGCAGCCTTTGCGGCCCCGGCTTTCGCCCAGGCCACCGATGGCCCCGGCCCGAACCTCGTGATCGAGGTCGCAGGTCAGGCCAATGGTACCGTGGTCATCGATCTTCTCCCTGACGTCGCCCCGCAGCACGTCGCGCAGATCGTCGCGCTCGCCAAGGAAGGCGCTTACGACAACGTGGTCTTCCATAGGGTGATCGACGGCTTTATGGCCCAGACCGGCGACGTTCAGTATGGTAAGGCGACTGGAGACCTATCGCAGGCCGGTACGGGCGGTTCTTCGAAGCCTGACCTTCCGGCCGAGTTCTCGGACCTCTCCTATACCCGCGGCGTCGTCGGCATGGCTCGCTCGCAAGACCCGAACTCTGCCAACTCGCAGTTCTTCATCATGTTCACCGACGGCGTCGATGTTGACGGGCAGCGTCGTCTGTATGACGAGGTGCTGAAGGGGGCCTATACGGTCGTCGGAAATGTCGTCTCCGGAATGGATGTCGTCGACGCGATCCAGCGGGGCGAGCCGCCGGCGACACCGGATGTGATGACCAGGGTCACCGTTCAGGAATGACCGAACGCAGGGTGGGCGGTCTCGCCCACCTTGCCTTAGCCCAACACCACCAGCGCGTGGCGCTTCTTGCCCGCGGTCAGCTTCAGCGGCTCGACCAGATGGCTCGCCCCGTAGCGCAGGCCCGTATCGGTGATGATCTCGTCATTCACCTTGGCCCCGCCTTCCGCGATCAGCCGTTTCGCGTCCTTGCCGCTCGCTGCCAGCCCCGCCCGGACGAACAGCTGCACGATCCCCACACCCTCGGCCAGTTCTGCGGCTTCAAGTGTCACAGTCGGCAGGTCCTCACCGATGCCGCCCTTCTCGAAGACCTCGCGCGCCGTGGCTTCCGCCGCCGCCGCCGCTTCGGCCCCATGCAGTAGCGTCGTCACCGCATTCGCCAGCACGATCTTGGCTTGATTGATCTCCGAACCCGAAAGCGCGCCCAACCGGTCGCATTCCTCGACCGGCAGCTCGGTGTAAAGCTTTAGGAACCGCCCGACATCGGCATCCGTTGTGTTCCGCCAGTACTGCCAGAACTCGTAGGGGCTGAAGAGGTCACCATTCAGCCAGACCGCCCCGCTTGCACTTTTGCCCATCTTCTTGCCGTCGCTTGTCGTCAGAAGATGCGAAGTCAGGCCGAAGACCTCCCCCTCGACCACCCGGCGCGTCAAGTCGACGCCGTTGACGATGTTGCCCCACTGGTCCGACCCGCCCATCTGGAGAAGGCAGCCGTAGCGGCGGTGCAGCTCCAGGAAATCATAGGCCTGCAGGATCATGTAGTTGAATTCCAGGAACGAGAGCGACTGCTCCCGGTCCAGCCGCGATTTCACGCTCTCGAAAGACAGCATCCGATTGACGCTGAAATGCCGCCCGATGTCGCGCAGGAACCCGATGTAGTTCAGCGCGTCCAGCCATTCGGCATTGTTGACCATGACCGCGTCGGAGGCACCCTCGCCGAACCGCACATAGGGCGCGAAAGCCCGCTTGATCCCCTCGATATTGCTGTCGATCTGGGCGTTGGTCAGCAATGGCCGCTCTTCCGCCCGGAACGAGGGATCGCCGATCTTCGTCGTCCCCCCGCCCATCAGCACGATCGGCTTGCCGCCGCATTTCTGCAGCCAGCGCAGCATCATGATCTGAATCAGGCTTCCCACATGCAGACTGGTCGCTGTCGCGTCGAACCCGATATAGCCCGGCACCACGCCCTTCACGAAGGCCTCGTCCAGCGCCTGATAATCCGTGCAATCGGCAACAAAGCCGCGCTCGAACATCACGCGCATGAATTCAGATTTCGGATGGTAGTTCATGGCCGCCTCGGTCTAGGATGTGGCGGCGGTATATCTTCGCGAGGGTGCCAAGGGAAGATGCGGAAGGAAGGGGCTCTGTGGGCGCTTGGCGCCATGTCCGGGACTTCGCTTGACGGCGTCGATGGCGCCATGATCAAGACCGATGGCCACGCGATCTTTGCCTTCGGGCCCTCGGCCTACCGGCCCTATACGCCCGAGGAACAGGACCGGCTGCGCGCCGCACTTGGCCAGTGGCCGGGCGATCCGGACGTCGCCGCAGCGGCCGAAGTGGTAGAGACCGCCCATGCCGAGCTTCTGGCCCGCTTCACCGGGGCCGAGCTTCTGGGCTTCCATGGCCAGACCCTTGCCCATGACCCGGCGGGCAAAGGCACCCACCAATGCGGCAATGGCGCCATCCTGGCCCAGGTCCTTGGCCTGCCCACCGTCTGGGACTTTCGCTCCTCGGACGTGACGATTGGTGGCCAGGGTGCCCCGCTTGCGCCCTTCTATCACTATGCTCTCGCCCGTCACATCAGCGCGACCGAGCCTTTGGCCTTCCTCAACCTCGGCGGTGTCGGCAACCTGACCTGGATCGACCCGACTGCCCCCGGCCCCGAAAGCCCCGGCGCGCTTCTGGCCTTCGACACCGGCCCCGCGAATGCACCGCTGAACGACCTGATGCTCAGCCGTCTCGGTCTCAGCCATGATGAAGGCGGCGCGCTCGCGGCCCAGGGCGAGGCAGATGAGGACTTCGTCGCCATGGTGCTCAAGGACCCCTGGTTCGACCACCCGCCGCCAAAGTCGTTGGACCGCAACGATTTCCACGGGTTGATCGACCGGCTGGAGATGCTGTCGGACGAAGACGCCGCCGCGACCCTGACCGCCATTGCCGCAGCTTCCGTGGCCGCCGCCCAGATTCACTTCCCGGCCCCTGTGACCCGCATTCTCGTCACCGGTGGCGGCCGCAACAACCCGACACTCATGGCCGAACTGCGCCGTCGCATCCCCGTCCGCATCGACCCGGTCGAGGACGTAGGCCTCGACGGCGACATGCTGGAGGCGCAGGCCTTCGCCTTCCTTGCGGTCCGCGTCCTGCGCAAGATGGCCACCTCGGGGCCCGACACGACCGGCGCCCCCGCGCTCGTCGGCGGCGGGCAGATCAGCCGCCCCGACCCTTAGCTTGTGGAACGCAGCCGCCCCGCCAGGATTGGCAGCGAATAGATCACCAGCGCGGCCCAGATCAGGCTGAAGGCCAGGAGCTTCACGCCACTGAACGGTTCGTCAAACAGGAAGACCGCCGTCAGGAAAATCAGCGTCGGCGCGATGTACTGCATGATTGCGATGGTCGACAGCGTCAGCCGCTTCGCCCCATTGGCATAGATCATCAAGGGCCCGGCCGTGACGATCCCGCAACCGATGAGAAGCGCATCGTCCCAGGACACTCCCATCCGGAAATGCCCCGTGCCCTCGCTGCCCAGCCACAGCATATAGGCCAAGGCAGGGAGAAGCAGGATCAGCACTTCCAGCGCGAAGCCCTGGTTCGGCCCGATCGGCAGCCATTTCTTGAAAAAGGCATAGAATCCCCAGGTCAGCGTCAGCCCCAGCGCCACGACGGGCAACCGACCGGCCTCCCAGGTCAGGATGGCCACCGCGACAACCGCCAGCGCGATGGCGGCCATCTGCAATCGTCCCATCCGCTCGCGCAACAGCACCGCGCCAAGGAAGATCGAGAAGAGCGGATTGATGTAATAGCCAAGGGCTGCATCCAGCGCATGGCCCGAGCCGATGGCCCAGACATAGATCCCCCAGTTGACCGAAATCAGCGCCGCGGTCACCGCCGCCATCCCCAGCATCCGGGGCGACCCGATCGCCGTCTTCAGATCACTCGTCCGCCCCAGAAACCACAGCACCGCCAGCGCGATGGGCACCGACCAGACCACCCGATGCGCAATGACCTCGACCGGCGGAATATGCGCCAGGGCCTTCATGTACAAAGGCAGGAAGCCCCACAGAAGATAGGCCGTCAGCGCGAAGAGAAAGCCCGACAGGCTGTCACCGCTTTGCGGTGCGGGGCGGGGCAGGGGGGCGGTGTCACTCATGCGCCTCCCCTACCGAAACCAGCCGCCCGCCACCACGCCAAACTTGTGACCCGCACAATCCCCGGCCTTTCATCTTTGCCCAAATATCCCCGCCGGAGGCCCCGGCCAGCCAGACGCGAGACGCCATCGTTGGGGCCGACCCAGGCAAAATGCACCGCGGAGACCAGCGGGCCCAAGCCCGCGCAGGCGACCCAAGAGACTTGCGGCGCATGCCGCTCCTTTCAATGACCCCGCCGCCGCGCGAGGTACTCCCGGGTAAAGGCCGCATAGCCATCGGCCGTGATCCGCAACTCCTCCCGCATCAGGCCATGCACCTCGGGCAACCGGTGGAAGGGCACCGCCGGCCAGACGTGATGCTCGACATGATAGGGCATGTTCCAGGCCAGGAACCGCACCACCCGGTTGGTGAAGGTCGTTCGTGTGTTCTCGAACATGTTCGCTACCCGCGGGCAGTCACCATGTTCGGCCAAGAGGTAAAGCCGCAGGAACGGTTGGCCCAGAAGCATCGGCAGGACCCAGACCCACAGCAGAACCGGCGTCCAGAGCAGGCTCACCGCAGCCAGCCCGTACAGCAGGGCCATGACCCGGGCTTCGCGCACGACACGTGCCCGCGCACCTTCCGGCACATTCACCTCCGTCACCCGGCCTGCGACCAGCGCCGCCATCAGCTTCAGCTCTGACCACCAGTGGGGCAGGCCCGAGACGTGAATCACCCATTCCCGCCGGTTCCCCGGCTTTTCACTCGCCAGCTCCGGGTCCTTGCCCTCGATATTCGTCCAGCGGTGATGCGCCAGGTGGAAGTAACGGAACCATTCGAAAGGCAGCAGGATCAGGAAGCCCGCCAGCCGCCCCACCCAGTCGTTCAGCCCGACATTGGCAAAGGGCGTCCGATGTGTCGCCTCATGCTCCAGCGTGAACAGGAAGACGATCAGTACCCCCTGAACCGGCAGCAGCAGCCACCATCCCGGCACCCCAGTCGCGATGAGCCCGGCGCAGGCAAGGATCGCGCCCAGATGCAACGCCAGATGTCGCAGTCCCGGCCCATCGGCCTTTGCAACCATCGCCTCGCGAAGTTCGACCGGAACAGCGCTCAGGAATTCCCTGTGGTCCATTATCCACTCCTCCCCAATTCCCATCCGGGTGACGCCAGTTCGAACCCTTCGAACCGGAACCCCGGGCTGACCGTGCAACTGACCAGCGTCCAGTCGCCCGTGGACCGCGCCGCCTGCCACCAGCCTGCGGGCACCACCGCCTGTGCCACCTCACCGCCAAGGACATCCGGCCCAAGCCGCAGGTCCGCCGCCAGCCTCTCGCCCATCGACAGGATCAGCGGCGCCCCCGCATGCCAAAGCCAGATCTCGTCGGCATCGACCCGATGCCAATGGCTCCGCTCGCCTGCCTTCAGCAGGAACAGGATCGCCGTCCCGCTCGCCCGGCCACCCACCTCCGGCCCGACCCAGGTCTGCCGGTACCAGCCTCCCTCCGGATGCGGCTGCAATTCCAGCTTCGCAATGATTGCGTCGGCACTCACGCCTGCCTCCATTCCCCGGGGCTTAGCCCTTCCAGCGTCCAGTCCCCGACCCGCCAGCGGATCAGCCGCAGACAGGGCAGGCCCACGGCCGCACACATCCGCCGCACCTGCCGGTTCCGCCCCTCGCGCAGCGTCAGCTCGATCCACCCGTCCGGCACCGTCTTCCGCACGCGGATCGGCGGCACCCGGGGCCAGAGCCACGCGGGCTCTGCCACAGCCCGCGCCTTGGCCGGCAGGGTAGGGCCATCATTCAGCTCCACCCCTGCACGCAGCCGCGCCAGCCCCGCCTCCGACACCACCCCCTCGACCTGCGCCAGATAGGTCTTCTCCAGCTTGTGCCTCGGGTCCGCAATCCGCGCCTGCAGCTTGCCGTCATCGGTCAGGACCACCAGCCCTTCCGAATCCCGGTCCAATCTCCCGGCCGGATAGACCCCCTTCACCGGCACGAAATCCGCCAGCACCGCCCGCTCCCCCTCACGAGAAAACTGGCAGAGCACGTCATAGGGTTTGTTCAAAAGCACGATCATTCCCAAGACCTAACCTAGCCCATGGCAGGGGGGAAGCCGTTGCCAAGCCGCGCGCCGCATGCCAGCCTTGGCGCCATGGCACATACCCTGATCATCGGCGCGGGCATCACCGGCGCGGCCCTGGCCTTCCAGCTGGCCAAACGCGGCGAGCGGGTGACCCTCATCTCCACCCATGCCGAAGGCGGGCTTGCCTCGGCCGCCTCCTTCGGCTGGCTCAACGCCTCCTATTTCCTCTCCCATCCCCACTACCGACTCCGCCGCGAAGGCCTCGCTGCCCACCACCGCCTGCAGGCCACCCTTTCGGGACTGTCCACGACATGGCAAGGCTGCCTCTGGTATGAGGCGACCGGTGCCGCGCAAGACGAAACCGCCTCCGACCTCGCCGCCCTCGGCTACAAGGTCGAGCGTCTGACCAAGCCCCAGATCGCCGCCCGCCTTCCCGCCCTCGGCCCCCTGCCGGAAACCGCGCTCTTCTTCCCCGACGAGGGCCACGCCGACCCCGCCGATCTCGCCCGTGCTCTGATCAAGGCCTCCGGTGCCCAGGTCATTCGTGCGACCGTCGAAGCGGTGACCGAAGCGCAAGGCAGGGTGACGGGCGTTCAGACCGACATCGGCCCCGTCCATGCCGACCGGGTGGTCCTTGCGGCCGGCACCGCGACGCCCGGGCTGCTCCAGCCCTTTGGCTACACTCTGCCGATGCTGAAACGCCCCGGCCTGATGATCACCACCAACGCCCTGCCCAGGGTCTGCCCGGTGATCCTCGCCACGCCCGATCAGGAAGTCCGACAGGACGCCGAGGGCCACCTCCACGCCCCCGCCTCTGCCGGTCACCAGTCCGACAGTGCCGAGACGCTGGGCTCCTTCCCCGTCGTGGTGAACGCCACGCTGCAACGCCTCCGCGCGCTGTTCCCGGGGCAGGAAATTCACTTCGCCCGCCAGGCCATGGCGCTCCGCCCGGTCCCCGAGGACGGCCTCCCCGTCGCTGGCCCCGGCACGATCCCCGGCCTCTGGATGGCCGTGATGCATTCCGGCGCGACCCTCGCGCCCGTCGTGGCCGAGCTCCTCGCGGCCGAGATCATCGACGGCACCGAAAGCCCGCTCCTCGGCGATTTCCGCCCTGACCGGTTCGCTTGACGCAAAACGGGCACCCCCAAACGGAGGCCGCAAACTCCTTCGAAGAACGCGGACCGTTGCCTACTCCTCGGGACAATACCGCCCGTTGAGACATCTCAGCGCCTGTTTCACACTCAGCGGATCGCTGTCGATCAAAGGCCAGCACAGCCCTTCTTCGGCCTTGTAACCCTCGGCCGTCTGCTCAAACCAGATCAACCCAGTCACCCCCAGCAACTCCTGTGCACGCTTTATGGGATCATAGTCCGACAAGAGATTGCCGTTTTCATCGACAAGTATGTTCAAGCTATTGTCGGGCAGGTGCAGGATGACCTCTGTCTCGAAAGGCTGGTCGAAAGCTCGCCGTGAGGCTTTATGGCCGATGAAGCGTGCCGCCAATAGCGGTTGAGCCCCCGATCCGCCCTTGCGTCTGACGTCCGTGAAGGCGCCGCGAACCAGGATGTAACTCTCCGGCTGGGACTTGTAGTACCAGTAGGCTTCTTGGATGGAGTAATCGCGGCACTCAAGCGCAACTGCATGCATGGGCAGCAGGGCTGCCAGTATCGCAAATGATCCTGCCAGCCCTATGCGCATTATCTTACGCCTTCAGTATCCCACGCCCAGCGTACTCTGCCGTTTCGCCCAGCATTTCCTCGATCCGGATCAGCTGGTTGTACTTGGCGAGGCGATCGGACCGCGACAGCGACCCGGTCTTGATCTGCCCGCAGTTCGTCGCCACCGCGAGGTCGGCAATCGTCGCATCCTCGGTCTCGCCCGACCGGTGGCTCATCACGTTCGTGTACCGCGCCCGATGCGCCATCTCGACCGCCTGCAGCGTCTCGGTCAGCGTGCCGATCTGGTTCACTTTCACCAGCATCGAGTTCGCGCAACCCGCCTTGATCCCCTCGGCCAGCCGCTTCGGATTGGTGACGAAAAGGTCATCGCCCACCAGCTGGATCTTGCCGCCAAGCTTGTCGGTCAGAAGCTTCCATCCCGCCCAGTCATCCTCGGAACAGCCGTCCTCGATCGAGATGATCGGGTAGTCCGCCGCCAGCCCCGCAAGGAACTCGACATTCTCCTCGATCGACAAGGACTTGCCTTCGCCCTTCATCTCGTAGCGGCCGCCCTTGAAGTATTCGGTCGCGGCACAGTCGAGCGCCAGGTAGATGTCCTCACCCGGCTTGTAGCCCGCCTTCTCGATCGATTTCAGAATGAAATCAAGCGCGTCGCGGGCAGAGTTCAAGTTCGGTGCGAAGCCGCCCTCATCACCGATCCCGGTGTTGTGGCCCGCCGCCTGCAGCTCTTTCTTCAGCGTGTGAAAGACTTCCGACCCCATCCGCACCGTCTCGCGGATGTTCTCGGCACCCACCGGCATGATCATGAATTCCTGGATGTCGATCGGGTTGTCGGCATGTTCGCCGCCGTTGATGATGTTCATCATCGGCACCGGCAGCATGCGCGCCGAGGTCCCGCCGACATAGCGGAACAGGGGCTGCGCGGTGAATTCGGCCGCGGCCTTCGCGACCGCCAGGCTGACACCAAGGATCGCATTGGCCCCAAGCCGCGACTTGTTCGGCGTCCCGTCCATCTCGATCATCGTGCGGTCGATGCCGACCTGCTCGGTCGCGTCAAACCCGACGATCTCTTCGGCGATCTCGCCGTTCACGGCCGCTACGGCCTCCAGCACGCCCTTGCCCTTGTAGCGCGCCTTGTCGCCGTCGCGCTTTTCGTTGGCCTCATGCGCCCCGGTGGATGCGCCCGACGGCACCGCCGCCCGGCCCATGGAACCGTCTTCCAGATAGACGTCCACCTCGACCGTGGGGTTGCCCCGGCTGTCCAGGATTTCGCGGGCGTGAATGTCGATGATCGTGCTCATGGGTCTTCCCCTCAGGCCGAAATGATGCTCTCGGAGGCCGCTTTACCCCGGCTTAAGGCCCATGGGAAGCGCGTTTCCGCGCCCGCTCGCGGGCAAAGGCATAAAGCCCCGAGCCGACAATCAGTGCCGCACCCAGGAGAGTCAGCCCATCCGGCCGCTCCGCCAGAAAGATCACGCCAAGCGCCATCGAGAAGACCAGGCGCGAATAGCGGAAGGGGGCCACAACCGAAACCTCGCCCGTGCGCGTGGCCGACGTAACCGCCCAGTAGCCGGCCGTCCCGAAGGCGACGGCGCCAAGCAGGATCAGGGTCTCGCGGGCGGTCATCGCCTCGGCGCTACCGGTCACTGCCATCATCCCCAGACCAAGCACCGTCACGGCCATCAGGCCCCATGCCGAAACCTGCGCCGTGACCACCCGCGCCGGGATCGCCCGTGCCGCCAGATCCCGCATTGCCATTCCCAGCACGGTCACAAGCACAAGCAGCGCTTCCGGTCGGAAGCCCTCGGCTCCCGGCTGGATGACCAGCATCACCCCAAGGAACCCCACCGCAATCGCGGTCCAGCGTCGCCAGCCGACGGTCTCGCCCAGGATCAGCGCGGCCCCCATTGTCACCGCCAGCGGCATGGCCTGCAGGACCGCCGCGACTGTTCCCAGAGGCAGGGTGGCCAGGGCAGCAACAAAGCTTGCCGTCCCGATCATCTCACCCAGATTTCTTGCAATTACAGCGGGGTGAAGCGCGTCTTTCACCCAGATCCCATGCCCGCTGCGCCAAGCCATGACCACGAAGACAGGCGCACCAAGCGCACCCGAAATCAGCACGATCTGCCCAAGCGGCAGCCCGACCGAGGCCGATTTCAGCAAAAGGTCCTCGACGGCGAACAGGGCCATCGCGGCCAGCATCAGCAGGATGCCGGTCAAATTCTCGCCGCGTGGTTCGGTCCGGATCATCCTGTCCTTCTAGGTCCGGTGCCTCGGGAAGGGAAGGGCAGCTTCCTTGCGGCCGGGGGCCGCCCGTGCAAGAAGGCTCACAGGGCAGGAGGACGTCATGCGCAGGGACAGACTGGACGGCGTCGGCGTCGCGATGCTTCTCGGCGTGCAGGGCCTCCTCGCCTTCAACCAGGTGATCATCAAACTGGTGAACGAAGGCCTGCAACCGGTCTTCTTCGCGGGCCTCAGATCGGCGCTGGCGATCGGTTTCGTCTGGGCCTGGCTTGCCTGGAAGGGCCGTCCGCCCCGGCTCACGCGGGCCTCGCTCGGGGCGGGTCTGCTGATCGGTGCGGTCTTTGCTGCCGAGTTCCTGTTCCTGTTCCTTGCCCTGGACCTGACCACGGTCGGTCGGGCGTCGCTGATCATGTATTCGATGCCGGTCTGGTTCGCCGGCCTCGCGCACTTCGGTCTGGGCGAGCGGATCACCGGGGCCAAGGCGGCGGGCCTGGTGCTTGCATTCGCCGGCTGCGCGGTGGCGCTCCTGTCTCGCCCGGCGTCGGGCGAGGCCAGCTTGGCTGGCGATCTCTGCGCGCTTGGGGCCGCCTGGGGCTGGGCGCTCACCGCTTATGTCGCCCGCCGCCCGATCATGCGGGCCGAGGGGCCGGAGATGCAGCTTTTCTGGATGGTTCTTGTCTCGGCGCCGATCCTTTTGATCGCGGCCCCGCTTTTCGGGCCCCTGGTCCGCGAGCTGCAACCCCTGCATCTTGTGGGTCTGCTGTTCCAATCCTCGGTCGTCGTGGCCGGTGGCTTCATAGCCTGGCTCTGGCTCATGTCGGTCTATCCTTCCGCGACCGTGGCATCGTTTTCCTTCCTGACCCCGATCCTCGCGTTGCTGCTCGGGGCGCTTCTGTTTGGCGAAACGGTGGGTCCGGCGATTCTCGGGGCGGCGGCTCTGGTGGCTGCCGGGATCGTTTTGATCAACCGCCCCGTCCCGCCGCCCCGCTGACAAGGTCGGCGCTGGAATCGCCTCCCCGAGCGTTCCGGGGGAACGCGTGATTTCAAGGCAGAGCGGCAAACGGCCAGCATGGCTCGCAAATCTGCCGCTGTTCACAAGTTACGCGAAGACTGTCCCCAGGCCTGTCCACATGGTCCGCTCACGGCGGGTCCCATCCGCGTGATGTGGCCCAAAAAACGTCAAGCTGAAAATCTGCTTGGACGCGAAATTTTCCCGTTGATCGGTCGTCGCAATTACGACACTTTGACAAAGCGGCAGGGGACACCACAAAATCTAGTGCCGCGGCGGACAGGCAAGACGATCCACACAAAGGGCATCCAAATCGGATGCGACCCTCCTGATGGCGCTCACCGTCAGGACCGCTATCGTATTGCCTTTTCGCTGCGACCAAACGGCAGGGCCCCGCCAGTTTAGGAATTTGATCGGCTGCACAGGCCGCAAGAAAGGGAGATCAGGGGCATGAAGATCGAGCGGAAGTTCACCACGGAAGCCACCGGCGCCTATGGGGCCATGGCCTTCGCCATCACCACCTCGGAAATCCGCAATCCGGACGGAAAGGTCGTCTTCCGCAACGAGGCCGTGGAAGTGCCCGAGGGCTGGAGCCAGGTCGCCTCTGACGTGCTCGCCCAGAAGTATTTCCGCAAGGCAGGCGTCCCGGCCGTCCTGAAGAAGGTCAAGGAAAAGGGCGTGCCCGAATTCCTGTGGCGCTCGGTCCCCGATGAAGAGGCACTGGCCAAGCTCCCCGAAGGTGAGCGGATCGTCGGTGAAACCTCGACCAAGCAGGTCTTCGACCGCCTCGCCGGTGCCTGGGCCTATTGGGGCTGGAAGGGCGGCTATTTCACCACCGAGGCCGACGCCCGCGCCTATTACGACGAGATGCGCTTCATGCTGGCCCGCCAGATGGCCGCCCCGAACAGCCCGCAGTGGTTCAACACCGGCCTCCACTGGGCCTATGGCATCGACGGCCCGTCGCAGGGTCACTTCTACGTCGACCACAAGACCGGCGTCCTGACCAAATCGGCCTCCGCCTACGAACACCCCCAGCCCCACGCCTGCTTCATCCAGTCGGTGAAGGATGACCTCGTCGGCGATGGCGGCATCATGGACCTCTGGGTGCGTGAGGCCCGCCTCTTCAAATACGGTTCCGGCACCGGCACCAACTTCTCCAGCTTGCGTGGCGAAGGCGAGAAACTCTCGGGCGGCGGCAAATCCTCGGGCCTGATGGGCTTCCTCAAGATCGGCGACCGCGCGGCTGGCGCGATCAAGTCCGGCGGCACCACCCGCCGCGCCGCCAAGATGGTGATCATCGACATGGATCACCCCGATGTCGAAGACTTCATCAACTGGAAGGTCATCGAGGAACAGAAGGTCGCCTCGCTGGTGGCTGGCTCCAAGATGCATGAACTGCGCCTAAACGACATCTTCTCCGCCATCCGCACCTGGGACGGCTCGGCCGAGGACTCGGTCGATCCGGCGAAGAACCCGGCGCTGAAAGCAGCGATCAAGGCCGCCAAGAAGGCGATGATCCCCGACACCTACACCAACCGCATCCTGCAATATGCGCGTCAGGGCTTCACCTCGATCGAATTCCCGACCTACGACACCGACTGGGATTCCGAGGCCTACATCTCCGTCTCCGGCCAGAACTCCAACAACTCGGTCCGCGTCACCGACGCCTTCCTCAAGGCCGTCAAGGAAGAC
>JAEULQ010000095.1 GCA_016792685.1 Tabrizicola sp. | reverse complement strand
CATCTGCCTCTGGATCCTTGCCGACGACCAGCCCTTCCGGAATGATCACACCCCGGTCGATCACGCAGTTCTTCAGGTCGGCCTTGCGGTTGACGGTCACCTGAGGCAACGCCACGACATATTCCAGGCTTGAATAGCTGTGGGTCCGGACCCCGGTGAAGAGCAGCGAATTGCGCACCTCTGACCCCGAGACGATGCAGTCGCCCGACACCAGCGAACTGACCGCCATCCCGCGCCGCCCATCCTCGTCATGGATGAATTTCGCGGGGGGCACGATCTCGGCATAGGTCCAGATTGGCCAGGCGCTGTCGTAAAGGTCAAGTTTGGGGATAAAATCCGTCAGGTCGATATTGGCCTGCCAGAAGGCGTCGATCGTCCCCACATCGCGCCAGTAAGGTTCGGTCTCCAATCCGCTCATCACGCAGCTGTCGGCGAACTTGTGCGCCACTGCCTTGCCGTTCTTCACGATGTTCGGAATCAGGTCGAAGCCGAAGTCATGTGTCGAGTTGTCGTCCTGCATGTCGCGCAGCAGAAGGTCGCGCAGGAAGGCCCAGTCGAAGACATAGATCCCCATCGAGGCCAGCGCATGGTCCGGGTCACCCGGAATCGCCGGCGGGTCCTTGGGTTTTTCCAGGAAATCGGTGATCCGCATCGTCTTGTCGACATGCATGACACCGAAGGCAGAAGCCTCCTTGCGCGGCACGGTCAGGCAGCCGATGGTGACATCCGCCCCTGCCTCGACGTGCTGGCGCAGCATGACCTCGTAATCCATTTTGTAGATGTGGTCGCCCGCCAGGACGATGACGTATTTCACCCCGTAGCTGTCGACGATGTCGATGTTCTGCGCGATGGCGTCGGCGGTGCCGCGGTACCAGTTCACCTCGTCCATCCGCTGCGAGGCGGGCAGGATGTCGAGGTATTCATTCCGCTCCGCCCGGAAGAAGCCCCAGCCGCGCTGAACGTGGCGGATAAGGGAGTGTGCCTTGTACTGCGTGGCAATCGCCATCTTCCGGATGCCCGAGTTCAGCGCATTGGACAGCGCGAAGTCGATGATCCGGGTCTTGCCGCCGAAATAGACCGCCGGTTTCGCGCGGCGGTCGGTCAGTTCCTTCAGCCGGCTGCCGCGACCCCCGGCAAGGACGAAGGCCATCGCTTGACTGGACAGGCGCTGGTTTGGTCTCGCTTTCATCGTCTTCCCTCCCCTGGGTGGCGGTTCCCCCGCCAAAAGTCAGTCCTGTTGCAGATAGATGGCCGCAAGCGGTGGCAGTGTGACAAGTGCTGATTGCGTCTGGCCGTGCCAGGGCGTCCGCTCCGTGTCCACGCCGCCCAGATTGCCACGGTTACCGCCGCCGTAGGTTTCGGCATCCGAATTCAGGATCTCCCGCCACTTGCCAGCCTGCGGAAGGCCCAGACGGTATTGACGTGCGATGGGCGTCAGGTTGACCACTGCCACAACGGGCCGGTCGCCTTCACGCCCTTTGCGGACCCAGGCCAGAACTCCGCCATCCGCGTCGTTGGATTCGATCCAGTCGAATCCTTCGGGCCGACAGTCGTTGACATGGAGGGCAGGTGTATCCCGGTAAATCCGGTTCAGGTCGCGCACCAGTCGCTGGATCCCCTTATGCTCAAGGATATCAAGCTGATGCCAGTCGAGGCTCTGGTTGTGGTTCCACTCTGCTCCCTGGGCAAACTCCTGCCCCATGAACAGAAGCTTCTTGCCGGGATGGGCCCACATGTAGCCGTAATAGGCCCGGAGGTTCGCGAATTTTTCCCATGCCGTGCCCGGCATTTTCGAGAGCATCGAGCCTTTGCCATGGACCACCTCGTCGTGGCTGATCGGCAGGATGTAGTTTTCCGACCAGGCATAGACGAGGCCGAAGGTCATCTGGCCGTGATGGTACTTCCGGTAGATCGGGTCCTTCTGCATGTAGGACAGGGTGTCATTCATCCACCCCATGTTCCACTTGAACCCAAAGCCGAGGCCGCCCCAGTCCGCCGGACGGCTGACCCCCGGGAAAGCCGTCGATTCCTCGGCAATCGTCATGATTCCCGGCACTTCGCCGTAAGCCGTGATGTTCGTCGTGCGCAGGACGTCGATCGCTTCGTAGTTCTCGCGGCCACCGTCCTTGTTAGGGATCCACTCGCCATGTTTCCGGCTGTAGTCGCGGTACAGCATCGAGGCCACGGCATCCACGCGCAACCCGTCGACGTGGTATTCTTCCAGCCAATACAATGCGTTACTGACGAGGTAGTTCTTCACCTCGACCCGGCCGTAATTGTAGATCAGCGTGTTCCAGTCCTGATGGAACCCCTCGCGCGGGTCTTCATGTTCGTAAAGTGCGGTACCATCGAACCGGCCTAGGCCATGGGCATCAGTCGGGAAATGGCCCGGCACCCAGTCGAGGATCACGCCCAGCCCCTTGCGATGCGCTGCATCTACAAAGGCGCGGAATTCGGCCGGTGTGCCGTGGCGGATCGTCGGGGCGAACATGCCTACCGGCTGATAACCCCATGATCCGTCGAACGGGTATTCGCTGACCGGCAGGCACTCGATATGGGTAAAGCCCATGTCGGCCGCGTAGTCGACCAGCTGCTCGGCCAGTTCCAGGTAACTCAGCATCCGGTTTCCCGGCGCCCGCCGCCACGAGCCGAGATGCACCTCGTAGACAGATATCGGCGCGTCGATGGAATGCTTTGCGGCCCTGGTCTCCAGCCACGCACCGTCATGCCAGTCGCCCGAGATTTTCCTGACAACCGAAGCATTTGCCGGCGGATGTTCAGAGCCGAACCCGACCGGATCAGCCTTAAGCGGCAGCACCGCCCCGCCCGGCCCCTTCAATTCGTATTTGTAGGTCGTGCCCTCACCCAGACCGGGAATGAAAATCTCCCAGACCCCTGTCGCCCCGCGCTTTCGCATCGGGTTCCGCCGCCCGTCCCAGACGTTGAAATCCCCCACGACCGAGACGCGTTCGGCATTCGGGGCCCAGACCGCGAAATGCGTGCCTTCAACCCCCTCATGGGTGATCACATGCGCCCCGAGCGCCTGCCAGAGCCGGCGATGCGTGCCCTCGCCCAGAAGGTATTCGTCCAACTCGCCCAAGGTCGGTCCGAACCGATAGGGATCCTCAAATTCCCAAGTGGTTCCATGGCCTTCCGCGCGGAACCTGTAGTTCCCCTTGCGTGCCATCTGATGGGTGAAAAGCCCCGGCACATCCGGATAGGGCACGGCCTCGGCCTCGGATTTGCCCGACAGGACCCAAAGCCGGTCCGCGCCTGGCACGAAGGCCACGACCTCCCAGCCCTTGTCACGTTTGTGTGGTCCGAGAACTGCGAACGGATCGCCATGCCACCCCCCGGCGATGGCCTCGGCTGCGCTTCTGTCCAGTGTCGTCCCGGCCATGCTTCCCCTCCCGAAAGCGCGTCAGACTGCGCCCGTCACAGCGCCGAAGTCGCCTGCCATATCTCGTCCATGTAACTGCGGATCGTGCGGTCAGATGAGAAGAAGCCACTGCGGGCGGTGTTCAGCGCAGCCATCTGCCACCAGCGCGCCGGGTCGGCATAGGCCTGGTCCACCGCTCCCTGCGCCTGATGATAGGCCGCAAAGTCCGAAGCGACGAGGAAATAGTCGTGGTGCCAGACCCGATGGACTAGCCCGTGATACCGTTCCGGCTCGTCAGGCGAGAAGCGGCCCTCGGCGATCATCTGGAGGACATCCATCAGCGGCTGGCTTGCCTCGATCGCCTTCTTGGCGTGGTCGGGGTCTTCACGGCGCTTGGCGACTTCCTCGGCGGTCAGCCCGAAAAGGAAGAAGTTTTCCGCCCCAACCTCTTGCAAGATCTCGACATTCGCGCCGTCAAGCGTGCCGATGGTGACGGCACCGTTCATCATGAACTTCATGTTGCCGGTGCCTGATGCTTCCTTCCCGGCAGTCGAGATCTGTTCCGACAGGTCCGCCGCAGGAATGACGCGTTCGGCCATCGTGACATTGTAGTTCGCTGGATAGACGATCTTCAGCAGATCGCCCGTCAACGGATCGTTGTTAACAACTTCCGCCACATCGTTGATAAGGCGAATGATTTCCTTAGCCACGGCATAACCCGGAGCCGCCTTTCCACCGAATATCTTGACGCGCGGCACCCACCCGGCCTTCGGGTTCGAGCGAACGCGGTGCCAATGCGCAATGGTCTCAAGGATGTTCAAGAGCTGCCGCTTGTATTCGTGGATGCGCTTAATCTGCACATCAAAGAGCGCGTCGGGCGAGACTTGCACCCCCATTTCGCGGCCGATCCAGTTCGACAGCTGGACCTTGTTCTCGCGCTTTGCCGCCGCAAAGGCGGCACGGAAGCCGGACTCACCAGCCGGCCCCTCAAGTCCGCGCAACTTGTCGAGATCGACCTCCCAGCCGCTGCCGATGGTCTGGGTGATCAGGCTGGACAGGGGTCGGTTCGCCATCCGCAGCCAGCGGCGGGGCGTGACGCCGTTCGTCTGGTTGATGATCCGCCCGGGATGCAGCCCGTTCAGTTCCGGGAAGAGATTCTTCTTCACGAGGTCGGAATGCAGCGCCGAGACGCCATTGACCTTGTGACTCATGATAAAGGCAAGCTCGCCCATCCGCACTTCCTGGTGCTTGACGATGCCCACGTAATGCGGCCGGTTCGGATAGGCCCGGCGGTGCCAGCTGTCGATGCGCTCCACGATCTGCATGTGGCGCGGCAGGACGTTGCCAAAGGTATAAGTCGCCCATTTTTCAAGGGCTTCCGGCAAAAGCGTATGGTTCGTATAACCAAGGCAAGCCCGCGCGATGGTCAGGGCCTCGTCAAACGACAATCCGTTTTCGTCATGCAGCAGCCGGATCAGCTCCGGCCCCGCGATCGCCGGATGGGTGTCGTTCATCTGGATCGCCACGTGACGCGGCAACGCGCGCAGATCGGTGTGGTTCGCCAGATACCGGCGCAGGATGTCCTGCAGCGCAGCCGATGTCAGGAAGAACTCCTGCTTCAGTCGCAGTTCCTTGCCCTGATAGGTCGTGTCGTCCGGGTAGAGCACGCGCGAGAGCGTCCGGGCCAGCGTCTCCGGTTCCGCGGCGGCCGTGTAATCACCCCGGTTGAAACGATCGAGGTCGAAATTGGTCGTCCCCTTCGCCCCCCAAAGCCGCAAGGTGTTCGCCCATTTGCCCTGCCAGCCGATGACCGGCGTGTCATAGGCCTCGGCGGTGACGGTCTCCAGCGGCAGCCAGACTTCGCGTCCATCACGGGTCTCGATGTGGCCCTTGAATCCGACGGTATAGGCACTTTCGGGACGCGCGAATTCCCAGGGATGGGCCTGCGCAAGCCAGTTCTCCGGTGTCTCGATCTGACGGCCGGCCTCGAAGCGCTGGCAGAAGAGCCCATGCTCGTACCGGATGCCGTAGCCATAGGCGGGGCAGCCCAGAGTGGCCATCGATTCCATGAAACAGGCCGCCAGCCGCCCAAGGCCGCCATTGCCCAACGCCGCGTCGGGTTCGTCGTCAATGACCGGGCGGATGTCCTGACCGAAGGCGGCCATGGCCTCGGCAGCCATGTCATAGAGCCCCAGGTTGATCGTCGCATCTTCAAGGATTCGGCCGATCAGGAATTCCATCGACAGATAGTAGACGCGCTTGCGATCCTCAGCCCAGGTGCGTCGGGTCGAGGCGAACCAGGGCTCGACGATCCGGTCCCGGATCGCGTGCGACAGAGCCATCCGCCAGTCATGCACACTGGCATGCGGCGCATCCTTGCCCACGGTAAAAGTCAGGTGCCGCAGGATGTCGGCCTGCAGGATGCTTGGGGTTACGCTCAGGTCAGTCACGGATTTGTCCAGCAAGGTATACTCCACAGGAACCCTAAGCGCCGCAGGTCGGCGGTCAAGCGGGCTTTCGACGACAGAAGGTTTCTTCCCGAATGAAGGTCACAAGAGGACCCCCTCATCAATGTTACCGCAAACATATACTTCCATAGGTCAACTAAAGCGATTTGGAAACCAGGAATCGCGGGATTCGTTGGGCACTGCCACAAAGACGTCATCGCAGGTTTTCACCCTTGACGCGACCGCATTCTCGACGACCATTTCAGGCAGCCGAAAGGATATCCGATGACCAGACTTTCCGTCCCCGACATGAGCTGCAATCACTGCAAGATGACGGTCGAAGCTGCGCTTGGCGCGGTCCCCGACGCAGGTGTTGTCGCTGTAGATCTTGCGCATCGCACGGTTGAAGTATCCGGCACCGCCCCCAAGCCCGCGCTGATCAAGGCACTGGACCAGGCGGGCTACCCGGCCACTGTCATCTGAGGCCCTCATCAAAGACTTGGTCCGGGGGTAATCGGGCTTCCGTCCGAAAAGCGGGAAAGCCGGAAGCGTGAAAGGTCATGACCCACGGGTCGGCCCATCACGAGATCGGCAATGACGCGGCCCATTCCGGGACCAATGCCGAAGCCATGCCCGCTCATCCCGGTAGCGATTGTCAGACCCGATATCTCTGCGTGATCGACGATGGGCACAACATCCGGCAAGCTGTCGATCATGCCCGCCCAGGCCGATGTCAGTCTGGGGCGGCCAAGCGACGGAAAGGCCCTGGCAAACGCGTCCTGAACCTGGCCAAGGAAGCGCATGTTGGGCCTGGGGTTCAGGATGCGCAGACGTTCGAAGGGACTGACCTTGTCAAAGGCCCAGCGGCGAGGCGTCGACCAGGCATCCGGATAGCCCGGCGGGGCAGCGGGGCGGAAGGTCGTTGACCGGAAATCCTTCCGCAGCGTCGGAAGATAGACACCAAGGCTCGCAAAGGCATCGCGACCGATGAAGAACTCGTGCCTTGCCCCGGGCGCGATCGTATAGCCGCCGTCGGCACGGCGACGGAAAGCGAAGTCGTCATCGGCCGCGTTGCCCGGAAAGATCTCCGGCATCGGCTCGGTTGCAGCGACCGAGGCCAGCACGGAAAGCTGCGGGATGCGGATTCCGTGACGCTGAAGAAAAAGCCGCGACCAGGCCCCTGCCGCCATGACGACATGGTCGCAGGCCACCCGGCCGGCTTCCGTGACCACGCCGGCGACACGGCCCGCGACAATGTCCAGCCCGCGGGCTGCACATGATTCGCGGATGACGACGCCCTTCTCGGCGGCAACGGCGGCAAGTGCCGGAACCGCAACCCAGGGCTCGGCCCGGGCATCCGACGCGGTCCAGAGCCCTGCCTTCCAAGGCGCCACCGCCCCTTTCAGCATGCCCATGGTCTCGGCAGAGGTCAGGAGCCGCGTGTCCAACTGATGTGCCTGCGCATGCTCGGTCCAGGCCTCGAAACCAGCGATCTCTCGGTCGGTCCGGGCGAGGTAAAGCACCCCGGTCTGCCGAAACCCCAAAGCGTCGCCCAGTTCGGCGGCCAAGCCTTTCCAGATCGACAGACTTTCGACCATGATCGGAAGCTCAGCCGGATCCCTGCCCTGCTGGCGGACCCAGCCCCAGTTGCGGCCGGACTGCTCACCCGCGATGCGGCCCTTCTCGCACAGAACCACCGAGTGTCCGCGCGCGCGCAGGAACCACGCCGTCATGAGCCCGATGATCCCGCCGCCGATCACCACAACATCGGCGCGAGAAGGCAGGGCCGCGGCAAAGCGGACGGGCGAGGATTCGGTAATCGGAAAGGTCACGCGAGACGCTCCAGCAAGTTTTCCATGAAGCGTTGTCCGGCCATGAATTCCGACAGTTCCAGATATTCGTCGGGCTGGTGCGCCTGGGCAATGTCGCCAGGACCGCAGACGACAGCCGAATAGCCCGCGTCCTGGAACTGCCCGGCTTCGGTCCCGTAGGACACGACCCCGGTTTCGTTCTCACCGGTCAAGGCGCGGGCCAGCGCTTCAGCTTCGCCATCGGCTTCCGGTCGCAGGGCGGAGACGTCGAAGAACTTGTCCAGGTGAACCCCAGCCTCGGGACGGCGCTGCTTCAGGGCCGCATCCAGTCTTTCGGCTGCGGCGCGGAAAGCCGCGGCATGCGCATCGATATCGTCATCCGGAACGCAGCGCATCTCGACGGCAAAGCGGCAATCGGCTGCGGTAATGTTGTCCGCCGTCCCACCCGAGATCCGGCCGACATGAAGCGTGGTGAAGGGCGGATAGAACCTGCTTCCCATCTTCCCGCGCGGACCGGCCTGGATCTGGGCATTTCGGTCATTGACCCACTGGATCAGCCGCGCGCCCTCCATGATCGCCGAGACCCCGTCCGGCAAAAGCGAGGAATGGACCTCATAGCCCTTCACATGCACATGATAGCCGGTTCCGCCCTTGTGGCCGGTAATGACCTTCATCCGCGAAGGCTCGCCGATCAGGGCGGCGGAGCCTTTCGGGACAACCTGCTGCATCGTCTCGATCATCGGCGGTGCGCCGGTGCAGCCCAGTTCCTCGTCATAGGACAGGGCCAGCTGCAGGGGCCGCTGGACCCCGCGCCGTTGCGCCTCGACGACGGCCCAGACGGCCAGCGCGACATAACCCTTCATGTCGCAGGTGCCGCGGCCATAAAGTCGGCCCTCACGCTCGATGACGGTCCAGGGGTCCGACGTCCAGATCTGGCCGTCAACCGGGACCACATCCGAATGGCCCGAAAGGACAACCGCCCCTTCGATCCAGGGACCGGCATGCGCAATCAGCGCGGCCTTCTGCCCATCTTCGTTCATGTGTCGGAAGCAGCGTACGCCCTGCCCGGCCAGATACCCTTCCAGCCAATCGACCATGGCAAGGTTCGAGTCGCGACTCACCGTCGGGAAGGCAACCAGTCGATCCAGAATCTGACGCGGCGTCAGCACTGATGTCCCGCTCATTTCAGCCCCTCCAACATATGGTAGGCAACCTGTCCGTGGGGGGCGATCAAGTCAATATCTGGCAAAATGACGGGAACTTCGGTCATTTTGCCATGTGAACAGTCTGGAATCGCGCCGCAAATCGGGATTGATAGAGCGACGAGAATCGTAAAGAGTTGGCAGGACGATGGGCAACCAATGGTTATCACATCAATAGAAGAGCCAACGAAAACAATAACTAAGAACGACGCGGGGAGTACTGAATGGCCGAACCGGCCGCGCCAGTCCTTGAAGTCAGGGGCCTGAAGACCGTTTTCCGCACACGTGGCGGGGAAATCCATGCCGTGAACGACGTGAGCTTCCACCTCGAACCGGGTGAGCTTCTGGGCGTGGTCGGCGAAAGTGGCTCGGGCAAGTCGGTGACCATGATGTCGCTGCTGCGGCTGTTGCCGTCTCCTCCCGCCGATATCCGGTCCGGTCAGGCACTTCTGGGCGGGCGGGATCTTCTCGCGATGTCGGATGAGGAGCTTCGGGCCGTTCGCGGCGCCAAGGTGGGCTTTGTCTTCCAGGATCCGATGACCTCGCTGAACCCGGTCTTCACGCTGGGCAATCAGGTGATGGAGCCCTTGATCAAGCACATGGGCATGAACCGCGCGCAGGCGGAGGCCCGGGCGATCGAACTGCTGGAACTGGTCGGCATCCCTGACGCAAAGCGCAGGCTCTACCAATATCCGCATCAGTTCTCGGGCGGAATGCGACAGCGGGTGATGATCGCCATCGCGCTGGCTTGTGATCCTGACGTGCTGATCGCGGACGAGCCGACGACGGCGCTCGACGTCACGATCCAGGCGCAGATCCTTGAACTGGTAAAGGAACTGCGCCGCAAGCTTGGCATGGCCATCGTCTGGATCACGCATGACCTTGGCGTCATCGCAGGGATCGCCGACCGGGTTATGGTCATGTATGGCGGACAGGTCGTCGAGCAGGCTCCGGTGAGAGAGCTCTTCGCCAATCCGCAACACCCCTATACCCGGGCGCTGCTCAAGACCATTCCGCGTATTACCGGCGCCCGCGAGTCGCGACTGAAAGTGATCGAGGGCCAGCCCCCAATACTGGTCGAGCCCCTGAAAGCCTGTCCCTTCCGCGCCCGTTGCGAATATCGCCACGCGGCCTGCGATGAGGCAAACCCGGCGCGGCGCGCGATCGACGGGGCCAAAATCGGCCACGGCCATGACGTCGCCTGCCACTGGCAAGCCCCGGCAAAGGCGGAGATGGCAAATGCTTGACGCACATCCTGCCCCGCTGGTCCAGGTCGAAGACCTGAAGATGTATTTCCCGATCTACACCGGCGTTCTGCGCACCCAGACCGGTAACGTGAAAGCGGTCGACGGGGTCTCGTTCCAGATCACCGCCGGTCAGACCTTGGGCCTTGTCGGCGAATCCGGCTGTGGCAAGTCGACGGTTGGCCGCGCGATGCTGCGGCTTTACGAACCCACCGCGGGGCGTGTGCTGATCGATGGCGAAGACGTGGCCAAGATGGCCCCCGAGGCCCTGCGTCGCAAACGGCCAAGCATGCAGATGGTCTTTCAGGACCCCCAGGCCAGCCTGAACCCCAGAATGACGCTGGCCGGCATCGTCAGCGAGCCGATGGACGAACACACTGACTGGTCGCGCGAAAAGAAGACCGAGCGGGTCTACGAACTGATGGATCAGGTCGGTCTCAACCGGCGTTTCGTGAACCGTTACCCGCACGAGTTCTCGGGTGGACAACGCCAGCGGATCGGTATTGCCCGGGCGCTTGCGCTGAACCCCCGCTTCATCGTCTGTGACGAACCCATCGCCGCGCTGGACGTGTCGATCCAGGCACAGGTGGTAAACCTCTTGGAGGACCTGCAGGAAAAGCTGGGCCTGACCTATCTTTTCATCAGCCACGACCTCAGCATGGTGCGCCACCTCGCCCAGAAGGTCGCGGTCATGTATCTTGGCCGGATTGCCGAGCTTTCGCCCTCGCGCGATCTTTATGCCCGGCCGCTGCATCCCTATGCCGAGGCTCTTCTGTCCGCCGTGAACGAGCCCGACCCGGTGCTCGCCGCCCGGCGCAACCGGATCATCCTGACCGGAGACGTACCCTCGCCCGCGAACCCGCCCAAGGGCTGCAACTTCTGCACCCGCTGCCCGAAGGTGATGGACATCTGCCGGTCGGTAAAGCCGGAACTGGCAGAGGTGGAGCCGGGGCGGCTCGTCGCCTGCCACCTCTATACAACACAAGCGGACGCCGGATCAGCCGGCGCGACCGAGGCTAAAGAGCGCAACCAACAAGGAGTGTCGCAATGATGATGAAATCCGCCCTACTGGGCGCTGTGGCAGCGTTGGGCCTTGCCCCCGCCGCCTTCGCCGAGCGTGGCGCCGATGGGCACGTCAACGTGCTTTACTGGCAGGCGCCGTCGATCCTGAACCCCTACCTTTCCTCGGGCACCAAGGACGTGGAAACCTCGTCGCTGATCCTCGAAGGCCTCGCGGGCTTCGACGAAAAGGGCGTGGTCTTCCCGCGTCTGGCTGAATCGGTCCCGACCGTGGAAAATGGCGGCGTTTCCGCCGACCTGACTCAGATCACCTGGAAGCTGAAAGCTGGCCTGCTGTGGTCGGATGGCACTCCGGTCACCTCGAAGGACGCCAAGTTCACCTGGGAATACTGCACCCATCCCGAAGGTGGCTGCGCCCAGGCTGCGCGTTACGAAGGCATCAAGTCGATCGACACCCCCGATGACCTGACCATCGTCATCACCTTCGACGCGCCGAAGCCGAACCCCTACCAGGCCTTCGTCGGTGGCACCTCGCCGATCCTGCAGGCAGCGCAGTTCGCGAACTGCCTTGGCGCTGCGGCTTCGACCTGCACCGATCAGAACTTCAAGCCGATCGGCACTGGCCCGTTCATGGTCAAGGACTTCAAGGTCAATGACGTGGTCGAGCTGGAAGCGAACCCGAACTATCGCGACCCGGCCAAGCCGGCCTTCGCCACGATGACCGTCAAGGGCGGTGGCGATGCTCAGGCAGCTGCCCGCGCCGTGATGGAAACCGGTGAGTTCGACTATGCCTGGAACACCCAGATCAACCCGGAAATGCAGGCCCAGATGGCTGCAGCCGGCAAGGGCGTTCTGCTGAACGGTTTCGGCACGCTCGTCGAGCGGATCGAGATGAACATGACCAACCCCGACCCGGCCCTGCCGGAGGGTGAGCGTTCGACGCCGAAGCATCCGCACCCGTTCCTCAGCGACATCCGCGTCCGCAAGGCGCTGTCGATGGCGATCGACCGTCAGATCCTGGTCGACATCGGCTATGGTTCGGCTGGCCGTCCGACCTGCAACATCGTTCCGGCTCCGGAAATGTTCGCGTCCGACAACACCGACTGCCTCAAGCAGGACATGGAAGGTGCCAAGGCGCTACTGGAAGAAGCCGGCTGGACCGACAGCGACGGCGACGGCGTCCGTGACAAGGACGGCGCCAAGCTGAAGATCCTGTACCAGACCTCGACCAACCCCGTCCGTCAGGACTTCCAGGCCGTGATCAAGGACTGGTGGACCGAGCTTGGCGTGGAAGTCGAGCTGAAGAACATCGACGCCTCGGTCTTCTTCGGCGGCGATGCGGGCTCGCCCGACACGTTCCAGAAGTTCTACTCGGACGTCGAGATGTACGCGAACAACTTCGACGGCACCGATCCGGAACCCTATCTGGGCCAGTACCTCTGCGACAAGATCCCCGGCCCGGACAACCAGTGGCAGGGTGAAAACATCAACCGTTTCTGCGACCCGGCTTACGACGCGCTCTGGAATGAGCTGTCGAAGACCGCCGATATCGCAAAGCGGGCTGAAATCGCCAAGAAGCTGAACGACATGCTGACCAAGGACAGCTACACCGTCGTCGCGCTGGTCGACCGTGGCCGTCTGTCGGCCGCTGCGAACACGCTGGGCGGTGTCGTCCTGAACACCTGGGACACCGAACTGTGGAACGCCCAGGACTGGTTCCGCGTGAAGTAAGCTTCGTTTGACAACCAGGCGCGCGGGGCACCACCCCGCGCGCCGATTGTCCTTTCCCTTCCTGCCCCGCCCTCCGTGACACCGGACTGCTGACCAGAGGTGCCCGCCCCATGCTGACATTCGCGTTGCGACGGCTCTTGGTGGCCATCCCGACACTTCTGCTGATCAGTCTTGTCATCTTCCTGCTTGTCGATCTTGCGCCGGGAAGTCCGGCGTCGGAAATCCCGCTGACGGTCCCCCCGGAAGTGCGCGCCAAGATCCTGGAAGCGCTTGGCGTGAACGAGCCGATCCATGTGCGCTATGTTCTCTGGCTCAAGCAGTTCTTCTGGATCGAACCGCTGAACGGCATCGATGCGATCTTCGGCACCAGTTATGCCGAAGGCGAACAGCGCATCATCAGCTATCAAAGCCGCTCGCCCGTGTTCGGGATCATCGGCGAACGCCTGCCCCAGACCCTGACAGTCATCGGGACCGCCTATCTTGTGGGCGTCCTCATCGCTTTGCCCATCGGCATCTATTCGGCCTATCGGCAATACTCGCTCTTCGATCAGGCCGGCACGATCTTTGCGATGATCGGATTCTCGGTCCCGACCTTCTTTACCGGGACGCTCTTCATCATCATCTTCGCGGTCTGGCTGGGCTGGTTCCCGACCAAATATGACACCACGCTCGAAGTCACGGACTGGCAGAGCTTCCTGCAGCAGCTGCGTCAGATGGCAATGCCGGTGATGGTCCTCGGTCTGGCAAACGCTGCCGCGATCAGTCGCTACATGCGATCCTCCATGCTGGAAAACCTCGGTCAGGACTATGTCCGCACGGCACGGGCCAAGGGTCTCAGCGAGCGCACGGTCGTGCTGAAACATGTGCTGCGCAACTCGCTCATCCCGGTTGTGACAGTGATCGCGCTTGGTATTCCCTCGATCTTCGGTGGGGCGATCATCACCGAGAACCTCTTCGGCGTGAACGGCATCGGCGCGATGTTGATCCAGGCGATCCGCGGCAACGACCTGCCGATGGTGCAGACGCTCGCCTTCATCTTCGCGATCCTGATCGTGCTTTTCAACCTGATCGCCGACATCCTTTACGGCCTGCTTGATCCGAGGATCCGCTATGACTGACACCGACCTCGGCATTGCTCCTCCCGAAAGCCAGCTCAGGGCAGTCTGGGCGCAGTTTCGCAAGCACAAGGGCGCGATGATCGGGCTGATCATCCTGGTCCTGCTTGTGATCTTCTCGATCTTCGGGCCAATGGTCTGGAACCCCGAAAAGCTGAGCGTTGCCGAAGCGCTCAAGCTCAAGAACAAGCCCCCTGCCTTGGCCTATCCGATGGGCACTGACCAGCTTGGCCGCGACGTGATGCAGCGCATGATGTACGCGGGACGCGTCTCTCTCGCCG
The DNA here is from genome assembly GCA_016792685.1 of Tabrizicola sp. GTDB lineage: Bacteria > Pseudomonadota > Alphaproteobacteria > Rhodobacterales > Rhodobacteraceae > Tabrizicola. The sequence goes on along the minus strand of JAEULQ010000095.1, from coordinate 6,379 downwards.
TGGGCTTCGTCGCCATGGTGATCGCCATCGTTCTTGGCACGACGATCGGCATCATCGCGGGCTATTTCAAACGGCTGGACGGCTGGCTCATGCGGCTCACCGACCTGTTCCTTGCCCTGCCGCTGATCCCGCTTTTGCTGGTGATGGTCATGCTGTTTCGCGACCGCATGGCTGGCGTGCTTGGCCCGGAAGGCGGAGCCTTCGTGCTGATCGTCTTTGCCATCGGCGTGACAAGCTGGATGCACGCCGCCCGGATCGTCCGGGGCGAGGTTCTGGCCCTGAAGGAGCGTGAATATGTCCTGGCTTCCCGCGCGATCGGGGCCACTTCGCGCCGGGTCATCCTGCGGCATATCCTGCCCAACGTCATCTCTCCGGTGATGGTTGCGGCAACTCTGGGCGTCGCCGAAGCGATCATCACGGAATCGGTGCTGTCCTTCCTCGGCCTCGGCTTTCCGCCTGACTTCCCGACCTGGGGCCGGATCCTGTTCGAGGGGCTGGAATACATCACGCTCTACCCCGAGCGGGTGATCTTCCCGGGCCTTGCGATCAGCCTGACGGTGCTGTCGGTGAACCTGATCGGCGACGGCCTGCGCGATGCCTTGGACCCGCGGATCCGCGGGCGCTAATCCGCAAAGCGGTAGTCAAGGGCCATGATCGTCCCGCGCCAGTAGGGCTTCGCCCCTTCGGGAAGCATCCAGGCGACTTCGCCGGTCATGGGCACCATCATCCCCTCGACCCGCTGATAGTCGGACCAGCGCCCCTCCCACGGGGTGGGGACCAGCTGGCCGCTGACGGTGCGCTCGCGCGCCTCGGCCCAAACGCTGGCGATCAGGTCGTCAGGCCCAAAGCGGAACGTCAGGGTGATGCTGATGTCGCCGTCGGTCAACGTGGCCAGGGCCGAGTGGTCGTCGATCGCCGTCCAGGTCACCCCTTGCCCCGGCAGCAGCGCGGTCGGATACCAGGCCGCTTCGGCCAGCCAGCGCATTGCCTCGCCTTCTGCAATTGCGCCGCCGCCGCGCAGTTCGGTCAGCTTTATGAGGCCGAAGATCGCCGGGACCAGCACCCCCTGCCCCGCGACATAGGCGTCATGCACCCGGACCGGCAGGCCCGGAGCCATGCGGATCGTGCCATCCCAGACAAAGCCGGGCCGCGCGATCTGCACCTCTTGCCGAGAGGTGAAGGGCTTCCAGTTGTCCGTCGTCTCGCCCATGTTGAAGGTGCCCGTGTGGACCAAGTTTACCCCGGACACGGGCCGTTGGCCGGGGGTCAAAGCCGCGCGGAAAAACCGCTGGACCGGGGGCGGAAGGTCGTCCAGCGCGGCGGGATCGAAGGATGGCAAGGTCCGGGCCATGCGCGCGGCGACCAGATCGGCGATCAGCCCGTTGGTCCGCTGTTGCCAGCGCCAGCTGCCATAAGTGGCAAGACCGGCCCAGACCGCCGCAAGCCCGGCAAGAAGGAAAAGTGCACCCTTGACCCAGACCATCGGCCGCCTCCGTTTCGATCGGGACAGTCGTGCCCGACGGGCAGGTCCGGCGCCTTGATCTGGGGCAAACCTATTCGAGGTGATTGCGGATGCGGCGCACCATAAGCCAGACGCCAAGAACGACAACCGGCACCAGCCCCGCCAGAAGCACGCCGTGGCTGATGTGCAGCTGATGCGCCAGAGGTTCCAGAAGATAGGCCAGCAGGTTCACCGCATAATAACTGATGGCAACGGTCGACAACCCCTCGACCGTGTGCTGCAACCGCAGGGCAAGGTCGGCCCGGCGGTCCATGCTTTCCAGAAGCCGCTGGTTCTGTGCGGACCGTTCGACGTCGACCCGCGTCCGCAACAGCTCTGCCGCCCGCTCGGCCCGCTCGGCCATGGCTACCAGCCGGCTTTCTGCCGACTTCACCGTCCGCATGGCAGGGTCGTACCGCCGCATCATGAATTCGGCAAAGGTCTGGCGACCCTGAATCCGCTGTTCGCGCAAGACCTCGATCCGCTGATTGACGATGGCCTCGTAAGCAGCCGTCGCGCCGAAGCGGAACGAGAATTGCACGGCAAGGCTTTCCAGTTCGGCCGAGATCGTCAGAAGCTCGTGTAGCGCCATTTCGGGAACCGGCTCGGCATTGTCGAGGCCGGAGACCAGCGCCGAAAGTTTCGGGTCCAGCGCGTTCAGCCGCGCGGACAGATCACGCGACCGCATCAGGCCCAGCATCGACATCGCGCGGTAGGTCTCGATCTCGCACAAACGCTGGACGATCCGCCCGACCCGGCGCGGCCCGGTTCCGGGGGCGACGAAGACGGCAAAACGCATGTGTCCTGCCGGGTCGATCCGGAAGTCGCCTGCCACGACAGCGGCCCCATCCACGACACGCGACACGGCCAGGCTTTCCGGCACGAACCAGTCATCCACCCGCGCGAGCAGCTCTGCCTCGGTCTCGGGCATGGGCTCGACCCGGATCAGGACAGAGGTCAGCCGCTTGCCGGGGGCGAGAGCCAACCAGTCTTCCGGCAGGATGTCCGCTTCGGCAGGGTCGAACGGACGGGCCGATACCCCCTTGGTAAAGGCGGTATAGGTCACGAATTCGGTGTGGCTTTCCCATTTCAGCTCGGCCCGTCCGATCGGCCCCTGGAAATGCGTCGCCCCTGGCTGCGGATGCGCACTGCCGTGGCGGTCGAGCATCGACAAGAGATGCGCCAGATCCTTGCTCCGGTCGCGGTTCTGCGCCTGGAACGGCTCCTTGATTGCCACGTAGACAGCGGTAGCTGGCACTTCCAGGGACGGGAACGGCCGCGCATGCAGCTCGTTCACGGTTGCATAGCGGAGGGGATGGTCGTGGATTGGCATCTTGGTCTCTCGGCTTTGCGCGGAGAGTTAGAACCGGCAGCGGGAGCGCACCAGAGATTTGGCGGAATACCCGGGTATGCCGTCGATGTGTTGCAATTTCGCAGGGATGCTTTGCAGGGTGGGCAATAGTGCCCACCCAAGGCTTGGGATCACTCGATCATAGGCAGCAGGGCATCGAGCGATTTCTTCGCATCGCCGTAGAACATCCGGGTGTTCTCTTTGTAAAAAAGCGGGTTCTCAATCCCCGAATACCCCGTCCCCTGCCCGCGCTTCGACACGAAGACTTGCTTCGCCTTCCAGCATTCCAGCACCGGCATGCCGGCGATGGGGCTGTTCGGGTCTTCCTGCGCAGCCGGGTTCACGATGTCGTTCGATCCGATGACGATGGCAACGTCGGTCTCGGGGAAGTCCTCGTTGATCTCGTCCATCTCCAGCACGATGTCGTAAGGCACCTTCGCCTCGGCCAGCAGCACGTTCATGTGCCCGGGCAGGCGGCCCGCGACGGGGTGGATCGCGAAGCGGACGCTCTTGCCCTTGGCGCGAAGCTTCCGGGTCAGTTCGCTGACCGACTGCTGTGCCTGCGCCACCGCCATCCCGTAGCCCGGGATGATGATGATGCTGTCGGCATCGTTCAGTGCCGCCGCCACACCTTCCGCGTCGATGGCGATCTGCTCGCCCGTGACCTCCATCGCGGGGCCTGTCGTCCCGCCGAAGCCGCCCAGGATCACGCTGATGAACGACCGGTTCATCGCCTTGCACATGATGTAGCTCAGGATCGCACCCGAAGAGCCCACCAGCGCGCCGACGACGATCAGGAGGTCGTTCGACAAGGAGAAGCCGATCGCCGCCGCCGCCCAGCCCGAGTAGCTGTTCAGCATCGACACAACGACCGGCATGTCCGCCCCGCCGATCCCCATGATCAGGTGATAGCCGATGAACAAGGCCGCCAGCGTCATGCCCACGAGCGCCAGAGTGGAGCCGGACTGCAGGTAGACCACCAGCAGCACGACCGACAGGATCGCCGCCGTCGCGTTCAGCACGTGCCCGCCCGGCAGCTTCTTCGCCTTGCCGTCAACCTTGCCCGCCAGCTTGCCATAGGCAATGACCGACCCGGTGAAGGTCACCGCCCCGATGAAGATGCCGAGGAAGGTTTCGACCCGCAGGATCGAGATCTCGACCCCGGTCTTGTGCGCGACCGTGGCGGCAAAGCCGGTCAACGCGGCCCGGGCGGCCTCGTCCATCCCGGCGATGCGCACCATCTCGATATGGGTGTTGAAGCCGATGAAGACCGCTGCAAGGCCCACAAGGCTGTGCATCGCCGCGACCAGCTGCGGCATCTCGGTCATCTGGACGCGCTGCGCGACGATCCAGCCGATGGCACCGCCGCCCGCGATCAGCGCGACGGACAGCCACCAAAGGCCAAGTCCCGGCCCGTACAAGGTCGCCGCCACAGCCAGGGCCATGCCGACAATGCCATACCAGACCGCGCGCTTGGCGCTTTCCTGGCCAGAAAGCCCCCCGAGAGAGAGGATGAACAGAACTGCCGCAACGACGTAGGCAGCCGTGGTAAATCCGTAAGCCATGTCTGCCCCCTTATGACTTCTGGAACATGGCGAGCATGCGCCGGGTGACCATGAAGCCACCGAAAATGTTGATCCCGGCCATGAAGACCGACAGTGCTGCTAGCAGGATCACCAGGAATGACCCCGACCCGATCTGCATCAGCGCGCCCAGGATGATGATCGACGAGATCGCGTTCGTCACAGCCATCAGCGGCGTGTGCAAGGAATGCGAGACGTTCCAGATCACCTGGAAGCCCACAAAGACCGCCAGCACGAAGACGATGAAGTGGCTCATGAAGCTGGCCGGAGCATAAAGCCCCGCCAAGAGCATCAACCCGCCGCCGATGGCCAGCAGACCCACCTGGCTCCGCGTCTGCGCCTTGAAGGCCGCAACTTCCTGCGCCCGGCGTTCTTCGGGGGTCAGCTCCTTGACCTTCTCCTTCGGCTTCGCCGCCGCGATGGCCGCGATCTTTGGCGGCGGTGGCGGATAGGTCACCGCCCCCATATGCGCCGCCGTGGCCCCACGGATCACGTCATCCTCCATGTTATGCGCGATGACCCCGTCCTTCTTCGGCGTAAGGTCGGTCAGCATGTGGCGGATGTTGGTGGAGTAGAGCGTCGAGGCCTGCGCGGCCATCCGGCTGGGGAAGTCGGTGTAACCAACGATGGTCACGCCGTTGTCGGTGACGATCTTCTGGTCCGGCACCGTCAGGTCGCAGTTGCCGCCACGTTCGGCCGCAAGGTCGATGATGACCGACCCCGGCTTCATCATCTTGACCATGTCCTCGGTCCAGAGCTTCGGCGCCGGCCGCCCGGGGATCAGGGCCGTGGTGATGACAATATCCATCTCTGGCGCCAGTTCGCGGAACTTGGCCAGCTGCTTCTCGCGGAACTCAGGCGAGGACGGCGCGGCGTAGCCGCCGGTCGCCGCACCATCCTGGGTCGGCTCGAACTCCAGGAACACGAAGTTCGCGCCCATCGATTCAATCTGCTCGGCCACTTCGGGACGCACGTCGAAGGCGTGGACGATGGCACCGAGGGACACCGATGTCCCAATGGCCGCCAGGCCTGCAACGCCAGCACCGACGATCAGCACCTTGGCGGGCGGCACCTTGCCTGCCGCCGTCACCTGGCCGGTGAAGAAACGGCCGAAGTTGTTCCCGGCCTCAATCACCGCGCGGTAGCCGGCGATGTTGGCCATCGACGACAGCGCGTCCATCTTCTGCGCACGGGAAATCCGCGGCACCATGTCCATCGCGACGATCGTCAGGTTCTTCTTCGCTGCCGCTTCCAGAAGCTCGGCATTCTGCGCCGGCCAGAAGAACGAGATCAGCGTCTGCCCATCGCCCAGCGTCGCCAGCTCCGCCGCATCCGGGCCGCGCACCTTGACGATCACGTCCGCAGCCGCGATGACCGAGGCCGCATCCGGCAGCACCTCGACCCCAGCCGCCGCATAGGACGCGTCAGAAAACCCCGCCTTCGCCCCCGCGCCCGCCTGGATCACCGAAGAATGCCCCAGCTTCGCCAGTTGCACTGCCGAATCCGGCGTCATCGCCACCCGGTTCTCGCCGGGAAAAACCTCTGTCAAAGCGCCTATCTTCACGTCCGGTCCCCGCTCTTGTCCAATGAGCCACAAACTGGCCCGTCGCACTTATCACCGCGCAACAATATTTCAAACCCCAGTTTTCGGCACAGAAGTTTCGTACAAGTAACTACCTCTTCCGCCCGAACCAGCGCCGGGTGCGACCTGCCCATAGGTCGAACTCCGGCCCGAAAGCCAGGGTCAGGCGCGTTTCCTCGTCACGGATAAAGCGGGTCTGAATCAGCCAGGCAAAGCTTGCCACCAGCGGCAAGGCCGGAACCGCGTCGAGCCACAGGATTGCTCCCAGAAGGATCAGCGCATCGGACAAATAGATCGGGTTCCGGGAAAAGGAAAAGACGCCCTGGGTGACCAGGGCGGAAGGGTCGCGGCGCGGCACTACG
>JAEULQ010000094.1 GCA_016792685.1 Tabrizicola sp. | reverse complement strand
GCCTTGGGCAGGGTGGTCTTGATCTGCTCGTGCTCGATCAGCGAGCCGGCCATGTTGGCGAACAGCGCCTTGCGGTGTTCGTGGGTACGGTTCAGGCGGCGGTAGCCGCGGGCGTGACGCATGATGGTCTCCTAACGTCTCGTTTTGCTTTGTGTTGCCGCCTGTGCGTGCAGACGGCGTCGTTGGGGCGGAATGCCCGGGTCGTAGGTCGGGCGGAGATCAAGCCCCGCCCTTCCGAAATCAGAACTGGTCCTCGAAGCGCTTGGCCAGGTCCTCGATGTTTTCCGGCGGCCAGCTTTCGACGTCCATGCCGAGATGCAGGCCCATGCCCGAGAGCACTTCCTTGATCTCGTTCAGCGACTTGCGGCCGAAGTTCGGGGTGCGGAGCATCTCGGCTTCGGTCTTCTGGATCAGGTCGCCAATGTAGACGATGTTGTCGTTCTTCAGGCAGTTGGCCGAACGGACCGAAAGCTCCAGCTCGTCCACCTTCTTGAGGAGGAGCGGGTTGAATTCGAGACCGGTATCGATCTCTCCGGCCTTGGCCGATTCGGGTTCCTCGAAGTTCACGAAGATCGACAGCTGGTCCTGCAGGATGCGCGCAGCATAGGCCACGGCGTCATCCGGCGTCAGCGAGCCGTCGGTTTCGATCTTCATCGTCAGCTTGTCGTAGTCCAGTACCTGGCCCTCACGGGTCGGGGTGACTTCATACGAAACCTTCTTGACCGGCGAATAGATCGCGTCGATCGGGATCAGACCGATCGGAGCATCTTCCGGGCGGTTCTTGTCGGCCGAGACATAGCCCTTGCCGGTGTTCACGGTCAGCTCCATGAACACATCCGCGCCCTCGTCGAGGTGGCAGATCACATGGTCCTTGTTCAGGACTTCGATGCCGTTCGATTCCGAGATGTCGCCAGCGGTCACCACGCCCGGCCCCTTGGCCGAGATCGAAAGGCGCTTCGGCCCCTCGACATCCATCTTCAGGCTGACGCCCTTGAGGTTCAGGACGATGTCAGTGACATCTTCCCGGACGCCCGCGACAGACGAGAACTCGTGCAGGACGTTGTCGATCTGGACAGAGGTGATTGCACCCCCCTGCAGGGACGACATCAGCACGCGGCGCAGCGCGTTGCCCAGCGTCAGGCCGAAGCCGCGCTCCAAAGGCTCGGCGATCACCGTCGCGACGCGGGCGGCATCGGCCCCCGGCTTCACGACCAGCTGCGTCGGCTTGATGAGTTCCTGCCAGTTCTTATGGATCATTCTGAAGCCCCTATTCTTGTCCGCTGCCAATGTCCGAAAGCCGGCGGACGCCCGAGGATCGTAAACGACGAAAACCGGGCCGCGAGGGAGATCCCCCACGGCCCGGCCGAAATCAGTACCTTAGACGCGGCGACGCTTCGGCGGACGGCAGCCGTTGTGCGCCAGCGGAGTGACGTCGCGGATCGAGGTGATCTGGAAGCCCACGGCAGCCAGTGCGCGCAGAGCCGATTCACGACCCGAACCCGGGCCCTGCACTTCGACTTCCAGCGTGCGAACGCCATGTTCCTGCGCCTTGCGGCCAGCATCTTCTGCAGCCATCTGGGCAGCGTAGGGCGTCGACTTGCGCGAGCCCTTGAAGCCCATGGTGCCCGAAGACGACCAAGAGATCGCGTTGCCCTGGACGTCCGAGATCAGGATCTTGGTGTTGTTGAACGACGAGTTCACATGCGCCACGCCAGCGGCGATGTTCTTGCGTTCTTTCTTCTTGGTGCGGGCGGCTTTGGTATCGCGTGCCATGTGTCAGCCCCCTTATTTCTTCTTGCCGGCAATGGCCTTTGCGGGGCCTTTGCGGGTACGGGCGTTGGTGTGCGTGCGCTGGCCGCGGACCGGAAGGCCCTTGCGGTGACGCAGGCCGCGGTAGCAGCCAAGGTCCATCAGACGCTTGATGTTCATCGTGACTTCGCGGCGCAGGTCGCCTTCGACAGTCAGGTTGGCGTCGATGTATTCGCGGATCGCCAGAACTTCGCTGTCGGTCAGCTGGTTCACGCGGCGGGCGCGGTCGATCTTCAGCGCTTCGCAGATGGTTTCGGCGGTGTGGGGGCCGATCCCGGTGATGTAGGTGAGCGCGATCGGAACCCGTTTCGCGGTCGGAATGTTAACGCCAGCAATACGTGCCACGCGTGTCGTCCTTCTTCGGTTGCGGTTCCGTAGTGCCAGAACCTTTTTTCACAACACCGCACGGGGGCGGCCCCCGGCGATACGAACTTCCAATAAGGAAGGCCCGCATGGCGATTCCACCGCGGGACGCCGTGCATTAGGGGCTTTTCCCGGGGCCGTCAAGGCCGCGGGACGGCTTTTTCAAGCTTTGTCAAGAACCTTGGCAATTGCTTCGGCAACAGACTGCATTTCGGCCATGCCGTCGATCTGCACCAGATTGCCCTTGGCCCAGTAATAGCCAATCAGCGCCGCCGTATTCTTGTAGTATTCGCGCAGCCGCACTTCGAAAACTTCCGGCGTATCGTCCTTCCGGACGGGTTGACCCGCCGCTCGCGCTTCATTCGCGCGATTGATGATCCGCCCGACAAGCGCCGCGTCATCGACCACCAGCTCGATCACGGCATCAAGGGCCAGACCCTTCCGGGCGAGGAGCGCCCCCAGCGCGTCGGCCTGCTTCAGCGTGCGCGGAAAGCCATCAAAGATGAACCCGCCATGACCGGTCAGCGCCAGCTTCTCCTCGATCAGACCGATGACGATCTCATCTGTCACAAGACCGCCGCCGTCCAGGACAGCGGCGACCTTGCGACCCATCTCCGTTCCGCTCGTACGGGCGGCGCGCAGCATGTCCCCGGTCGAGAGCTGCACCATGCCGCGCGTCTCTTCCAGACGCTTGGCCTGCGTTCCCTTTCCCGCTCCGGGCGGTCCAAGAAGAATGATGTTGGCCATGGGTCAGCGCCGAGCGGGGGCCTTGGGGGCGGTCTTTGCCCCCGGCTTCTTGCGGCCACGAAGCTGCGACTTCTCGATCAGCGCCTCGTACTGATGCGCCAGAAGATGCGACTGGACCTGCTGGATGGTGTCCATGGTGACCGAAACCACGATCAGGACCGAAGTGCCGCCAAAGTAGAAGGGAATGCCAACGCGGCTGATCAGGACTTCTGGCAAGAGACAAACTGCGGCAAGATAGGCCGAGCCGAGGACCAGAACGCGGTTGACCACATATTCCAGATACTCTTCGGTCTTCTTGCCGGGTCGGATGCCGGGGATCGAGGCGTTCTGGTTCTTCAGGTTTTCGGCCACATCATCCACCTTGAACGAAACGTTCAGCGTGTAGAAGTAGGCGAAGAACACGATCATCACTGCCAGGAAGACCAGGTGCAGCGGCTGGCCGTAGCCAAGGTTCGCCGCCAGCCAGGAAAGGAACGGGTTGGTTCCGCCGCCCGAGAAGGTGCTGACCGTTGTCGGCAACAGCAGGATCGACGAGGCAAAGATCGCCGGGATGACGCCGGCCGGGTTGACCTTGATCGGCAAGTGCGACGAGCCGCCCTCATAGACCTTCATGCCGACCTGACGGCGCGGGTAGAGGATCGAGATCTTCCGCAGCGCACGCTCCATGAAGACCACGAAGGCGATGACCGCGACGACCATCACGATCACGCCCAGGATCACCGGGGTCGAAAGTGCGCCCGACCGGCCTTGAGCGAAGAACTGGGCAATGGCGGACGGAATTTCGGCGACGATGCCCACGAAGATGATCAGGCTGATGCCGTTCCCGATACCCCGGGCGGTGATCTGCTCGCCAAGCCACATCAGGAACATGGTGCCGCCGACCAGGGTGATGACACAGGACGCCACGAAGAAGAGGCCCGGGTTGTGCGCGAGACCGCCGCCCTGGATCGACATGGCGATGCCATAGCCCTGCAGGATCGCAAGTGCGACCGTGCCATAGCGGGTGTACTGGTTCAGCTTCTTGCGCCCCTGCTCACCCTCTTTGCGCAGTTGCTGCCAGGGGGCGTACATCGTGGCCAGAAGCTGGACGATGATCGAGGCCGAGATGTAGGGCATGATACCCAGGGCAAAGATGCCCATCCGGGCCAAGGCACCGCCTGTAAAGAGGTTCAGCATCCCGCCGACGGTCTGGCTCGCTTCGGACATGAAGTCCCGCAACGCCTGACCATCGATGCCAGGGACCGGGATGTAGGTGCCCAGCCGGTAGACGATCAGCAGGCCGATGGTGAAGAAGATGCGTTGGCGCAGGTCGGTCGCCTTGCCGAGCATGCCCCAGCTGAGGTTTGCCGCCATTTGCTCTGCAGCAGATGCCATGTCAGGTCTCTTTCAAGCCAAGCGCCGCCAAACCGTTCTCCGGTCGGCGGCGCGGGAAAACTTCTGGTGATGTAAGCGACCTTGCGGCCGCTCACAATCCCTTACTCAGCGGCTGCTGCGACGGGTGCCAGGAGCGTGACCTTGCCGCCGGCCTTTTCGATCGCTTCCACGGCCGAAGCCGAGGCGCCGGTGACGGTCAGGGTGACCTTCGACTTCAGCTCGCCCTTGGCCAGCACGCGGATACCGTCGCGCTTGTTCGAGGTCACGCCAGCCGCGACCAGCGCGTCTTCGGTGATCTCTTCCTTGGCGTTCAGCTTGCCCGCAGCGATGAACTTCTCGATCAGGCCCAGGTTGACCACCGAGTAGTGCAGCTTGTTCGGCTTGGTGAAGCCGCGCTTCGGCAGGCGACGGTAGAGCGGCATCTGGCCGCCTTCGTAGCCACCCAGAGCCACGCCCGAGCGGGACTTCTGACCCTTGATACCGCGGCCAGCGGTCTTGCCCTTGCCCGAGCCCGGGCCGCGCGCGACGCGCTTTTTCTTCTTCGCCGCGCCTTCGTTGTCGGCGAGTTCATGCAGTTTCATTTCGCTTCTCCTTGCCGGATGCGCCCCCGAAGCGAGAACGGGACGCCCACGGCTTTTCTTGATTCTCATGGCCGGACTTGGCCACCGGGGGGCGATACATGAGGCGACCCCGAAAAGCAAGGGTGAGGCTGCCCACAGTGGACAGTCTCTCCTTGGTGAATGATTCCAACGGGTTATGATTTTCCGTTAGGGTGGTGTTAACTTCTGGAGAGTCGGGCTGAAGCCCGACCTACGCTCCCTTCGGCCAGACGAAGCTGGGCTGGAGGCCGGAATAGACCGGGCGGCCATCGGTCGGGGCCGGATAGCCCTTCGTTTCGTCCCAGAAGGCGTGGTAGGTGGCCTTCGGGAACTTGGCATCGTCATAGCCCATGATGTTCGGCACGGCGACGCGGATGCGGCCCTGCTTGTCGTCTAGCATCAGCGCGGCACCGCAGTCGGCGCAGACGCAGATTTCCAGCGGGCCGTTCGGGTTGTCCTTGTTGAAGGGCACCCGGTTGATCTTCTCCGGGTGGTCGACCTGGATGTCGCCATGATTGAAAAAGGCGACATGGGTCGTGTGCTGGCCCGTCACGCCCTTGCAGACGTTGCAGTGGCATTCATGGTTGTCGATGGGTTCGGCGGTGGCAGTCACATGGACATGCTGGCAGCCACCGGCGTAATGCGTGGTCATTGGCTTCCTCCCTGATCACGACCCCCTGCCCCTCCTCGGGCGGGTTGAGTCGCTTGGGAAAGCCTAGCACTCTGCCCTGACGCCGCGTAAACTTTTGCTGCGGGCCTTTGAGAGAGAGAACAGCATGGGCGAATTTCACCTGGACAACCCGGTCTTCGTCACCTGGCTGATCGCCACGGCACTGACGGTGCTGAAGGTGATGGGCCAGGGCTGGATGACGGTCTACCGGATGATGAAGGTCGGCGGCGGCTATGCCGCACCCGAGGACCTGCGGCCCGGCCTGATCAACAAGGCGCCGGACCCGAAGCAGCTGGAGGTCAATGACTATGTCGACCGCTCGCGCCGGATGCACCGCAACGACCTTGAGAACATCCCGGCCTTCTGGGCGGCAGGCCTGATCTTTGTGGCCGTGGCTCCGCCGCTGTGGCTGGCGCAGGTGCTGATGTACGGCTTCGTCGTATCCCGGGCGGCCCATGCGGTGGCCTATGCCACGGCACAGTCACACGAGGTGCGGGCAACGTTCTATACGGTGGGGTCGCTGATCGTGATGGCGATGACGCTCTACGCGCTGGTGGCGATGGTGTGAGTGGTGGTGCATTGAATCTCGCACCCTACGTTTGCTTTCACTATAGTAGCGACGAACGAACGCCGTAGTTGGAACATAATGTGAACACGCAAATCTACCAGTACACTTGACTACGGTGTGCATTGCACACCATATGTTAGCAAAGCTGTGCACAACTGACGTGTAGGGAACGTGTCAACTGGCAAAGGAGGATGCGATGAACGCTGTTTCTACCGCGCCGACCTCTGCGATGGCGGTCGCGAACTGGTTCCTGAAAAGGGCGAGCAAAGATGAAGCATTTAAAACGCTTGATCAGCTGAAACTATACAAGCTGGTTTTCTTCGCGCATGCTTGGCATCTTGGGAATGGTCAAGGGCCGCTGTTTGACGAGGACGTTGAGGCGTGGCCGCATGGCCCCGTCGTACGCGACCTTTACATCCAGTTTAAGGATGCCGGCAGAGGTCCAATCACTAGCCTCGGATCAAGATTTGCTATCCGGGACGGGAAATTCGCGAGCCAAACTCCGGTGTACGCGGGAGAGCTTGAGCCATTCCTTGAGTCTGTCTGGATGTCGTACAAGCGACACAGCGGTATACAGCTTTCGAACGCCACTCATGCTCCGGGCGAGCCGTGGACGATTGTTTCCGAGAAAGTAGACTTGTCCTGCAAACCGACCATTCCGAATGAATTGATAGAGCAGGTATACCGTGCCAAGGTCGAAGGAAGCCGCCAGCACTAATGCTGGTGGCGAAGAGCCACTTGATATCAATTTCGTTGTGCTGGACGACGCCGCTGATGCATCACCTGAAGCGGACGACTATACGAAGCGGTTCAATCACGCCAAACTGAGAAACTACGAGCAGGATATCGCGCTCCGCAAGCAATTCTCGTGGGCTACTTATGGCCTGCTTTGTGTTTGGTTAGTGATAGTCGCGGCACTTCTAACTTGGTCCAGTCGTTCAGATGAGGTTCTGATCGCCCTGATCTCTGGCGCGACCATCCAGGTCATCGGTCTGTACTATATTGTTTTGCGGTATATTTTCCCGAGCCGCGACGGAGCGCCGCACGACGACAATGGGTCATAGCCAGAATGCGAAAACGCCCCCGCGTTTCCGCGAGGGCGCTACGACAGAGAGTCGGGCTGAAGCCCGACCTACATTAGCCGCGCTCTTCGATGATCTCGACGAGGTGGCTGATCGAGGCC
>JAEULQ010000093.1 GCA_016792685.1 Tabrizicola sp. | reverse complement strand
TGAACAACTTGCCGCAACAATTGTGTTTCAGACGCATACTAGCGTGACATTTTGCGACGCCGAAGTTGACCACTACATGGCCAGGACAAGTGGCTTCTATCAGTATCAGTTCAAGAAGACCTATCCCAAAAGGGATCCTGAGGCGTTTGCAGGCCTTCTGGCGATGGATTTCGATTGGGAGCTTGAGCCGCCGATCAAGTTGAGGTGGCGGCTGATGGCGCGGCTCAAGATGCTTCAGCGTGGCAACGATCCAGAATATGGCTATGCCTACCTTTGCTATCTGCATGCGATAGCATCGCGCGACAATCCAGAATTGGCCAATGTGTACGCGGAAATGGCGCTGGATATGCTGGTCTATGGCTGTCAAAAACACTTCCCGTTTGCCGAGAACGATCTCCTCCAGATAGCGCCGCCACGGTTGCCAGATGCCAATTGGATGAATCGCCGCAATCGCAAAGGTTGGTCAAGTTACTGGGCATCGCACAAGTCGTAGGGCAAAGATGTGCAACCTGTGCCCTAGCTGCATTTGCCGATGGGTGGGCTAGACAAGGCAGAGGCGCTTCGGGAGGGTCGCAACCGACTTTATTGCAAGGATCCCCAGTGGGGTTCGTTTTGTGAAACCAGCGTGGAAGCTGGGATGCGATGCTGACAGGCATGCGTGACCACCTGAAGGTCTGCAACGATGCAGCCATCCATGCTTGCCTTTCAACGAAGTGGTTCTTCCGTATGGCGGTACGGCAGACGACTGGCTTCATCGAGAGCCCGTTTCGCATGGTCAGGCGCGACAGGAAAGCGCCCGACGTCAACTGGCTGAGCCGTCCCGAGAAATCGCCGTGTGTAAACGTCTCGTTTTGTGGATCGAAGAGGCCGCTACATCTGAGGAATAGCGGCACCGAGATCTACAGCGAAGTCGAATGGCATCCGCGTATGCGCGGCAGTCACAACCGATACTTCGGGCGCAAGAATTAACTTAGGATTGATGAGGAGGTATCTGAGATCAGCGCCTTCAATGTCATCGAGAGGCACTTCAGTGTCGCACCGACGAAGCCCTGTCTGCTCGGCCAGATCCCGGCCGAAAAGCAGGTCGCGAGAGTCACCACCGACGGTGCGTATGACACACGCAAAGTACCACGCAGAAGTTTCGGGTCGCGGGACAGATTCTGCCATCCTGCCCCCTCTTGATTGCAAAGCATTCGAATGCCGATACCGTCGTAGCGTTGGCCAACAATAGGTTTCATGCGCCGCGAAATACCTCGCCGGTGCGCTTTGGGAACGATAAAGCTGTTCCACCGCCGGAGACGCGTCGAGACCCGGTTGCGCTGCGTGAAACTGGTAAGCCAGCGGCTTTGACACAGGACTTCTACTGCAAGTCGAGGAGAGCCAGTCCACATCGACGTTCCTAACGGCTAGACCGCTCTTCGGCCCTAGTCACAAAGGCCTAGGCATCAGTTGGGTCCATTGAACGTAGAACTCGGGCCATCAGCCGATTTGTGCGGCAGAGCGGCCTGACGCAAGGGCCGGCAGGGTCAGGCGACCCGCTGGCCTTCGACCCAGACGCCGCGCATGGCGACGGCAGTACCGATCCGGGTGACGCGGATGACATCCGCCCGCGCGCCGATGGTCAGTCTGCCGCGATCGGCAAGGCCCGCCGCCTCGGCCGGCGCCGCGGTCACCGTCGCGACCCCGCGCGCCACGTCGCCCCAGAGGTCGGCCAGGAACAGCGCCCCTGACAGAAGTGACGAGGGCACATAGTCGGACGACAGGATGTCCAGAAGCCCGGCCTCGGCCAGTGCGCTTGCCGCGACGTTTCCGGAATGGCTGCCGCCGCGAACCAGGTTGGGTGCCCCCATCATCACCTTGATGCGATGGTCGCGGCAGGCCTGCGCTGCCTCGGTCGTCGTGGGGAACTCTGCGAAATGGACACCATGGCCCGCGCTGACGGCGACCTGGGGCGCGGTTGTGTCGTCATGGCTGGCCAGGACCGCGCCGAAACGGCCCGCTTCGGCCACGACGGTCGCCTCATGCAGCGCGCCCACCCGTTCCCGGATCGCAAGCTGGCTGGCCACATGGTCCTGCCAGTCGGCCTCGGAGATCCCGTATTTGCCGGTATAGTATTCCCGCAACTTCGACAGGTCGCGGAACTGCCTCTGACCGGGCGTATGATCCATCAGGCTGACAATGCCGACCTCATCCTCGGGACCGAATTTCGCCAGTTCCTCGACCAGGGTCTCGCTGCAGACTTCGGCCCGCAGGTGCAGAAGATGGTTGATCTTCAGGGCACCGCTGCGGCGCAGCCCCAGGATTTCATCCGCCATACTGCGCGCGTATTCGCCAGTGCTGGTCTTGCCGCCTGAAATCACGGACCCGACACGCAGCGCATCGAAGACGGTGGTGATCCCGACACCGGCAAGTTCGGCATCATGGGCCAGGATTGCGGGCTGATGCGGCCAGCCGACCCGAGGACGCGGCTCGATGTGACGCTCGAGGTTGTCGGTGTGAAGTTCGACAAGCCCCGGCAGGACCAGATCGCCGTTGCAATCATGCGCGCCCGAGGGAACCCCGCCGCCCGGGACGATATCGGTGATCCGACCGTCAGCCAGCCGGACTTGTCCGCGCAAGACCTCATCGGGCAGGACCAGGGTCGCATTGGCAAGGATCGTGTCTGTCATTACCGGTCTTCCTGTCTTGAAGTCACATGGTTGTCGGGGCTTCCTGCCATTGCCCTGTCACACGCATGTGACACGGGCAGGCTAGGGCCCGCGCCATGGACCAGATGAAACGATATGCCGTCTATTACGCCCCAAGACCCGGCGCCTTTGCCGAGCTGGCGAATGCCTGGCTGGGCTGGGATGCCGCCACGGGCCGCAGCCTCTCGCAGCCCGATCTGCCCGGGCTGCCCTTTCCCGCCATCCTGACCGCCGAAGCCCGGCGCTACGGGTTTCACGGCACTCTGCGCGCGCCCTTCCGGCTTGCCGAGGGGGTGACGGACGAGGCCGCCGCTGCAGTCGTCTCGGCGCTGGCCGCTCGCCTGGCACCGGTCCGCTGCGAAGGGCTGATCCTGGAAGACCTGCAGGGCTTCCTTGCACTGACGCCCACGGGCTGCGAGGCCGCCCTTCTGGAGCTTGGCGCGGCGGTGGTCGAAGGAACCAACGCCTTGCGTGCGGCGCTCAGCCCGGACGAAATCTCTCGTCGGCGGCGGGAAACCCTGACGGCGGGCCAGCGCGAGCTTCTCAGGCTTTGGGGCTATCCCTTCGTCATGGAGGAGTTCCGCTTCCACCTGACGCTGACCGACCGTCTGCCCGAACCGGGGCCCGTCATGGCGGCGCTGTCCGACCACTTCGCGCCTGTACTGCCGCGCCCCTTCCTGATCGAGGACCTGTGCCTGTTCGGCGAAGATGCGGCTGGGCGGTTCCATCTTTTGCATCGCTACGCACTGACCGGCTGAAGCGCCGCAAGAAAGCGGGTCACACCAAGCTCGAGCGAGCCGTCATTGATCACGGTTTCAAACGGGATGCCGTCCGGCATGGAAAATGCGGCGCGGGACAGGCGCGCCCGGATATCGGCAGCGGATTCGCGACCCCTGGATGACAACCGCGCCGCAAGGATGCGGTCGGGTGCAGTGACATGGATGATGCGAAGTCCGGGCAAGAGGCTCGCGGCAAGCGGAAGCACGGCCCGGCTGCCGTTGAAGAGGATCACACCAGACCCGGAAAGCTCATGGCGCGGGATGCCGTACCGCAGACCATGCGCGGCCCAGTCCAGAACAAAGTCACCACGGGCAAGGCGATCGGCAAATTCCGCATCCGAGACGCCTTCGTAATCTTCACCCCCGGCCTCGCTTGGCCGGGTGATCACCCTTCGGACCAGGCGCAGTTCGGGGCGCCGTACGATGGCGCCGCGGATCAGCGTGTCCTTGCCAGCGCCCGACGGCCCGACAACTGCAAAGATCTGCGGGGCCGGGTTCATGCCGCAAGCCGCGGCGTGAAGCCTGTGACATCCACCAGCCGGTCGCAGATCCGTGCCCGGGCGGCTTCGTCGTGGAAGATCCCCAGAATGGCCGCACCCCGCGCCTTGGCTTCTTCGATCAGGGTCAGGACGACCTCGCGGTTGACGGCGTCGAGGCTGGCTGTCGGCTCATCCAGAAGCAGGGCCGGGTAGGCATGGGCGAAGCCCCGCGCGATGTTCACCCGCTGCTGCTCGCCGCCGGAAAAGGTCGTGGGGGACAAGGCCCACAGCCGCTCGGGAATATTGAGCCGCGCAAGAAGCCCCTCTGCGTGCCTGCGGGCTTCGGCAGGGGGGCGGCCCAGGGCGAGAAGCGGTTCGGCGACCACATCCAGCGTCGGGACACGCGGCACGACACGCAGGAACTGGCTGACATAGCCCAGGGTATGCCGGCGCAAGGCGATGATCTCGCGCGGGGCGGCAGTGACCAGATCCAGGTCTCCGACAACAAGGCGACCGGCTGCGGCAAGGTAGTTGCCATAGACCATGCGCATCAGGGTGGACTTTCCGGCCCCCGACTGACCGGTCAGCCCGACGCATTCGCCGGGACGAACGATCAGCGAAGCGCCCGCCATCACCGGGATCACCGCGCTGCCCTGGTTGTGCAGGGTGAAACTCTTCGAAAGGTTTTCGATCTGGATCATAGGGTTAGACCTGCAGGACGGACGAGACGAGCAATTGGGTGTAGGCATGTTGCGGATCGTCCAGGACCTGATCGGTCAGGCCCTGTTCCACCACGCGGCCCCCTTTCATCACCATCAGCCGGTGCGCCAGCAGGCGCACGACAGCGAGGTCGTGGGTGACGATGATCACGCTGAGGCCAAGATCGCGCACCAGGCCGCGCAGCAGATCCAGGAGCCGGGCCTGGACGCTGACATCCAGGCCTCCGGTCGGCTCGTCCATGAAGACGAGGCGCGGTGAGGTCACCAGGTTCCGGGCGATCTGCAACCGCTGCTGCATGCCCCCCGAAAAGGCCGTGGGCCGGTCGTCGATCCGGTCGGCGGCGATCTCCACCCGGCCGAGCCAGTCAGCGGCCTTGTCCCGGATGTCGCCGTAGTGCCGGGCGCCGATCGCCATCAGGCGTTCGCCGACATTGCCGCCCGCGCTGACCCCCATCCGAAGCCCGTCGCGCGGGTTCTGGTGGACATAGGCCCAGTCGGTGCGGCCAAGTCGGCGGCGCTCGGTCTCTCCCATCGCCAGCACGTCGCGGGCGTCATAGGTGATGCGGCCGAAGTCGGGTCGCAGATGGCCCGAAAGGCAGGACAAGAGCGTCGATTTTCCCGAGCCGCTTTCCCCGACGATCCCCAGAACCTCGCCGGGGTAGAGGTCGAAACTGACGTCGGCACAGCCGATCCGCGCGCCATAGCGTTTGGTCAGGCCGCTGACCGCAAGAAGCGGCTCATCGGTTGTGATCGTCCTGGGCATCATCGTCATTGCACGGCCTCCACCGCCGAGAGGCGACCCCGATGTCCATCCGCCTGTCGCCCGGCACAGAAATCGGTGTCCGAGCAGACAAACATCCGCCCGCCGCGGTCATCGGTGATCACTTCGTCCAGATAGCTGTCCCGCGCGCCGCACAGGTCGCAGTCATGCGGCGCCTTGCTTGGCTCGAACGGGTGGTCGTCAAAGTCCAGGCTCACGACCTCGGTAAAGGGCGGGAGCGCGTAGATCCGCTGTTCGCGGCCAGCACCAAAGAGCTGGATCGCCGGGTTCTGCCCCAGTTTCGGGTTGTCGAATTTCGGGATCGGCGAGGGGTCCATCACATAGCGCCCCTCGACCTTGACCGGATAGGCGTAGGAGGTGGCAATCGTCCCGTGGCGGGCGATGTCCTCGTAAAGCTTCACATGCATCAGCCCGTATTCCTCAAGCTCGTGCATCTTGCGCGTCTCGGTCTCGCGCGGCTCCAGAAAGCGCAGCGGTTCGGGGATCGGTACCTGATAGACCAGGATCTGGCCCTCGTGCAGCGGCGTTTCGGGAATGCGATGCCGGGTCTGGATCACCGTCGCTTCGGCTGTGGCTTCCGTCACCGCGACCCCGGCCGTCCGCTGGAAGAACTTGCGGATCGAAACCGCGTTCGTCGTGTCGTCCGCGCCCTGGTCGATCACCTTCAGCCGGTCCTCGGGCACGAGGCAGGCCGAGGTCACCTGCACGCCACCGGTGCCCCAGCCATAGGGCATTGGCATCTCGCGGCTGGCAAACGGGACCTGATAGCCCGGCACCGCAATCCCCTTCAGGATCGCGCGCCGGATCATCCGCTTGGTCTGTTCGTCAAGATAGGCGAAGTTATAGGCTTGATCGGTCATTCCGCAGCCTCCGTCAGGACGATTGCCTCGCTCCGCAGGCGGCGGACCAGTTCCAGCTCGGACTGGAAGTCGACGTAATGCGGTAGCTTGATGTGTTCCAGAAACCCGGTCGCCTGGATGTTGTCGCAGTGCATGAGGACGAATTCCTCATCCTGGGCCGGCGCGCCGGAATTGTCCTCGCCCAGCTCCCTCCAGCGCAGCGCGCGGTCGACCAGGCTCATCGAGATCGCCTTGCGTTCCGACTGTCCGAAGACAAGGCCGTAGCCCCGGGTGAACTGCGGCGGCTCGGTCTTCGAGCCCTTGAACTGGTTCACGGTTTCGCATTCGGTCAGCTCGATCTCGGCGATCTCGACAGCGAAGCCGAGTTCCGGGATCTCGACTTCGACACCGACCCAACCGATGCGCAGCTCTCCGACGAACGCATGGGTCCGGCCATAGCCGCGCTGGGTGGAATAGGCGAGGCCGAGGACAAAGCCCTCATCCCCCCGGGTCAGGGCCTGCAGCCGCAAGGGTCGGACGGTGGGAAGCTCCATCGGCTCGCGGGTCAGGTCCGGCGGAGTGGTGTCGCAGCGCTGGGTGTCTTCGATCAACCCCTCGCGGTTCAGAAAGCCGGTCACATGCGGTACGGGCCCCGGCGTTGCGGGCGCTGTCGGGGCAGCCGGCACGTCACCTTCTGCGGCCAGGGCGAAATCAAGAAGACGGTGCGTGTAGTCGAAGGTCGGCCCCAGGATCTGCCCGCCCGGAAGATCCTTGTAGGTGGCCGATATCCGGCGAACCACGGCCATGCTTCCCGTCTCGATCGCGACCGAGCCGGCCAGACGTGGCAGGGTCGTGCGATAGGCCCGCATCAGGAAGACCGCCTCGATCAGGTCTCCGCGCGCCTGCTTGATCGCAAGGGCCGCCAGGTCCGGATCGTAAAGCGACCCTTCCGCCATGACCCGATTGACGGCGAGCTTCATCTGCTCGCGGATCTGCGCGACCGAAAGCTCTGGCACCGAGCAATCTCCGCGCCGTTCCTCGGCCAGCCAGGCATGAGCATTGTCGATGGCGCGTTCGCCACCCTTGACGGCGACATACATCTAAAGCTTCTCCACTTTGGTGGACCTGGGCAGGCCCGCCAGCCGGTTTGCGCAGGTGAAAAGGCAATCGAACCCCAGCGGAAAGAGCGCCCGGTTGGCATGGAAGGCCTCGGTCTCGGGCAACGACAGCCAGGTGGCCAGTGCGATCCCCGGGCCGGTCAGCGCGGGACCGTGGTTCACCAGCCGGTCCACCTCGACGATCAGTGTGGCCGAACGGTCCGGATAGTCTGGCTGGCCGATGCGAAAGCGCGTCACCGGCTGCAAGTCCTGCCAGGTGCCGACGGCGAAATCCGCAGCCTCGGCGGCAACCAGCGGGGCACCGATATGAAAGGCGATCCAGTCCCGCACCAGCGCAGAGTTGGCCCCACCGGCAAGATGCACGGGCGTCGTCCCATCGGCCAATGTCAAAAGCGCGACCGAGGCTGCCACCGAGAGTGGCTCTGGCGCAGCGGCACCGTCGACAGGGTGAATCGTTCCGGGCCGGGCCATGGCTTCCAGGATCGCGCGGAAGGCGCGGGCCGACTGGACAGGCGCGTCGATGAACCCGCCCGAGAGGGCTGCGGTGATCATTGGTCTTCCCCCCTGACCAGCGTGAAGAACTCTACCTTCGTGGCTGCGGCCTTCTCGGCCCGGGCGCGCGCCACTGCTGCGGCCTCCTCCCGCAGTGGCTGCAGAACCTGCCGCGAGATCTCGGGCGCTGCGTCGGTCTGCAGCAGGGCATCCGCAACGGCCGCCCGGATCGCATGGCCCGTGTCGCGCCCCTGGACCCAGGCGTGCCCGACGGCACCCTCGACCAGACGGACCGAGCAACGCGTGACCGTCATTTCCCCAAGGTTGAACGGCTCACCCGAGCCGCCGACGCGGCCGCGAACCATCACGGCACCGGTCTCGGGCGCACGCAGCAGGTCATGTTGCGGAAGCCTGGGCAGCAGAGCCGCAAGCCGGGCAGGAGGCGACTTTGCCAGGACCGAGATCCAGGCCTTGCGGGTTTCGGGAGGGGGCGTTGGCATCAGGGGCTCGACATCTTCCAGGGGTTGTCTATATTACTATACAACTATACAAATCATACCCGATACGCGGGGAGCGACCAACCGAAGAGTTGTGAATTTTTCATGACAGGAGAATGCCTTGCCAAGACCTGCCCTCTGGGCATCGATCGCCGAAACCCTGACGGATGAGATCGCGGCTGGTCACTACAGATCCGGAGACAAGCTGCCGACCGAGGCCGAGCTTGCGGGCCGTTTCATGGTCAACCGGCACACGATCCGCCACGCGCTCGGCGCGCTGGCCGAGAAGGGTCTGGTTCATGCCCGGCGGGGGGCCGGGGTCTTTGTCGCGGCCCGGCCTACAACCTATCGTCTGGGGCGGCGGGTCCGGTTTCACGACAATGTTCTGGCAGCAGGCCAGACCCCGACGCGCCGGATCACCCGCACTGAAACCCGGCCCGCCGATGGCGAGGAAGCGAAGGCACTGGACCTGCGGCCGGGCACGCTTGTGCATGTGGTCGAAGGTGTGTCCCTGGCCGACGGACAGCCGATTGCGGCCTTCCGGTCGATCTTTCCGGCTGGAAGGTTTCCGGGTCTTCTGGCAGCCGTTACCGAGACCGGATCGATCACGGCGGGCCTCGCCGCCTGTGGCCTGCCGGACTACACGCGCCAGGAGACCCGGCTGAACGCTGCCCTGGCGGACCCGGTTCTTGCCCTGCCGCTGCAGGTCAAGCCTGGCACCCCGGTTTTGCGATCCGTCGCGGTGAATGTCGACGCCCAGGGCCGCCCGGTCGAGCAGGGCATCACCTGGTTCGCGGGCGAAAGGGTCACCTTGACCGTGAACCCCTGAACCCGCGCCTTGCGGTCAGCTGTCGTATTTCTCGAGAAAGGCTTCAGCCTTCAGGCTGCGGAAGTCCGGCAGGGCCGTTCGCAGGCGATCGTGATCCCAGTCCCACCAGGCGAGGGCGAGGAGGCGGTCGACGATGCGGGCGTCGAAGCGGGGGCGCAGTGGCACCGCCGGGCAGCCGGCGACGATCATGAACGGGGGGACGTCCCGGGTCACGACCGCCCCGGAGGCGACGATGCTACCCGCGCCAAGGGTGACCTCGGGCTTGATGATCGCGCCATGACCGATCCAGCAATCGGGGCCAAGTCGGGTGCGGCGGGCGGCGCGGGCAGCGAAGAAGACGGGGTCATCTTCGGCGTCCGGCCAGTAGGAGGAGGAGCGGTAGAGGAAGTGGTGCTGGGCCGCATGGGTGAAGGGATGGTCGGTCGGACCGATCCGGGTCATCGCGGCGATGTTGGAAAACCGGCCGACGGTGGTGTTGGCGATGTCGGCGAAGCGGTCGCAGTAGGAATAGGCCTCGAAGGTGGAGTTGAGGATGCGGGCGCCTTCGCCGACCTCGGTCCAGGCTTCGAAATGGGAGTTCACGATCTGGGCGGTAGGGTGGATCACGGCGCCGTCGGGAGAGAGGCGCTGTCCACGCTGGACGGGATGGTCCGCTTTAGTCTTTTCAAGGGTTTGAGCGCGGGCGTTCATGGGGGAGTAACCTTCTGGCGGCGGATCGGGCGGGGCGGTTTTCGCAATGTGCGCTTGCGCGCAAGTCTCTTGTCTCGTCGTCGGCCTTCGCCTCCTCCTCGGTCATTGGGGGTTTTCCGCCCCCAAACCCCCGGACGATATCTTGCGACGGGAAAGACCCGTCTGACGGGCGGTCAGGCCGAAGAACCCTTGATCAATTTGCGGCGGAGCCAGCCGGAGAGGCTGTCCATCAGCATCACCATCAGCACGATCAGGACCATGTAATAGGCGACCTCTTCCCAGTCCTTCTGGGTGATGATGGCCTGGGTCAGGAGAAGACCGATCCCGCCGCCGACGATGGCGCCGATAACCGTGGCGCTGCGGGTGTTGGATTCCAGATAGTACAGGATCTGGGAAAGGAGGACCGGGGTGATCTGCGGGATGACCCCGAAACGGGCGCGTTGCAGGGAGTTGGCGCCGGTGGACTGGATGCCTTCGACCTGTTTCTCGTCAATGTTCTCCAGCGCTTCGGAGAACGTCTTGCCGAAGGTGCCCGCATCGGTGATCGCGATGGCGATGGCACCGGTCATCGGGCCGGGACCGAAAGCGCGGGACAGGATGATGGTCCAGATCAGCCCGTCGACACCGCGGATGAAGTCGAAGACGCGGCGGGCGGCAAAGCGCAGGGGGCCGAGCGGGTTGAAGTTGCGGGCAGCGAGGAAGCCCAGCGGCAGGGCCACAAGGGCCGCGGACATGGTGCCGAGAAAGGCCATCAGGATCGTCTCGAAGATCGCCCAGGCCACATCGCCATGGCGCCACATCTTGTTGGTCCAGAATTCCGAGACCATGTAGCCGAGGTTCGTGCGGTTGGGGTCGATCCGGTCGCCGGTGGTGGCAAGCGCGGCCAGTTCGCCCCAGCTTTTGCCGTAGAACGGGCTGTCGAGGGTGAAGAACCAAAGCTCCCAGCCCGGTTCGTATTTGAAAGTCTCGACCTTGGAGCGGCTGTAGCTGAAGCGCCCGGCGTCGGTTG
This sequence comes from Tabrizicola sp., assembly GCA_016792685.1. Lineage (GTDB taxonomy): Bacteria > Pseudomonadota > Alphaproteobacteria > Rhodobacterales > Rhodobacteraceae > Tabrizicola. The sequence goes on along the minus strand of JAEULQ010000093.1, from coordinate 1,518 downwards.
TGACGGAGACCTTGTTCTCGGCCACCGAAATCCAGTCGGGGATCGGCTGCGGCGCAGTGATCACCGGCTTGCCGCCTTCCGGGCGAATGTCGATCTTGCCGTAGCCCGGCACGACATATCGCGCGCCCTTGTCGTCATAGGTCACCACATGGCCGTCGCCGAGGTCGATTGTGGTCACTGTGCCGGCGATGGTCACCCAGTCGGGCAGCATGCCTTCGGGGTAGGTCCCCTTGTTCTCGCCTTCGATGGCGACGGTGACCTGATCGGTGCGATTGTCACGGGTGACATGGGTCTTGTGCGACCAGAAGTCGCCCAGAAGGATCGCGGCGTTTTCGAAGCGGGCGCGTTGCGCGAGGCCCGCGAGGTCGAAGCTGATCGCAGCGTAGACCAGATAGGCAAGGATTGCGGCGGGGACCGCGAAGGCCAACCGGCGCTTGCGAGTGAAGCTGGCGGTGACAGTGTCAATCAGCGACGGCGAAGCGACGGTTGCGGTCATGTCAGTGCCCCCGCACCAGCTTGTGGCGGTAGTGGTCAGACACGCGGTCAATGACCACGATGGTCAGGAACAGGAGCAGGAAGATCGCGACGACCTCGTCATAGCGGCCCTGGCCCCATTGCATCGCAAGCTTGAGGTCATGCCCGATGCCGCCCTCACCGACAAAGCCCAGGATCGCGCTGGCGCGGACGTTGATCTCGAACCGCAGGAGTGCGTAGGACAGCCAGTTCGGGGCTACCTGCGGGATGACGCCAAGCCACATTCGCTGCGACCAGTTGGCACCGACCGAGGCCAGGCCCTCGACTGGCTTGAGGTCTGCATTCTCGGCCACTTCCGAAAAGAGCTTGCCAAGCGCCCCGCCGGTATGGAGCGCGATGGCGATGACGGCGGGAACCGGGCCGCCACCGAGGATGTAGATGAGGACGAGCGCGATGACGATTTCCGGAATGGCGCGGAGGCCGTCCATCGTGCGGCGGAAAAGCGGGATGGCGGCGGGCCAGCGGGCCAGGCCGCGGGTGGCGAGTAGCGACAGCGCCATGGCCATGAGCGCGCCAAGCAGGGTGGCGACGGCGGCGATGTTCAGCGTCTCGATCAGGGCGGGGATATGTTCCCAGAAGATCGCGGGCAGGAGGGCACGCTTTTCCCAGGCCTCGGCGAAGACCTCGGCGGGGAAGTCGAAAACCTGGTGCAGGCCTTCCAGGAACCCGCCTGCGTTGCGGTCTTCGGACAGCGACCAGCCAGCGGCCATCAGGGCCACGAAGATCACTGCCAGGATGCCGCCATACATCCGTTTGCGGCGGACCATGTCGAGATAGGCTTCGCGGTTGTCGGACAGGTCGGGGCGACGCCCCTGCTCTGGCCCGAATGCTATATCGACCATCTTCCCCTCGCGACCCGGTCCGGCATGAAAACACCGGGCCCCCGTCTGGGGACCCGGTGACACGTCATGAAAGCTTACATGCCTTCCTGAAGCTTGCGGGCGGCGAGGATGCCGAGGTAATCCTCGTGCTTCACCGGAACGA
>JAEULQ010000086.1 GCA_016792685.1 Tabrizicola sp. | reverse complement strand
TCGTCAAGCTGGGCTCGACCATGATCGACACGTCGGTCAAGGCAAAGCTCGCGGCCCTGCAAAATGCAATGAAAGAGGTTGGGTGATGGGAATCCAGGCTGCTGAGATCTCTGCGATCCTGAAGGAGCAGATCAAGAACTTTGGCAAGGACGCCGAAGTGGCCGAAGTCGGCCGCGTGCTGTCGGTTGGCGACGGGATCGCCCGCGTCCACGGGCTGGACAATGTCCAGGCCGGTGAAATGGTGGAATTCCCAGGCGGCATCCGCGGGATGGCGCTGAACCTGGAAGTCGACAACGTCGGTATCGTTATCTTCGGCTCCGACCAGGACATCAAGGAAGGCGACACCGTCAAGCGCACCAAGTCCATCGTGGACGTGCCTGCAGGTGACGCGCTTCTTGGCCGCGTCGTCGACGCGCTGGGCAACCCGATCGACGGCAAGGGCCCGATCAAGGCGTCGGAGCGTCGCGTGGCCGACGTGAAGGCCCCGGGCATCATTCCGCGGAAATCGGTGCACGAGCCGATGGCGACCGGCCTCAAGGCCGTGGACGCGATGATCCCGGTTGGCCGTGGCCAGCGCGAACTGATCATCGGCGACCGCCAGACCGGCAAGACCGCCGTGGCGCTGGACACGATCCTGAACCAGAAGTCCTACAACGACGCTGCCGGGACGGACGAATCGAAGAAGCTGTACTGCATCTATGTCGCCGTCGGTCAGAAGCGTTCGACCGTGGCGCAGCTGGTGAAGAAGCTGGAAGAGACCGGCGCGATGGCCTACACGATCGTCGTGGCCGCGACCGCGTCCGACCCGGCGCCGATGCAGTTCCTGGCGCCCTATTCGGCGACTGCGATGGCTGAATTCTTCCGTGACAACGGCCGTCATGCCCTGATCATCTATGATGACCTCTCGAAGCAGGCCGTGGCCTACCGCCAGATGTCGCTGCTCCTCCGCCGTCCGCCGGGACGTGAAGCCTATCCGGGCGACGTGTTCTATCTGCACTCGCGCCTTCTGGAGCGTTCGGCCAAGCTGAACAGCGATTTCGGCGCCGGTTCGCTGACCGCGCTGCCGATCATCGAAACGCAAGCCGGCGACGTGTCGGCCTATATCCCGACCAACGTGATCTCGATCACCGACGGCCAGATCTTCCTGGAAACCGAACTCTTCTATCAGGGCATCCGTCCGGCCGTGAACACCGGTCTGTCGGTGTCGCGCGTGGGCTCCTCGGCCCAGACCAACGCGATGAAGTCGGTTGCGGGCAAGGTGAAACTGGAACTGGCGCAGTACCGCGAAATGGCGGCCTTTGCCCAGTTCGGTTCGGACCTTGACGCCTCGACCCAGGCGCTGCTGAACCGCGGCGCGCGTCTGACCGAGCTGATGAAGCAGAACCAGTATTCGCCGATGACCAATGCCGAGATCGTCTGCGTGATCTATGCGGGCACCTCGGGCGCGCTGGACAAGGTGGCGGTCAAGGACATCGGCCGGTTCGAGGCAGGGCTGCTGAAGCACCTGCGCACCTCGGGCAAGGCGCTCTTGGAAGACATCACCAAGAACGACCGCAAGGTTGCGGGCGATCTGGAGAAAGCCATCAAAGCCGAAATCGCGGCCTTCGCCAAAGACTTCGTTTGAACCCGGCCCTGAAGGAGTAGGCAGATGCCCAGCCTAAAGGACCTGAAAAACAAGATCGCGAGTGTCAAGAACACTCGCAAGATCACCAAGGCGATGCAGATGGTCTCTGCCGCCAAGCTGCGCCGCGCGCAGGATGCCGCCGAAGCCGCCCGGCCCTTTGCCGAGCGGATGACGGCGGTGATGTCGGCGCTGGCCGCCGGTGTCGGCACCGGCGAAGGCGCACCGAAGCTTCTGGCCGGAAACGGCCGGGACCAGGTGCACCTTCTGGTGGTGATGACCTCGGAACGCGGCCTCTGCGGCGGGTTCAACTCGTCGATCGTCAAGCTGGCCCGGGTCCGGGCCAACGAGCTGGTGGCACAAGGCAAGACGGTCAAGATCCTGACTGTCGGCAAGAAGGGCCGCGAGCAGCTGAAGCGCGACTGGGGCCATACCTTCGTCGGCCATGTCGACCTGAGCGAAGTGAAGCGCGTGGGCTATGCCAATGCGCAGAACATCGCGCGCGAGGCGATGGCGGCGTTCGAGAATGGCGAAGCGGATGTAGTGACGATCTTCTACAACCGCTTCCAGTCGGTGATCAGCCAGATCCCGACCGAACAGCAGATCATCCCGGCCAAGTTCGAAGCGGCGGGCGCCACGGCGCTTTACGACTACGAACCCTCGGAAGAGGCGATCCTGGCCGACCTTCTGCCGCGCGGCGTGGCCACGCAGATCTTCACCGCTCTTCTGGAAAACGGCGCTTCGGAGCAGGGCGCGCGGATGTCCGCCATGGACAACGCGACCCGCAACGCGGGCGACATGATCGCCAAGTACACGACGGTCTACAACCGCTCGCGTCAGGCCGCGATCACCAAGGAACTCATCGAAATCATTTCGGGCGCCGAGGCGCTCTGACGAAACCGGAGTAAAAGACAATGGCAAAAGCCCCGAAAGCATCCGCAGGCGCCGGTAAGGTGACGCAGGTCATCGGCGCCGTCGTCGACGTGCAGTTCGATGGCGCGCTTCCCGCGATCCTGAACGCGCTGGAAACCACCAACAACGGCAAGCGCCTGGTCCTGGAAGTTGCCCAGCACCTGGGCGAAAACACCGTCCGCACGATCGCGATGGACGCGACCGAAGGTCTGGTGCGTGGCACCCCGGTGAAAGACCTCGGCGCGCCGATCTCGGTTCCGGTGGGTGACGCGACCCTTGGCCGCATCCTGAACGTCATCGGCGAGCCGGTGGACGAAAAGGGCCCGGTCGTCGCGAAAGAGACCCGCGCCATTCACCAGCCCGCCCCGGCCTTCAGCGAGCAGGCGACAGAATCGCAGGTCCTCGTGACCGGCATCAAGGTCATCGACCTGCTGGCCCCCTACGCCAAGGGCGGCAAGATCGGCCTCTTCGGCGGCGCCGGCGTGGGCAAGACGGTTCTGATCATGGAACTGATCAACAACATCGCCAAGGTGCACTCGGGCTATTCCGTGTTCGCGGGCGTGGGTGAACGGACCCGTGAAGGGAACGACCTTTACCACGAGATGATCGAATCGGGCGTTATCAAGATCGACGACCTGTCGGCCTCGAAAGTGGCGCTGGTTTACGGTCAGATGAACGAGCCCCCGGGGGCCCGTGCCCGCGTGGCGCTGACCGGCCTGACCCTGGCCGAGCAGTTCCGCGACCAGTCGGGGACCGACGTTCTGTTCTTCGTCGACAACATCTTCCGCTTCACCCAGGCGGGTTCGGAAGTGTCGGCTCTCCTCGGCCGTATCCCTTCGGCCGTGGGCTATCAGCCGACGCTGGCCACCGACATGGGTGCGCTGCAGGAACGCATCACCTCGACCAAGGCAGGCTCGATCACCTCGGTGCAGGCGATCTACGTTCCGGCCGACGACCTGACCGACCCCGCGCCTGCGACCTCGTTCGCGCACCTTGACGCAACGACCGTTCTGTCGCGTGCAATCTCGGAGCTTGGCATCTACCCGGCGGTGGACCCGCTCGACTCGACCTCGCGTCTTCTGGACCCGGCGGTCATCGGCGACGAGCACTACCAGGTTGCCCGTTCGGTGCAGGGGATCCTTCAGCGCTACAAGTCGCTGCAGGACATCATCGCCATCCTTGGCATGGACGAACTGTCGGAAGAGGACAAGCTGACCGTGGCCCGCGCCCGGAAGATCCAGCGCTTCCTGTCGCAGCCCTTCGACGTTGCGAAGGTCTTCACCGGTTCGGACGGCGTGCAGGTTCCGCTGGACAAGACCATTGCCTCGTTCAAGGCGGTGGTGAACGGCGAATATGACCACCTGCCTGAAGCCGCCTTCTACATGGTCGGCGACATCGAGGAAGTGAAAGCCAAGGCTGCCAAACTCGCGGCAGCTGCGGCGTAAGGGGGCGAAATGGCCAGCACGGTTCAATTCGACCTCGTCAGCCCGGAGCGGCGCCTCGCGTCGTTCCCGGCGACCGAGGTCCAGATCCCCGGCGCGATGGGCGATCTGACGGCGATGGAGGGCCATGCGGCCACCATCACCTCGCTGCGGCCGGGCGTTCTGCGCGTGGTCGGCTCCGAGGGGACGAAAGCCTATATCGTGACCGGCGGCTTTGCCGAGATCAGTGCCACGGGCGTGTCGGTCCTGGCCGAGCAGGCCGTGCCGCTGGATGAGCTGACGCCCGCCGCGCTTGACGCGCTGGTTGCCGATGCCTGCGAGGCGGCGGCGGTCAACTCGGACAAGGACGCGGCCGACAAGGCGGTGGCCGATCTTTACGCCATGCGGGCAGCTGCCGGCATTTAGGTCGTCGGCGGCATTGCAGACAATCAGTTCAAAGGCCCCGGCTTCGGTTCGGGGCTTTTGCTTTTCTCTGGCCCGATGGAATTGATTCGGTGCAAGATTACTTCGGGTAGGGGTCTGGGTGCGTAATGAGGCGGTATTCAGGTTCAATTGGAATTGAGCAAGGCTCGAAGATACTATTCTCGGACTTCGTGCATGATGGCGCGATGTGGTCCGGTTCCGGCCCACGCGAGGTGCGCCACACGCAAGCGTTCAAAGAAGAGTTCCTTGAACCGCCGATGGTGACAGTCGGCATTTCGATGTGGGATATCGATCACAAGGCCAATTCGCGCGTGGATATTTCCGCCGAAAACATCTCGACCAGTGGTTTCGAGATTGTCTTCCGGACCTGGGGCGACAGCCGGATCGCGCGGATCCGGGCAGACTGGTTTGCCTTCGGCGTTGCCCGTGACGAGGACGACTGGGACGTGAACTAGGCTTGACGCTCGATCAGGTGGGCAGGGCGTTCGCCATAGACGAGTCGAACCAACCAGCCAGCGGCGATCCATGCCGCCACGGCGATAACTGCGCCGGCATACCCGTCAACTGCGTAATGCCAGGCCAGAAGCACCGAACCGAACATTATGCCGACCGCGAAGATCGTGGCGCAAAGGCCCAGAACGCGTGACACCCGCCGCAGGAAGATCGCCATCAGAACTGACGAGGCAACATGCATGCTGGGAAAGGCCGAGATCCCGTTGAGGGCCTGGTCTTGGGTGTGCCACGACCAGAGCAGGTTTTGCGTGTCGATCACCGTTATCGGTGCACTGGCAGCGTGGGACTCCAGCATCGACATGAGCCCTGCATAGGTATCTCCCAGGCCAAGATTGGAATAGTAGACCGGACCGGCAGAAGAAAACGCCGTGGCCACAAGGTTGCCGCCAATAGCCCATGTCAAAAGGAAGGCGATCAGGAACTGCATACGCAGAAGGCTGTCGGGCCGCATGAAGCACGCGCCAAGCAGCACGAAATACATCATGAACAGCCAGAAATTGTAGATGCCGGTGAAGAAGGTGATGATGTGCTCCCAGCCCAGGAGCGCATGGAGCAATTGGTAAGGGTGCTGGCCGAAGTGCAGCGTCTTGTCGAGCTGCATGAAGTACTCGTCCCAGACATAGGGCTGCAACACGGGGATCAGGTTCTTCAACTGGGCGAAGGCCACTAGCGTACCTGCCATCAGCAGGACCGACACGATGCCCGCGATCATGCGAGTGCGGTCACCGACAAAGGCCAGAACTTCGGCCTTCATTGTGCCTATCCGGTCGGGGTCACGCTCGACATAGGTCAGCTGCAAGAGCCGGAACAGGAGGACGAAGAACACCATGATCGGCACGTTGACCAGGAAGCTATTGAACAGACCGCCTGCCTTCTCCTCATGGATCGAGACGTCATGATATTGGCTTAGCCACTTTGCGATCAGACCATAGATGACGACCAGACCTGCCAGCAGCAGATGGCGTCGCAGGACTTGCATGAGGCTCAGTTGGACAGCGGAAACCCGGTTCATGACAAATCCGCGAATTGATACAATCGCCGACATGCAATGACATTGAGGCCAAAGATTGGCCAAATCGGCCCAAAACAGCGCCGTCTGGTTTAACTGCGCTGGTAGAGGCCCTCATAGATCGGGACGAGGGTATCGGTCTCGAACAGCGACGATACCGACATGCCACCCCAGATGTTCAGGATCGCCTGTGCGAACATCGGTGCGGTCGGTACGATGCGGATGTTCTTCGCAGCCTTGACCTTGTCGGTCGCCTCGATCGAGTCGGTGATGACCAGCGACTTCATGACCGAGTTCTGTACCCGTTCGACTGCCGGGCCGGAGAGGACGCCGTGGGTGATGTAGCTGTGGACCTCGACAGCGCCCGCCTCCATCAGCGTTTCGGCCGCCTTGCAGAGCGTACCGGCAGTGTCGCAGATGTCGTCGACGATGATGCACTTGCGGCCCTTCACGTCCCCGATCACGGTCATGCCGGCCACTTCGCCCGCCTTCTCGCGCCGCTTGTCGACGATGGCCAGGGGGGCATTGATCCGTTTGGCCAATTCCCGCGCCCGGGCCACGCCGCCGACGTCGGGCGAGATGATCATCAGGTCTTCCATCTGGCCCTTGAAGTGGTGCTCGATGTCCAGCGCAAAGACCGGCGAGGCGTAGAGGTTGTCCACTGGGATGTCGAAGAAGCCCTGGATCTGAGCGGCATGGAGGTCGAGGGTCAGGACGCGGTCGACGCCTGCGGTTTCGATCAGGTTGGCGACCAGCTTGGCCGAGATCGGGGTCCGGGCCTTGGCGCGGCGGTCCTGGCGGGCATAGCCGAAATAGGGGATCACGGCGGTGATGCGCGCCGCAGAGGACCGGCGCAGCGCGTCGGTCATGATCAGCAGTTCCATCAGGTTGTCATTTGCCGGGTTCGAGGTCGACTGGATGACATACATGTCCTCGCCGCGGACGTTCTCGAACACCTCGACGAAGATCTCCTGATCGTTGAACCGCTCGACCCTCGCCTCGACGAGGCTCACGCTCATCCCCCGGTGCATCGACATCCGCCGGGCAATGGACTTCGCCAGCGGAAGGTTGGCGTTGCCGGCGATGAGTTTCGGTTCGGTGACAGCGGGCATGGGGTCTCCGGGCAGCGGATTCGGGGCTTGCGCACCGCTTATCACCGGGATCGGGCCTTGCAAACCTGCGGCACCGCTAACGGCGCGAAAAACCTGGGGTCAGAGGGCGGCGAGGAAGCTGTCGACATCGGTCTCGGTCGTGGACCAGCTGGTCACGAGCCGTGCCCGTTCGCGGCCCTGGGGCGCGGGCATCCGGTAGTAGACCGCGCCTGCCGCCTCCAGCCGGTCATGGATGCCCGGGGACCATTCGGGGAAAAGCATGTTGGCGGAGCTGTCCGGCACCGTCACGCCCTTGGCTTTCAGCCCGGTGGCCAGCCTTTGGCCCATGGCATTCGCCCGAGCGGCGAGGTTCAGCCACAGGCCGTCCGTCAGGTAGGCCTCCATCTGGGCCGAGAGGAACCGGTGTTTGGAGAAGAGTTGCCCACCCCGCTTGCGGCGCAGTTCGAACTCCCAGGCCTTTGAGGGGTCGAACAGGACCACGGCCTCGACCCCCAGGCAGCCGTTCTTGGTGCCGCCGAAGGAGAGGACGTCGATGCCCGCTTTCCAGGTCATCTCGGCCGGGGTCGCGCCGGTTGCGACCAGCGCATTGGCAAAGCGCGCGCCGTCGAGGTGGCAGGGCAGGTCCCTGGCCCTGGCAAGCGCTGTGAGGGCGGCGATCTCCGCGGGGGTATAGACGGTGCCGGCCTCGGTCACGTTGGTGAGTGACAGCATCCCGCGCTGCACGCCATGGACGCCACCTTCTCCCGTACTGGCCAGGGCCTTCTCCAGCGTGTCCGGGGTCATCTTACCCAGTGCGCCGGGGACCAGTACCAGCTTGGCACCCGAGTAGAATTCCGGCGCGCCGCATTCGTCTTCGGCGATATGCGCGTGGGTATGGCAGAAGACCGCGCCCCAGGGCGGGCAGTAGGTGGCGATCGACAGGGCGTTGGCTGCTGTGCCGGTGGCCACAAGGTAGACGGCGGCCTCGGGGGCCTCGAAGACCTCGCGGATCATCGCGGTGACCCGAGCCATGGCGGCGTCGGCGCCGTAGGATCTCTCATAGCCTTCATTGGCGCGCAGGACAGCATTGATGATCTCCGGCGCGGCGCCGGAGGTGTTGTCGGAAGCGAAACGCATCAGGGGGTTTCCTCGATCAGATAGTCTTCCCAGTCATCCTCGGGCACCGCGCCCTCGGGGATGGTGATGCCGCGGATGCTCTGCCCGGCCTTGTGGGTGCTCTCCGGATCGCCGGTCAGCAGCGGATGCCAGTCGGGGAGTTTCTTTTTCTGGAAGAGCAGCTTGTAGGCGCAGGTCGCGGGCATCCAGTAGGCGATCTTGGGCAGGGTCTTGGGCGTCAGGACCACGCATTCCGGCACATAGGTCTTGCGGTTCGGATAGTCGCGGCAGCGGCAGGTGTCCCCATCAAACAGGCGGCAGGCGATGCGGGTATAGGCGACCTCGCCGGTGTCTTCATATTCCAGCTTGTTCAGGCAGCATTTGCCGCAGCCGTCACAAAGCGCCTCCCATTCTTCGGGAGTAAGCTTGGACAGGGGAACGGTTTCCCAGAAGCGGGGGCGGAGTTTGGTCATTCCCGCAACCTGCGGCGGTGAGAGAGAAAAGGGAAGGGGCTACAGTTCCAGACGCATCAGCGGGCGACCTTCCTTGGCGCGGGCGACTTCGCGAAAACCGGCTTTGGCAAAGACCGAGGTGGATCCAACGAAAAGGCCGATGGATTTCGACTGCTTGGCGCGGTCCATGGGGCTTGCCTCCAGGATGCGGGCGCCCGCGGCACGGGCGTGGTCAATTCCGGCGGCAAGCATGGCATGCGACAGGCCATGGCCACGCGCACGAGAGCGGAAGAAAAAGCAGGACACTGCCCAGACGGCGGGATCGTCAGCGGGGGCATCCGGCAAGGGCGTGGAGGAACGGCCGGGGTTGTTCCATTCGGGCACGTCCGCGCGCGGGCCGATCTGCATCCAGCCAACCGGATCGTCGCCGCGAAGCGCAATGAGGCCAGGTGGCGGGCCTGCGGCGATGCGAGACACCATCAGATCGCGCTTTGCATCGTTGCTGATGGTCTGGCGGTCTTTCGGGCGGAGACGGAAGTGCTGGCACCAGCAGCCGTAGCAAGCCCCCTGCGGGCCGAAGAGGGCAAGGAAGGCCGGGATCAGGTCGGGCGTCAGCGGGCGGATGTGAAGATCAGACATGGCCGGTACCCCTGTCGAAGTTCACATATTGTTCGCTCACCCGCTGGCTGTCAACCGATGGCGGAAAGGATCTCGCGGGCCTTGACGCAGTCAGCATCCATCTGGGTGATGAGGGCGGGCAGGCCATCGAATCTCATTTCGGGGCGCAGGAAATCGACCAGCGCGACCGAGAGGTGGTGGCCGTAGAGGTCGCCCTTGAAGTCGAGGAGATAGGTTTCCAGGTTCGGCACCTCGCCCTGGAACATGGGCCGGACGCCAAGGCTTGCCGCCCCCATGTAGGACCCGGACTGCGGCCCGGTCAGGACATCGACCTTGACGGCATAGACACCGAAACGCGGCAGGTGCAGCCCGGTCAGGGCCATGTTCGCTGTGGGAAACCCGAGTTCGCGACCGCGCTTCTCGCCGTGGATCACCTCGCCTTCGATCCGGTGCAGGTGGCCCAGCATCGCGGCCGCATCGCGCGGACGGCCTTCGCTGAGCGCAAGGCGGATCGCGGTCGAGGAGACCTCGCGGTCGCCAATCCGGACCAGCGGGGCAATCGTGGTGCGGATGCCGTGATGATCACACAATTCCTGCAGGTCTTTGGCCGTTCCGGCGCGGCCCTTGCCGAAACAGAAGTCCGCCCCGACCACGACATGCGCAATGCCAAGACCTTCCGCGAGAACCTGACGGACGAACTCTTCGGGGCTGAGCGCGGCAAGGGCGCGGTTGAACTGAAGCTGGAAGAGATGTTCGATTCCAAGCTTGGCCAGGCGGTTGGCGCGCGCCTCGGCATTCATCAGGCGGAAGGGCGGGGCGTCAGGCTGGAAGACCTGCCGCGGATGGGGCTCGAAAGTGATGATGCCCAGGGGCGCGGCACCGCGGGCAAGATCGATCACCGACTGGTGGCCGATATGTATGCCGTCGAAATTGCCCATTGCGCAGGAGGTGCCGCGGGCACTTGCGTCAAGCCACTGGAAGTCCTGATGAATCTGCATTCGCGCCCTTGCAGGGGGCGTCTGCCCCGTCAGTCGAACTTGCGGCTGGGCGCCAGAACCAGCGCTTCACCCTTCAGGACCACGGTTTTACCTACCGAAGCCAGGGTTTCAAGGGTCACCCGGCGTTTGGCGTGGTCGATGGCCGTCACGGTCACCTCGGCCCGCACCATGTCGCCGGGGCGGACGGGGGCCATGAACTTGAGGCTTTGACCAAGATAGACCGTGCCGTGACCGGGAAGCTGCTCGCCGATGACGGCAGAGATAAGGCCGGCGGTCAGCATTCCGTGGGCGATGCGTCCTTCGAAAATGGTGTCCTGGGCGTATTGCTCATCCAGGTGGACGGGGTTCCGGTCGGTGGAAACCTCGGCAAAAAGCTCGATATCGCGGTCGGTTACAACCTTTGACAAGTGCCGGGACATGCCGATCTCGATGTCCTCGATGCAGATCGTGCCGCGGGGCATGTTGTCGAGCATGGGGTCCGATTCCCTTTTGGTCATGGTCGGACGCTAGCACATGCTGCGACGCAGCACAATCGGACGCGCAATAAACGTTCAATGAAAGTGTGCCAGTTGAACGAAAGTTACGAAGAGAATATCAGCGCAGGCGGCCGATCGCAAAGCTTGGGGACAGCTCACGGGCGTCGATCCAGTCCTGAAGCAACCCGGGTTCGGGGTTCTCGACATCGACGCCGAAGTGCTCGGCTTCCAGACCTCCGGTGACGAAGAGCGTGTCCAGACCTTCGGCAAGGCCACCCTGCACATCGGTCCGGAGCCCGTCCCCGATGCACAGGATCTGCGGGTCGGAAAGGCCGGAGATCTCACCCAGCCGCCTGCGGGCGAGGTCGTAGATCGGGGGATGGGGCTTGCCGAAGTAGAGGGCGGTGCCGCCCATCGTCTCGTACATCTGCGCCAGCGCGCCCGCGCAGTGCAGCCGCTTGTCACCGTAATCGACCACGATGTCAGGGTTGGCGCAAAGCATCGGCAAACCAAGCGTCTTTCCAAGAAGCAGGGAGGGGCGGTACTCTTCGGGCGTTTCGTTCAGGTCATCGGCCAGGCCGGTGCAGACGATACCTTCGGCGTCTTTCAGGGCGACCCGTTCGATCGGTGGCTGCGTCTTGGCAAAAGTGGCCAGATCCTCGGCGAAGTCGGTGAAGAAGGGTTCGTCCTTGGCTGCGCCGATGTGGTGGACGCGGCGACCGACCGCGCCAGAGAGCATGCCCATCTGCGCGGCATCGCCAGAGGTCACGACGATATCCCAGGCATCACGCGGGGCGCCCATTGCATCCAACTGGCTGATCACAAACGACTTTGGCCTGGGAGCATTCGTCAGAAGAACCACCTTGCCACCAGTCGCCCGGAAGCCTTGCAGGGCCGCGACGGCCGCCGGAAAGGGCGTTTGGCCATTGTGCAGGCAGCCCCAGAGGTCGCAGAAGACGGCGTCGTAGCGGCCAGTGAGGTCGGCAAGGGAGCGGATGATTTCGGTCATGCGGAGGGCCTTTCTTCGGCAATTCAGGCCTTGGTTACCGAAACGTCAGGCGTCTGGCATCCGTCTGGCATGTGTCTGGCGGGCGTCGGGCTGAACCGTCCGACGCCCGCCCAAGTTTTCAGAGCTTCAGCGCCGGAATGATCTGCTTCTTGCGGCTCATGATGCCCGGCAGCACGACGGTGTCGCCGGTGACCTTGGCGCCGAAGGAGGCCTCGGCCAGTTGGCGAACCAGGTCGTTCGGGACCAGAAGCGTCGCCTCTTCCTTGATGATGTCGACGACGAAGAGGAGGACCTGATCGGCGCCGTCCTCTTTGGCGACACTTTCCATCGAGCGCATCAGGCTGGCCTTGCGGTCGAGGACGACCTTGGGCGCAGTGGTTTCCAGCACCGAGACGCGCAGTTCCTTGCCGGCGACGTTGTATTCCTTGCTGTCCATGCGAAGAAGCTCGGCGTCCGAGAAGGCAGAGACGTCGGACTTGGCCTCGAACATCTTGGTGGCAAGCTCGTTGATCGAAACACCCAGATCGGCGGCCAGTTTCTCGGCCACGGCCTTGTCATGCGGCGTGGTGGTGGGCGAGCGGAATTCCAGCGTGTCGGAGAGGATGCAGGACAGCATCGCGCCCTTGATCGACTTGGGGGCCTTGGAGACGGTGTCGCCCATCAGGTCATGCATGATCGTCGCGGTACAGGCCAGCGGGCGGATGGTGATGTCGATCGGGTTCTTGGTCTTCAGGCCGCCAACCAGCATGTGGTGGTCGATGATGCCCTGGATCTTGGCCTCGTTGACCGAGGGCGGCAGCTCGGCCGGGTTATTGGTGTCGACGATCACGACCTTGTCCTCGGCGCTGACGTCCGAGATGATGGCGGGCTTGTCGAGGCCCCAGTGCTTCAGGACGAAAGCGGCCTCGGTATTGGGCTCGCCCAGCAGGACGGGTTTCGCCGGGGTGCCGGTTTCGTTGAGGTACCAGGCCCAGATGATGGGCGAGCCGGTGGAATCGGTGTCGGGGGATTTGTGGCCGAAGACGAGGGTGGTCATGGGATGCCCTTGGGAGGTTTCGCGGTTCGCGGGCGGTATAGGCGAGGGCGGGCCGATTGTCACGAGGGGCGGGATGTGGCAGGATGGCGACCTTGGTAGAGGAGTGTCCGTGTCATGGAACTGACCGTCTGACGCCCCCCCGTGGGGCATGAGCGGGGCCTGATGGCCCGAGTGCAGCCCTTCACCCGAGGAGTGCCCTGAATATGGACAAGAGCGTTTCGGCGTAAGCGCCGTTTCGTGGCCGGTCGCGTGCCGGCCCTTCCATCCTATTCCAAGACAGGGGCAGATCATGCCGAACACGAAGACTGGAAAACCCGCCATGGCGGGGCTGAAGCCGTTGATGAAGACCGCGAAGGGGCCGGGGTTCGACCCGACGAGCCTGCGGGCCACAAAAGGGCCGCAGGGTCTGAAGCTGGTGCCGAAGCGCGGGATGATCCCCGGCAAGTCGGGGCAGCGGTAAGGCCAAGGGGGCGTCCGCTGGGGCGCCCCCGTTTGCTTCTCAGGCCCGCGCGCTGCGCAGGATGTGCCAGAAGACTGCGGCAAAGACGATGAGACCGCCGACAACGGTCGTTGGTTGCGGGGTTTCGCCGAACATGAGCCAGACCCAGACCGGAGCGAACGGGGCTTCGAGCGCGCCGATCAGCGCAGTCTCGACCGCCGGGATGCGGCGCGAGCCGAGGATGAAGAGTGCAAAGCCGAGAAGCGAGTTCGACAGACCGAAGATCGCGAGGATGAGGATGGTATCGCCCTCGGGCAGGGCGGTTGCGGCAAACGGCAGGACAGCCACGACGGTGATCAGCGTGGCAACCAGCCCCGCGGCCAGGGCCGGGATCTCGGGGTTGCGGCGGGCAAGGACGACCAGGATCGCCATCCCGAAGGTCATCGCCAGCGCCAGCGCGTCGCCAAGCACGGTGCCGTCGGTGCTGAGGCCGACCATGAAGACCGCGCCGCCCAAAGCGATCAGTGCGGCGATGATGGCGGAGCGGGGGGCGGCCTCGCGCAGGACCAGCCAGGCGAGGCCCGCGGTCATCAGCGGAACCGTGGCGTAGATGATAGCGACATGGGCGATCGAGGTCAGGTGCAGGCTGGCCAGATAGGCGGGCAGTGTCAGGACCGAGACCAGCACATAGGCCCAGCCCGCCTTGCCGAGACGCCTGAAACTGGCCAGCCCGGCCCGGCCCTGAAAGACCAGCAGGACGACGGCCATGCCCAGCACCCCGAAGATGCCGCGCCAGAAGATGATGTTGACCAGATCGGTGTCGGCGGCGCGGATGAAGAGGCCCGCCGTGCTCCACGACAGGGTCGCGGCGAAGACCATGGCCAACCCAAGGCGCCGGTCGGTCACCATGGCTGGGGGGCCTTGGGCAGGACGGGCCATTGCGCGGGTTCGTGGCCATAGATGAGGAGTGCCTCGGGCGGAGCGAGGGAGAGGAGGTAGTTGACCGAGGCCTGCGCGGCGGCGGAGTTATCGGCATCCGCAAAGCCTTCGGCCGGTTCCGAGACGCGGTTGATCGCATCGGCGGCCAGGATGACGCTTCGCCCGTCCGGAAGGGTTACCAGGGCAGACAGATGGCCAGCTGTGTGGCCGGGGGTGGGGATCAGGGTCAGGCCCACACAGACCGGGGTGTCGCTGTCGATCAGGTGGTAGGTCGCCTTAGGCCAATCCATCGGACGGGCGCTGCCGAAATAGAGCGGCTTCGGTTCGGCCCGTTCCCGGGCGGTCATCACGATGGGGGCGTGGGCGAAGAGAGGAAGGGAGCCGACGTGGTCGATATGGCCGTGCGAGAGAATGACGAGGTCGATGTCCCCGGGTGCAAGGCCGAGGAGGGCGAGGGCGCCTTCGGCGGTCTGCTTGCGGCTGAAGTTGAGCAGGCGGCCGAAGCGCGGCAGGCCGTCGCGGTCGGCTATGCCGGGGTCGGTGGCATAGGCGGGCGGGAAGCCGGTGTCGAAGAGGATGCGGCTGCCCGCGCTGGTTTCCAGAAGAAAGCCGGGGATGCCGATGACCCGCTCGCCGCCGCGCACCTCGAAAAGGCCGAGATCGAGGACATAGAGGCGGGTGACATGGCCGGGAAGGATCACGGCAGCAGGTCTCTCGGGGTGACACCTTCGGCCTGGTAAGGGTCCGAAATCCCAGACCAGCCGCACAGGTGGGTCCGGCCCCGGCGCCGGTCGCTGGCCGAACCGACGGAAGGGAAGCCGCGCGAGAGAAGGCCCAAGGCGAGAATGGTCATCGATACGTTGGCGGGAAGGGGTTCCTGTCGTGTATAGGGGGCGGTGTCGGGCTTGTCACGGCCCCCGATCCGGGCCGATGCGCCAGGGTCAAGGTTGATCACGCCTCTTGTGGGTCTAGCCGCCGGGTCAGTGGCCTGCTGCGTTGGTATCCTGGAAGATATACCAGATGACCGCGCCGACAACGATGGCCCCGCCGAACACCGTCAGAAGGCCGGGGGCTATGCCAAAGGCAAGCCAGACCAAGAACGGCCCAAGCGGCGTTTCAAGTGTTCCGATCAGGGCCGTTTCGATGGCAGGTATATGTCTTGCGCCGATCATGAACAGAAGGATGGCAAGGGCCGAGTTGACGACCCCGAACGCGGCCAGCATCGGCAGGTCGGCATAGGGGATCGAAAACTCGGTCATGAAGGGGAGGCCGGACAGGGTTGTGAACAACACCGAAAGCACCGAGGCTGGTAGGCTTGGGATGCCGGGATTGCTTTTCGAGATCACGATCAGCCCGGAAAATGCGATCACCGAGACGAGGGCGATGGCATCACCGTAAAGCGTCCCTTCCCCGCCCAGACCAACCATGACCACAGCGCCAATCAGGGCGACAAGGCTTGCGATGACGGCCGGTCGGCTGGGGCGCTCCTTGAGGAAAAGCCAGCCCAGGGCCGCGGCAAAGAAAGGTGCCGTGGCGAAAATGACGGCGACATGGGTGACCGAGGTTTCGCGCAGCGCCATGATGGTGGTCAGACCCGCAAGTCCCCCGCATCCGGCAAAGGCCCAGCCCGCCCGCCCAAGTCTGAGAAACCCGGAAAGCCCGGAAAGTCCCTCGCGCAGAACCAGCAGCAAAAGCAGGCTTAACGCTCCGAAGATACCGCGCCAGGCGAGAAGGGTCGGCGTGTCGACCGAAACGCTGAGGGTAAAGAACCCGAAGGTGCTCCAGGCGACAGTGGCGCCAGTGACGCAAAGTACGCCAAAGAGATGTCTGGAGACGGGGACGGTCTGCATCGCGCGGCTCCTTGCTCCCCGGAAGGAAAGCGTAGCTGCGGCCGATGCGGGGTACAAGGAAATAACCTGAAGGGACCCATGGCTGACCGCGCGGTCAAGGATGCACTGCGACCTGGCCTGGCCTTGGCCAGCTCAGTACAGGTCCAGCGGCTGAATGCTGAAGCCTTCGTCCTGCAAAAGGGCGAGAACGCCTTCGTTGCCCGAAAGATGCAGCGCGCCGAAGGCTGCGAAGACCGGGCCTTGCGCTGCGGCCTCGGTCAGGACCGGAATCCAGGCACGGTTCCGGCTGGCCATCAGCGCCACCTCCATCTTGGCAAACTCGGCGTCTACCTGGTCACGGGTATAGCCGGGCATGCCATAGCTTTCGAAGCGCATGAATTCCCAGATCTTGCGGCCCTCGCCCGCAAAGTAGCTGTCCGCCAGAGTGGCGGCGTAGTCCTCGGAGCGATCTTCGAACAGCAGGGATGATTGCAGCATGTCGATCAGCTCGGCCTCGCTCATGCCGTCGAAGATGCGGAAGACGGTGTCGAAGGGTTCAAGGCCATGGACGGGCACCCCGGCCTCGGTGGCCGCGTCGATGACCATTCCGTCGAGGCCTCGCGGCTCGACCATCTGGGCCATGGCGCAGGGCGGGATCGACAGGACGGCCACGACATACCAGGGGCGGAACTTGGCGGCCATGAAACCGGGAATGCCGCGATCGGACATTGCCTGCGACAGGCTGTCCCAAAGCTCGGGCGGAAGTTGTTCGATCAGAGTCGGGCCCTCGGTGATCATCAGTCGCGACGGATCGCGGGCGACCAGATCCTTCAGCGCTTTCTCTTCTTCGGGCCCGGCTTCCACCAGGACGGTCGTGGCGGATGTTATGTGCGGGGTCAGAGCCTTGATCGCCGGATCATGGCGCGGGTCGTCGAAATGATAGGTCCCGGCGATGGTGATGACCTCGTCCCCCCGGGTAGCACGCCAGAAATTGCCGGTTGCAAAGGGCACGGCAGCGGTCGCGGCCTCGACTTCGGCCAGACGGTCAGGCGGATACTGATCAAAGAGGTTCTTGCCCGCACAGGCCGCCGCCCCGACACCGGTCAGGCAGAAGGAAAGCGGTATGGCGGCAAGGAGCGCGGCAAATCGGGACATGTGACCATCGGGACAAGGGCAGTTGCAGCGCATCGTGGCATCCGCCCCGCAAAAGGCAATGCGAAAAGCCGGGACGGGGTGTTGACTCGGGGGGAGGGATTGCCTAACTCAGCCGACGTTAGCACTCGGGCAAGCTGAGTGCTAATCAAGATCAAACCTGGAAACTCAAGGGAGTACCCCAGATGGCTTTCAAACCGCTGCATGACCGTGTTCTGGTCAAGCGTATCGCCTCCGACGAAAAGACCAAGGGCGGGCTGATCATTCCCGACACCGCCAAGGAAAAGCCCGCAGAGGGCGAGATCGTCGCCGTGGGCGAAGGTGCGCGCAAGGACTCGGGCGAGCTGATCGCGCCGTCGGTCAAGGCTGGCGACCGCGTGCTCTTCGGCAAGTGGTCGGGCACTGAAGTGACCCTGAACGGCGAAGAGCTGCTGATCATGAAGGAAAGCGACATCCTCGGCATCATCGCCTGAGGAGTGGTGGGGTGGAACCCCACCCTACGCTTGTCCCAACCAACCCACTCAAGGAGCTATCAAAATGGCTGCTAAAGACGTCAAATTCGACACCGACGCCCGCGACCGGATGCTGCGCGGCGTGAACATCCTGGCCGACGCTGTCAAGGTGACCCTCGGCCCGAAAGGCCGCAACGTTGTCATCGACAAGTCGTTCGGTTCGCCCCGGATCACCAAGGACGGCGTCACCGTCGCCAAGGAAATCGAACTGGCCGACAAGTTCGAGAACATGGGCGCGCAGATGGTGAAGGAAGTTGCTTCCCGCACCAATGACGAGGCCGGCGACGGCACCACCACCGCGACCGTGCTGGCGCAAGCCATCATCAAGGAAGGCATGAAGGCCGTTGCTGCCGGCATGAACCCGATGGACCTGAAGCGCGGGATCGACCTGGCCACGACCAACGTCGTCGCGGCGATCAAGGCGATGGCCCGTCCGGTGAAGGACTCGGCTGAAGTTGCCCAGGTTGGCACCATCTCGGCCAACGGCGAGTCCGAAATCGGCCGCCAGATCGCGGAAGCGATGCAGAAGGTCGGCAACGAGGGTGTCATCACCGTCGAAGAGAACAAGGGCCTGGAGACGGAAACCACCGTCGTCGAAGGCATGCAGTTCGACCGCGGCTACCTGTCGCCGTACTTCGTCACCAATGCCGACAAGATGATTGCCGAGCTGGATGACGCCTTCATCCTGCTGCACGAGAAGAAGCTCTCGTCGCTGCAGCCGATGGTTCCGCTGCTGGAAGCGGTGATCCAGTCGCAGCGCCCGCTGATCATCGTCGCTGAAGACGTCGAAGGCGAGGCTCTGGCCACGCTCGTCGTCAACAAGCTGCGTGGCGGCCTGAAGATCGCTGCCGTCAAGGCTCCGGGCTTCGGCGACCGTCGCAAGGCCATGCTGCAGGACATCGCGATCCTGACCGGTGGCCAGGTGATCTCGGACGACCTTGGCATGAAGCTTGAGAATGTCACCCTGGACATGCTGGGCCGCGCCAAGAAAGTCGTCATCAAGAAGGACGACACCACCGTCATCGACGGCGCTGGCAACAAGGCCGAGATCGAAGCCCGCGTTGGCCAGATCCGTGCGCAGATCGAGGAAACCACCTCGGACTACGACCGCGAGAAGCTGCAGGAGCGTGTGGCCAAGCTGGCGGGCGGCGTTGCCGTCATCCGCGTCGGCGGCATGACCGAAGTCGAAGTGAAAGAGCGCAAGGACCGCGTTGACGACGCCTTGAACGCGACCCGTGCGGCCGTGCAGGAAGGCGTGATCGTCGGTGGCGGCGTGGCACTGGTGCAGGCCTCGAAGGGCCTGGAAGGCCTGAAGGGCGCGAACAGCGACCAGGACGCCGGCATCGCCATCGTCCGCCGCGCGCTGGAAGCTCCGCTGCGCCAGATCGCCGAAAACGCCGGCGTCGACGGCGCTGTCGTGGCTGGCAAGGTGCGCGAGTCGAAGGACCTGTCGTTCGGCTTCAACGCCCAGACCGAAGAATATGGCGACATGTTCAAGTTCGGCGTGATCGACCCGGCAAAAGTGACCCGTACCGCTCTGGAAGATGCGGCGTCGGTTGCGTCGCTCCTGATCACCACCGAAGCGATGATCGCCGACCGTCCCGAGCCGAAAGGCGCTCCGGCCATGCCGGGCGGCGGCGGCGGCATGGGCGGGATGGACTTCTGATCCACCGCTCAGGTCAACAGACAGGGAAGGGCGCCTTCGGGCGCCCTTTTCTTTTGCTGGCCCACGCCTGGACTGATTCATGCTAGGCTGCCCGGAAGATCGGGAGAGGGGGGGGCGCCATGGCACGGCTGGACTTCTTTTATTTCTTCGGCAGCGGCTATGCCTATTTGTCCGTCCTTCGTATTGCTGCCCTGGCCGAGGAAGCCGGGGTTGCCGTACGGTGGCGACCGTTCAACGTGCGTCCCCTGATGCGTGAGAACAACGTTATGCTGCGCGACGAGGCGCAGAAGGTCCGCTACCTGTGGCGCGACATCGAGCGGCGGGCCGCGTTTCACGGTCTCCCCTTCGTGAAGCCGCCGATCTGGCCGACCGAGCCGGACCTTCTGGCCAGCCGGGTGGCCATGGTCGCGGCCGAGGAAGGCTGGGTTGAACCCTACTCGGTCGAAAGCTTCCGGGCCTGGTACCTGGAGGGCCTGCCGCTGGGGACAGCGGAGAGCCTGCAGACAATCCTGCCGCGGGTCGGGCAGGACCCGGCCCGGGTGCTGGCGCTTGCCGCCGGGTCGAAGGCAGCCACAAGGCTGGAGGATGAGACCGAGGCGGCCCGCAAGCTTGGGGCCTTCGGCTCGCCGACCTTCGCAGTGGGAGACGAGCTTTTCTGGGGCGATGACCGGCTGGAAGAGGCGATCGCCTGGGCGGCCAGACGGCACCCGGCGCAGGCGCGCTGAAGCGTCACCAGTTGCCGGCACGCACGCCGGCGCGGATGGCAAGTTGGGTTGCGGCGTCCTGTGACGACCCATGGCAGCGCAGCCAGCCACTGTCGCCGCCAAGCAGGCTGATGTCTTTCAGCTGATCTTCGGACATGCGGTCCAGCCGTGTGGGCAGGCCGATCCGGGCGATCCGGACCTTGATCATCAGGATCAGGCCAAGCAGACGCTCGGCCGGCTTTGTGCTGCTGATCGGGGCGGGGGTGGCGGGAGAAAAGGTCATCTGAGCCTCATGCTTTCCTATTGGGTTTGCGATGGGCCAAGTCTGGCAGGTTCCGGCGGAAAGCAGGCAGTGCAGGAAGAGAAGCAACCCCGCTACAGATTGTGAACTGGCTGCAAGGAAGGGCCTGTCCTATGCTGATCGAAACCTGGCGAGGACCGCGACCATGGCGACCCAGAAACCCTATGGAATGATTTGCCCCATCACCCGAGCTTGTGATGTGCTTGAGCCGCGCTGGACGATTCCGATCCTGGTTTCGCTCTGGGCCGGTGAGACGCGGTTCAACGACCTCCGCCGGGCCATCGGGTCGATCTCGCCCGCGCTTTTGTCGCGGCGGCTGAAGGAGATGGAAGAGAAGGGCCTGGTCAACCGGGTCGAGGACCGGGCGGCGGGAACGGTGGACTATATCCGCACCGATGTGGCCTTGGCGCTGGAGCCGGTGCTTGATGGCCTGGCGAAATGGGCGCAGCAGGGGTTGGAGGCGGAATTTGCACTCTGCACGGCCAAAGCCTCGGTCCTGATGTGGAAGGTCCGCCGCCTGTTCAATCGCGACGAATTGCCAAAGCGCCGTGTGGTGATGCAGTTCCATTTCAACGAGGATCTGGACTACGACACCTATTGGGCGGTGCTGACGCCTGGCGCTCCGGTCGAGATCTGCTCGCTGATCCCGGGCTTCGACATCGACCTTTTCATCGAGACGAACACGGTATCGCTCCTGGGCATCATCCTCGGCCGCACCACGATTGCGCGCGAGCAGGAGTTGGGCACCCTGTTCCTGTCGGGCGATGCGGTCCTGTCGCGGACGATGGACCGCTGGTTGCCGCGCAGCAGCTATGCCGATTTCGACGGAGTCCTGCCGCTGCCCGATCAGAGAAGCCATCCTTCGGTCGTCGCAGCCGGGCCGATGCGACAGGCGCGTGCAGCCCGCTGAGATCTGGACCGCCAGCGATTTCAGGGCGATGGTGAGGCCTGTCCTGGAGAGTCCATGCGCCTTTTCCTGCTTACCGCCCTGACGATGGCTGCCTTCGCGGCAAATTCGGTCCTGAACCGGATCGCTGTGGGGCAAGAGTGGATCGGGCCCTTCGCCTTTGCCTTGGTCCGGCTGCTTTCCGGGGCCGCTATGCTTGGGCTTATTCTGGTGGCTCGGCTCTACTTCCGGCGCGAGGTCGTCTGGCCGCAGGGTTGGCCGATCCTGGTCGGGGTCGGAGGGTTGCTGCTGTACCTTCTGGGTTTTTCGACCGCATACCTGCAGCTTGACGCCGGAACCGGCGCGCTGATCCTGTTCGGCGCGGTGCAGGTGACCATGTTCGCAGGCGCGATTGTGGCCCGCGAGGCGTTGACGGCGACCCGCTGGCTTGGCGCGGGGCTGGCCATGGCCGGGGTTGTCTTCCTGCTCTATCCCGGCCTGCAAGACGCTCAGTTCGGCTTTCCGATGTTTGCGATGGCGCTCGCCGGGCTTGGATGGGGCGCATATTCGTTGGCAGGGCGCCGACAGAGGGACGCCCAGACAGCGACGGCGGTGAACTTCATCCTGGCTGCGCCCGTGATGTTTCTGCTTTACGCAAGTCAGCTGTGGTGGGCCGACATGATGATCGTGGAGCCCCCGGAGCATCGCTACGGTCTGGTTCTGGCGATCCTGTCCGGGGCGGTGACCTCGGGGCTGGGCTATGCGCTCTGGTACGCGATCCTGCCCGCGCTTGGGGCGGCGCGGGCAGCCGTGGCGCAGCTGACCGTGCCCTTGCTTGCGATGGCGGGCGGGGCCCTCACGCTGGGCGAGTTGCCCGGATGGCGGTTCTGGCTGGCGACCGTGCTGGTGCTTGGCGGCGTCGCGCTGGCAAGCCTGCCCTACAGGTCCTTGACCATCCGTTCGACCCAGTGACCGGTCGTCGCGTCGTGGCGCCGCAGGCCAGTGGGACGGAAACCTTCGCGTTCCCAGAAGGCGCGGCCACGGGCGTTGACGTCGAGGACGGCAAGGTAAAGCCGGGCAGCATGGTGCTTGCGCGCCAGCGTTTCGGCATTGGCCAGAAAGCTACGTCCGTGGCCGGACCCTTGCGCCCAGGGGCCAAGGATCATCAGACCAAGATAGGCGTCGTTCGGTTCGGGGAATCCGTAGGAGACTTCGGCAACGCCGGACAGACGGTGGTCGATGAACAACCCCAGCCGGTCGCTTTGGGCGGGGTCGCAGTTCGGCGGCGCGTCGGTGAAGAACTCTTGCGCCTGACGTTCCGGATCAACCCGGCCCTCGGCCATCAGCCAGTAATCCGGCGCCTCGCGGTAGAACTGCGCGACGAGGGCGGTTTCCGAGGGGAAAAGCTCACGAATCCGCATGGGAGATCCTTGTGACTTCCAGCTCGACACTGCCGGACGGGCGCTTCCACGTCACGACATCGCCAACCTGAGCGCCGAGCAAAGCCCGGGCGAGGGGCGAGTTCGGAGCAATGCGGTGGCGGGTGGCGTCGGCCTCATCCTCGCCGACGATTTCGTAGGTGGTCATGGTGTCATCTTCATCGGCGACAGTGACACAGAGGCCGAAGGCGACTTCGGTCAGGTCATGGCTTGCGGGGTCGATGACCACGGCAGCCTTCAGCCGGGCTTCCAGCCAGCGGATGTCGCGTTCTGCCGCGGCTTCGGGAAGCTTGTCGAGCCGCTCGGCGCGGGTCTTAAGCGCGGCAAGCTCGGCCTGGCGGGTGGCAAGCTGGGCTTGCAGCGCGGCGAGCCCGCGCGGGGTGACGAAGTTCGGACCGGGCGGCACGGGGCGTTCCGGCAGGTCGGGGCGGTCGCTGCCCGCGTCTTCGTTGACGAAAGCGCGGCTCATTTCAGGATCACTTCCAGCGGATCGTAATGGGCGGCCTGCGTGCCCCAGGCGGCCTCGGGCAGGCTGTCGGGCTTGAAGCTGACCTGCCCGGCGGCAAGCTCGGTGCGGGAGAAGAAGCGGCGGTCGGTGACAACGCCTTCGGGGTCGGTCCAGGTTTCATCCAGATCGCCCGCGACAAGCTGGCAGCGGAAGAAGAGGTCGACCTGGTGAAAGCCGGTGTCGGGGTCATGGAATTCGTTGACCAGCACGGGAGGGCCGACGGTGATCGTCAGGCCGGTTTCCTCATGCACCTCGCGGGCGAGGTTTTCCGGCAGGGACTGCCCTGCCTCGCAGCCGCCGCCGGGGGCACACCAGAGACCCAGACGCGCACTCGGATAGGCATTGACCAGAAGGAGCCGGTCTTCATGCAGGATCAATGCGCGGGCAGCGAGGCGGGGTTTATATTTTGCCATGGGCCAAGGCTTGGCCGCGCGGTGCGGTTTTGTCCAGTCTTGTGGCGCCGCGGCGCGCGACGCAGTCTGGGTACGGGGCAACAGGAGGGCGCTATGGCTTATGGCGATGTGGCGAAACGGGTGTCGCGCTGGTGCGGGAGACCAACGACATTTCTGCTGGCGCTGGGGGTGATCGGGGTTTGGATCCTGACCGGGCCGGTCTTTGGCTATTCCGATACCTGGCAGCTGGTGATCAATACCGGGACAACCATCATCACCTTCCTGA
>JAEULQ010000070.1 GCA_016792685.1 Tabrizicola sp. | reverse complement strand
GGAAGAGGAGGCGGGTGTCACCGCCGGTCACATCGCGCAAGGTGAAGCCCACCTGCGGTTCGGCCATAGCCAGACGGCGGACAACCTCGGTCACGGCTTGCAGTTCGGCGCGGTCGGAGCGGAGGAATTTCAGCCGTGCGGGGGTGGCGAAGAAGAGGTCGCGCAGTTCAACCACGGTGCCCCGGGTCAGCGGGGCGGGACGGACCGGCGACAGGCGGCTCCCCTCGCAGGTGATCTGCGCGGCGGGGTGGCCTTCGGTGCGGGAGGTAATGGTCAGGCGCCCGACCGAGCCGAGCGAGGGCAGAGCCTCTCCCCTAAAGCCGAAGCTGCGGATGTCGAGGAGATCAGAGCCGTCGATCTTGGAGGTGGCATGACGGGCAAGGGCCAGGGGCAGGTCCTCGGGCGTCATGCCGCAGCCGTCGTCGGTGACGCGGATCAGGGTCTTGCCGCCATCAGCGATGTCGATCTGGATCCGGCCCGCACCGGCATCCAGGGCGTTCTCGACCAGTTCCTTCACGGCCGAGGCCGGGCGTTCCACAACCTCGCCTGCCGCGATGCGGTTGATCGCGGCCTCATCCAGTTGCCGGATGACCGGGCGGCCCGAGGTGCCCGTTATCTTGGGGGTGTGGACGGTCATGCCCCCATCTGTAGCAGGGGCGCCTGAGTCGGGGAAGAACGAAACATGACCCGGAGAAAGCGGCTTGATTGCCATTGGAGCATCTGTATTCCTTCTGTCGACAGGGGGTAGCATGGCCGAGATGGGTGAAGCGGACCAGTCAGAGCGCAGGCGTGGGACAGGCGCCCGCTTTGTTTATGAGACGCTGCGGGATGAAATCCTGGACCTGGTGATGCAGCCCGGTGAGCCTATCGACGAGATTGGTCTGGCCGAGCGGTTGTCGATGTCGCGCACTCCGGTACGGGAAGCGCTGGTGCGACTGGCGGGCGAGGGTCTGGTGACGATGCTGCCCAACCGCTCGACCCTCGTGTCGCAGATAGACTTTCCCAACCTGCATCATTTCTTCGATGCGCTGACGCTGATGTACCGGATCACGACGCGGCTTGCGGCCGAGTTTCGCACTTCCGCCGATCTTGACCGGATCCGCGCCTGTGAAGCGGAATTCGCCACGGCGGTTATGGCGCAGGACACGCTCGGGATGATCATCCGCAACCGGGATTTCCATGTGGCCATCGCCGAGGCCGGGCGGAACCCCTATTACCTGCAGCTCTTCTCGCGGCTTCTGGATGAAGGGCGGCGGATCATGCGGCTTTACTATTACCCGAGTTTTGAGCCGCAACTGCCACACCCCTATGTCCAGGAACATGAGGCGATCATTTCGGCCATCGCGGCGCGGGATGTCGAGCTTTGCGACCGATTGGCCAAGGATCATGCCGACAAGATCGTCCGCCAGATCCAGAACATGATCTCGCGGGACCTGCGGCAGACAATCCGGCTTTGATCCAGGAAGGCGCCTGCCAGTGCGGGCCGCAGTCTGTCGTCGATTCTAGTCGACAAATAAAATGCAAGATTTATGCTGTCAGGAAATCGGGCGCCGAGTCGGCGTTATTGGAGGAGCACAAGATGAAGTCGGATATCTTCTCGGGCACGATCCCGGCCCTGATGACGCCCTGCAAGGCGGACCGGACCCCGGATTTCGATGCGCTGGTCGCAAAGGCGCATGAACTGATCGGGGTCGGCATGTCGGCCGTGGTCTATTGCGGCTCGATGGGCGACTGGCCGCTGCTGACCACCGAACAGCGGATGGAAGGGGTCGAGCGGCTGGTGAAGGCCGGGATCAAGGTTGTGGTCGGCACGGGGGCAGTGAATACGGCCACTGCGGCGGCGCTGGCGGCCCATGCCCAGAAAGTGGGCGCGCATGGGCTGATGGTGATCCCCCGGCTTTTGTCGCGCGGCACCGTGGTCGCGGCCCAGAAGGCGCATTTCAAGGCGGTGCTCGCGGCGGCCCCCAACCTGCCTGCGGTGATCTACAACAGTCCCTATTATGGCTATTCGACCAAGGCCGACCTCTTCTTCCAGATCCGGGCCGAGCACCCGAACCTGGTCGGCTTCAAGGAATTCGGCGGCTTCGACGACCTTTCCTATGCTGCCGAGGCGATCACCGGGGCCAAGGGCGACCTGCGGCTGATGATCGGTGTCGATACGGCGGTCTATCACGGCTACATCAACTGCAACGCCGATGGCGCGATCACCGGGATAGGCAATATCCTGCCGCGCGAAGTGCTGCATCTGACAGCACTGTGCCTTGCCGCCCGGGCGGGCGATGCCGAGGCGCGGCGGCTGGCTTATGAACTCGACAGTGCGATGCAGGTCCTGTCCAAGGTCGATGCCGGCCCGGACCTGGTGCTGTACTTCAAGCACATGATGGTCCTGCGCGGGGACAAGGCGTTCGAGCTGCATTTCAACGAGGCCGACCAACTGACCGCAAGCCAGAAGGGCTTTATCGAAGAACAGCTTCGGCTCTTCGACGCATGGTATGCCGACTGGTCGAAGCAGCGGGTGGCGCGGAAATACGCCGCCTGAGATCATGCGGGACGTGATCGTCATCGGGGCCGGGGTCATCGGCCTGTCCGTCGCGCTGATGGCCCGGGCCCGGGGCCTTTCTGTGACGGTCGTGGACCGCGAAGGACCGGCGGCCGGCGCTTCCGCAGGAAATGCCGGGGCTTTTGCCTTCTCGGACATCTTGCCGCTCGCTTCACCCGGGATCCTGCGGAAAGCGCCGCGCTGGCTGTTGGACCCGCTTGGCCCTCTTTCCGTCCCGCCCGCCTACGCGCTTCAGATTGCGCCCTGGCTTTATCGGTTCTGGCGCGCCTGTTCGCCCAAGGCCGTGGCAGCCTCGACTGTCGCACAGACGGCGCTGATGGACCTCTCAAAGGCCGAGTTAGAGCCGTTTCTGGCTGCGACAGGGACTTTGGCGATGCTGCGGAAAGAGGGCAATCTGCAGGTTTATGAGGGCGAAGCGGAACTTCGGGCGTCGCTTCCTGGTTGGGAGGCGCGGGCGGCGCATGGGATCGCGTTCCGCCACATGAACGCAGAGGAGATGGCAGAGGTGCAGCCAGGCCTTGCGGCCCGCTTCACCCATGGCACCTTCACCCCGGGTTGGCATTCGATCGCAGATCCCAGGGACTATGTGCTTGCTCTGGCCAAACGCTTCCAGGCGACCGGAGGAGAAATCCTTCGGGCTGAGGTAACCGGGCTTTTGCCCCTGGCCTCGGGCGTTCGGATCGGGACCACGGGCGCGGCGCTAGAGGGGGCCCAAGTGGTTCTGGCAGCGGGGGCCTTCTCGCACCATATCGCCCGCACCCTGGGCGAGCGGATACCGCTGGAGACCGAGCGGGGCTACAACACGACCCTGCCGCCCGATGCCTTTGACCTGCGGACGCAAGTGACCTTTGGCGGCCATGGGTTCGTGGTGACCCGGCTTGCGAGCGGAATAAGAGTCGGCGGGGCAGTGGAACTGGGCGGGTTGCAGCTTGCGCCCAACTGGAAACGGTCGGAGGCGATGCTGAAGAAGGCCCAGGCCTTCCTGCCCGGACTGAAGGGGGAGGGTGGCACGCAATGGATGGGTTTCCGGCCCTCGCTGCCCGACAGCCTCCCCGCGATCGGCCGGGCCAAGGCAACGCCGCGCGTGATCCATGCCTTCGGCCACGGCCATCTCGGGCTTACGCAAAGCGCCGGAACTGCAAGGTTAGTGACTGATCTTCTGACCGGGACCGCGCCCCCGATCGACCTTACGCCCTTCAGCCCGCAAAGGTTCTGATATGGTTCAATACACCTTCTCCTGCATTGACGGGCATACCTGCGGCAATCCGGTGCGGCTGGTCTCGGGCGGCGGTCCCCGGCTGGAAGGCGCCACGATGCTGGAACGTCGGGCGCATTTTCTGCGCGATTATGACTGGATCCGCACGGGCCTCATGTTCGAGCCGCGGGGGCATGACATGATGTCGGGCTCGATCCTTTATCCGCCGACGCGGGCGGATTGCGACGTTGGCGTCCTTTTCATCGAAACCTCGGGCTGCCTGCCGATGTGCGGGCATGGGCTGATCGGGACGGTGACGATGGGGATCGAGAACGGCCTCATTACCCCCCGCGCGCCGGGTCGGCTGGCGGTGGATGCCCCTGCCGGGAAGGTGGAGGTGAGCTACCGACAGGAAGGGCGGTTTGTCGAGGAAGTGCGGCTGACCAATGTGCCGGGCTTTCTATATGCCGAAGGCCTGACGGCCGAGGTCGAAGGTCTGGGCGAGGTGGTGGTGGACGTGGCCTATGGCGGAAACTTCTACGCCATCGTCGAGCCGCAGAAGGCCTTCAGCGACATGGCGGACCATACAGCGGGAGAGCTGGTGGGCTGGTCGCCGAAGCTGCGGGCGGCGTTGAATGCGAAGTACGAATTCGTGCATCCCGAACATCCGGCGATCAAGGGGCTGAGCCATATCCTTTGGACCGGGAAGCCGACTGTCGCGGGGGCGCATGCGCGGAACGCGGTGTTTTATGGGGAAAAGGCCATCGACCGCAGCCCCTGCGGGACCGGCACTTCGGCCCGGATGGCGCAGCTCGCGGCGAAGGGGAAGCTGAAGGTCGGCGACGAGTTCCACCACGAAAGCATCATCGGCTCGATCTTCAAGGGACGGGTCGAGGCAGTAGCGACCGTGGCGGGGCGCGAGGCGATTGTCCCTTCGATCGCGGGATGGGCCCGGATGACCGGGATCAACACGATCTTCATCGACGACCGTGATCCCTTTGCGCATGGGTTCGTCGTGAAATAGACGGCGAAGGCCCCTGTTCCCGCGCCCGATTGCCGCGGATTTGTGACCATCACACCAACAATCTTGCACTTGCAGCAAGATGCGCTTAGGCCATGGTTGACGCGGCGCGAGCCTCTCGTGCTGCCGGGCGCACAGGGAGATATCCGGATGACCAATGTCGTAATCGTGTCGGCGGGCCGTACCGCCGTGGGCAGCTTCAATGGCTCTTTTGCCAATACCGCGGCGCATGACCTTGGTGCGGCGGTGATCGAGGCCGTTGTGGCACGCGCAGGCATCGACAAGGCCGAGGTCGAGGAAACCATCCTGGGTCAGGTGCTGACTGCAGGCCAGGGCCAGAATCCGGCACGCCAGGCGCATATCAAGGCGGGGCTGCCGAAGGAAAGCTCGGCCTGGTCGCTGAACCAGGTCTGCGGTTCGGGCCTGCGGGCTGTGGCGCTGGGCGCGCAGCACGTGCAGCTTGGTGACGCGCGGATCGTGGTCGCGGGTGGGCAGGAATCGATGTCGCTGTCGCCGCATGTCGCGCATCTGCGCGCCGGCCAGAAGATGGGTGACCTGAACTTCATCGACTCGATGATCAAGGACGGGCTCTGGGACGCCTTCAACGGCTACCACATGGGCCAGACCGCCGAAAACGTCGCCAACCAGTGGCAGATCTCCCGCGACATGCAGGACGCATTTGCGCTGGCCAGCCAGAACAAGGCCGAAGCCGCACAGAAGGCCGGCAAGTTCAAGGACGAGATCGTTCCCTTCGTGGTGAAGAGCCGTAAGGGCGATATCGTGGTGGATGCAGACGAATACATCCGTCATGGCGCAACCATGGACGCGATGCAGAAGCTGAAACCTGCCTTCACCAAAGAGGGTTCGGTCACCGCGGCCAATGCTTCGGGGATCAACGATGGTGCCGCCGCAGTCGTTCTGATGACTGCGGAGGATGCGGCCAAGCGCGGGCTGACTCCGCTGGCCCGGATCGCTTCCTACGCCACGGCCGGGCTTGACCCCTCGATCATGGGCGTAGGCCCGATCCACGCCAGCCGCAAGGCGCTGCAGAAGGCAGGCTGGAAGGTCGGCGATCTGGATCTCGTCGAAGCCAACGAGGCCTTTGCCGCCCAGGCTTGCGCAGTGAACAAGGACATGGGCTGGGACCCGTCGATCGTGAACGTGAACGGGGGCGCGATTGCCATCGGTCACCCGATCGGCGCGAGCGGTGCCCGCATCCTCAACACGCTCCTGTTCGAAATGGCGCGCTCGGGCAAGAAGCGCGGTCTGGCGACGCTTTGCATCGGTGGCGGCATGGGTGTCGCCATGTGCTTGGAGCGTGGCTGATCTGACCGGCCAGGCAGGATCACGCCCGGCGCCGATCCTGCCAACGGACTGGACCGGTTATCGGACCGATCCGGTTCAGGCCTTGGCCAAGGCATTGAAATTGCCTGGTCAGTCGCCCCTTCGCTTGATGTGGCGGCTGACTCGGACAAGCTTGTCTCCCTACTTTCTCAAGCAGGCAGAGTTCCATCGCATGGGGCTCTACCGTCCCGAACTGACCTGGGACGAGGTCCGCGCTTACCTTGGACAGGCGGCGACGGCGCGTTTCAACCGGCTTCTGAACGGTCCGCCTTCGGAAAACGAGTCCGAAGCCCTGAACGACAAGCTCGAAACCGCTGCCAGACTGGCTGCTGCGGGCGTCAAGGTTGCAGATGTCCATGCCATCTACCCGGGCAGCATTCGCTGGGGAAAGGCCGAAGCGCTGAATTCGGTCGAAGAGATGACAAGGTATCTGCTTCGTCCGGGCAGCACGCCCTGTTTCGGAAAGCCGATCTTTGGCGGCTTGTGTCGCGGCGTTGTGGTGATCGAGGCGGCGACCGAGGACGGACGCCTTCTTCTGGGTGATGGCCGACTTGTCGAGGCGGCCAAGCTGGCTGCAGAACTGATCGCAGCCTACGGCAAGGGTTACATGTTCCAGGAGCTGCTGCGCGCCTCGGACGGGTTGCGACCGATTTCTGGCCCGACACTGCCTGTCCTGCGGGTCTATTCGCTTTGGATTTCGGGCGACGTCCATCCGGTCTATGCCGTGCTTCGTCTGCCCTCACCTGGGGCTATGTCGGACGATGATGCCAAGCCAGGTTGCGTCCGCATTTTCGTCGATATGAAGACCGGGAACGTTGTGCGCGGCCATGACATGGCCAAGGAATACGGCGAGCCTGTCCATCACGCGCCCGTCACCGGTGAGCCTCTGGCCGGAAAGCAGGTTCCGGATTTTCAGGAAGCGATCGCAACTGCGGTCGAAGTTCACCGCCAGTTCCCGAGGCAAAGAAGCCTGGGCACTGATATCGGCGTGTCCCACCGCGGGTTTGTCGTGAACGAGGCGAATGCCAGCCCGGTGCACCTCACCTACCAGTTGGCCGGGCCCGGTGGACTTCTGAACCCGGAGCTTCGGCCGCTGTTCCGCGAGGTTCTTGCCGAACGTGGCCTGCGCGGACCGGTCAAGGGAACGCCCTGGCCCTGGCAGTGATCCCATCGGGTCGGAAAATCACCGCGCAAGATTGTTGCGTAATGACGCCCGACGCGATAGCCACAATTATCATGGGCAATCGGAGGTGAATCATGGGTAGGGTCGCGCTTGTAACCGGCGGGTCGCGGGGAATTGGAGCGGCGATCTCGGTCGCCCTGAAGGCAGCAGGCCACAAGGTGGCTGCGAACTATGCCGGCAATGACGAGGCGGCGGCGGCCTTCACCAAGGAGACCGGCATTCCGACCTTCAAATGGTCGGTCGCGGACTACGACGCCTGCGTCGCCGGAGTTGCGAAGGTCGAAGCCGCGCTCGGCCCGGTCGACATTCTGGTGAACAACGCCGGGATCACCCGTGACGCGATGTTCCACAAGATGACGCCGCAGCAGTGGAAAGAGGTCATCGACACCAACCTGACCGGTCTTTTCAACATGACCCATCCGCTCTGGTCGGGGATGCGCGACCGGAAGTTCGGCCGGGTGATCAATATCTCCTCGATCAACGGGCAGAAGGGTCAGGCGGGCCAGGCGAACTACTCGGCGGCAAAGTCGGGTGACCTTGGCTTCACCAAGGCCCTGGCCCAGGAAGGCGCTCGCGCCGGGATCACGGTGAACGCGATCTGCCCGGGCTATATCGCGACCGAAATGGTCAAGGCCATCGACGAGAAGGTGCTGGCCGAGCGGATCATCCCGCAAATCCCGGTGGGTCGTCTTGGTGAGCCAGAAGAGATCGCCCGGATCGTGGTGTTCCTAGCCAGCGAGGATGCCGGTTTCATCACCGGCTCGACGGTCAGCGCGAATGGTGGGCAATTCTTCGTCTGATCCTGTCGGCGTTGTAAATGCGGTCCGTCTCGCGTTAAGACTTGGCTAGAACTCCGTCGCAGGAGTTGGGCGAGGGGGTCGCTCTTGCAGTCTATGCAGGGATTGAATGCCGGTCAGAAGGTTCTGACTGCCGGAAAGATGCAGAAGGCCGTGGATATCTACGGTCTTCTGCTTAAGGCGTCGCGGGAACGACAGGTCTCGCCGCTCAAGATCACCGTCGAAATCCTGCGCCGCGCTTTCGGCAAGCAGAGGCTGACCCCGCTGGATTTCTTCGCCTTCCGGCTCTACCGAGCGGACCTCACGGCAGCCGAACGAGATGCCTTTGTAAGCGAAACTGAAATCACTGCGCTCAACACTGCCTTGCGTCCCGCCGGCGCGGCCTCGTTGTCTGGCCTTATCAGCAATAAGCTTCTGACCGAACTGCTGCTTAAAGGCGCCGGACTGCCAACGTCGAAGACGCTGGCTGTGGCGCAGCGTGTACCTGCAAGCCTGCCCTTCCCTGTTTTGACCAGCGCAGCGGCTGTCGAGGCCTTTCTGCGTGACAAGGAGCGTCTGCCGATCTTCGGTAAACCGAACGGCGCTTCGCTTGGCATCGGTGCAGCCAGTTTCTTGCGGCTGGAGGGGGATGATCTTGTTCTCGGGGATGGATCACGCAGTCCGGTCAAGGTGCTCTCGGCCGAGATTGCGCGCGATTATCCCGATGGATACCTCTTTCAGGACATCCTTGTTCCCCACCCGGAGCTTGAGCGGCTGATCGGGCCCATCATCGGAACACTGCGGGTCCTGAGCTTGTGGCTGCGCGAGGGGCCAAAGCCGCTGTTCGTCATGCTGAAAATGCCCGGCCCCGGTGCCATGGTGGACGGTGCGTTGTCTGGATCCAATGCGGCGGCCCTGGTCGACCCGAAAACCGGCAGGATCCTGCGTGCGCAGCTACTGAGCGCGCCGATCGGCGAGGATCTTGCTCATAGCCACGTTACCGGAGCCCCCCTGCCCGGTGCGGAGCTGCCCGATTTCGCGCAAGCCCTGGCCCTGGCGCGTGCCGCGCATCTTCTGTTTCCGAACCATGGCGTCTTTGGCTTCGATATCATGCTGACCGCCAAGGGTCCGGTGATCAACGAGATCAACTCTAGTCCATTGTCTTCACTGGTCCAGAACGCCCGCGGCAACGGTCTTTATGACGATGCAATCAAGGCCAGCTACCGCGAAGCGCTTGCCGTTCAAGGCGTACGTTTGCCAATCAAGGGTGTTCGCCTCTAGCGCCGAATTGGTTCCGGGTCCGAATGAGAGCCCGATCCTGAACGGCCGTCTCCTGGATGATGGCTTCGACGTTGCAGGGAATGGCCACCGTTTCGATCTGGACCTATCCAGTCGATTGCGGCAGGAACACGCTCTGTAGTGCAGCGGGGCACCCTGGGAAATGGCAAAAGGCAAGGCGACGGCAATCGGCTTTTCGGCGGTCATGATGTGGTCGCTTCTGGCCCTCTTCACCATCGGAAGTGCTCCGGTTCCACCCCTGCAGCTGAATGCCCTTTGCTTTGCGATCGGCGGGCTGATCGGACTGGTCTGGACCGGACGCCGGGGCCTCGAGGTGCTGCGCGGCGTCAGTTGGCGGGTCTATGCCTTCGGCACCCTGGGTCTCTTCGGGTATCATTTCCTCTATTTCACGGCATTCCGACTGTCGCCAAGCGCCGAGACCGGACTGATCGCCTACCTCTGGCCCCTGTTCATCGTGCTCTTCTCCGGCCTGCTTCCGGGCGAACAGCTCCGCCCCCCCCATGTCATCGGTGCCCTGATCGCCTTTGCCGGAGCGGCTGTGATCGTCCTGGCGCGGGAAGGGGAGGGCACCGGCTCGCCCCTTGGGCTTGGCCTTGCCTTTCTATGTGCGGTGACCTGGGCCGGCTATTCCGTCATCTCGCGCCGCCTGGGCGAGGTTCCGACCGAAAGCGTGACGGTGTTCTGCCTGGCAACGGCCATTCTGTCCGCGGTGGCGCATCTGGGGATGGAGCAGACCGTCTGGCCGGAAACACCCCTTGGCTGGGCTGCAGTGCTTGCCCTGGGGATCGGCCCGGTGGGCGCCGCCTTCTTTACCTGGGATATCGGCATGAAACGAGGCGACATCCAGCTTTTGGGCGTGGCCTCTTATGCGGCCCCGCTCTTGTCGACACTGGCTTTGATTGCCGCAGGCATTGCCAGGCCAAGCTGGACAATTGCCCTGGCGGCAGTGCTGATTGCTGGCGGTGCGGCGCTGGCCGCGCGGGCCAGCGCCCGAAAGACTTAGTGCTGGCTGAGCCGCTCGATTTCCTCCTTGATGCGCAGCTTCTGCTTCTTAAGGTCGGCGATCTTGAGGGCATCCGAACCGGGGTTGCGCTGGGCCTGTTCAACCATCTCCGAGAGGGTTTCGTGCTTCTTGCGCAGTTCCACCAGATGCGATGCGATCGTCATGGTCGTCCTCCTCGGTTGCCTATGGGACGAGTGCATCACAAAGGACGAGTCGTGTCATCAACTCTTGCGGTCGTGTGACAGAATGATGCGGCGAATTCAGCCGAAGCGCGCGCGCAGATCGGCACCTTCGCGCAAGACCGCCATGGCTTCGGCCGTATAGTTTTCGCGATCGCCGTCGTGGGTGGCGCCTGCGTGCAGCACGAACGGAGCTAGCAGTCGAAGTGGCGCACGGCCACCCTTGCGCGCCTGGACGATCACCCTCAGCGCCGGTCGGCCTTCCCGTGCGGCAAGGGGCAGGACCGCGGCTGATCCGAGCTTTGGCGCCAGGGAAGCAAGGACCTCGGAAAGCCCGTCCGCACCGCAAATCAGGGTTAGCCAACCACCCGGACGCAGACGGCGCGTCGCGGCCCCCACCCAGTCGGCCAGGGGCGTGACCACCTGCATTGCGCGGGCCCGGGCTGCCACGGGCGAAGGGCTGCCGCCAGCCGGGTAATATGGGGGGTTGGCGATGACCTGGTCAAAATCCCGACGCAGCGCTGTCGGCATCCGCGCCAGATCGCCCTCGAATACCTCGACACTCATGCCGTTGCGCGCAGCATTGCGGCGGGCAAGATCGGCGTAGGCCGGCTGCAGTTCCAGTCCGGCCAAGGCCAGCCCGGGCACCCTGAGCCCAAGGCAAAGCGCAGCGGCCCCGGCGCCACAGCCAAGGTCAAGCACGCTCTGACCGGGCTCGGCGGGGCAGGCGGCCGCAAGCAGAACCGGATCCGTCGCTGCCCGATAGCCTTTCAATGGCTGCAGCAGCCGCAGGCGCCCGCAGAGGAACTTGTCATCGGAAAGCTCGTCCTCGGCAAACATCACCGGTCCAGGGGAATATCGTTGTCGCGCAGGATCGCCGTTGCCAGGAAGTGATCCTGATCGGCGACCATAAGCCGCTGAGGCAGGATCCCGAGGCTTCCGTCCAGGATGCTCATGTGGACGTCCAGCGGAAAGGCAGCTATACCCTCGCCCTCAAGAAGGACCGTGGCAAAGGCGATCACCGTCGGGTCGGTCGTACGCAGAAGTTCCTTCATGAAGTGCAGTTAATCCTGCCATTTGCGCGGGACAAGGGCGATGAAGGTTGGCATGGACGGCTTGGGCGAGAGTGCGGTGGAAAAGGCAGTCACACCGCAAGACAAGTTGAGCGCTCATCTGTCTGATGACATGGCGGCAGTGAACCGGCTGATCCGCGCCCGGATGGCCAGCGAACATGCGCCGCGCATCCCCGAGGTCACCGCCCATCTCGTCGAGGCTGGGGGCAAACGGTTGCGGCCGTTGCTTACGCTCGCCTCGGCCCGGATGCTTGGCTACACCGGCGTCGACCATGTCAAGCTCGCGGCCACGGTCGAGTTCATTCATACCGCGACCCTTCTGCATGATGATGTCGTCGACGAAAGCGAACGCCGTCGCGGGCGGCCGACGGCCAACCTCCTGTGGGACAACAAATCCAGCGTTCTGGTCGGAGACTATCTCTTCTCGCGCAGCTTCCAGCTTATGGTCGAGACGGGAAGCCTTCGGGTGCTCGACATCCTGGCCAATGCCTCGGCAACCATTGCGGAAGGCGAGGTGCTGCAACTGACGGCCGCGCAGGATCTCCGCACGGACGAGAAGATCTATCTGCAGGTGATCCGTGGCAAGACGGCTGCACTTTTTGCCGCAGCAACTGAAGTGGGTGGCGTGATCGCCGGGGCAAGCGAGCCCGTAGTTGCCGCCTTGCGCGACTACGGCGACGCCTTGGGAATTGCGTTCCAGATCGCCGACGACATTCTGGATTACGGTGGTTCTGATGCTGCAATCGGCAAGAATACCGGCGACGATTTCCGGGAAAGAAAGCTGACACTTCCGCTCATCAAGGCCGTCGCCAAGGCCAGCCCCGAAGAGCACGCATTCTGGGTGCGCGTGATCGAGAAGGGAGACCAGCGGGATGGGGATCTGGCACAGGCCATGGTGATTCTTCAGCGGCATGACGCAATATCGGCCTGTCGGGCCGAGGCGTTGGCCTGGGCCTCCCGGGCAAAGGACGCGCTCTACAACCTGCCCGTGCATCCCCTTCGGCAAATTCTGTCTGAGCTTGCGGATTTCGTAGTGAGCCGCATATCCTGAGCCAATGTGGCGTGTGGTTCCCGAAATCACCGGATTGGGATCATTTTTTGGACAAAGTCTTTAAATAGCGAATTGGGACATGGAGGCAGAAATGTCTCTGTTCCGGTGGAGGTCGGTCGTTGGAGGGGCGGCTGACCGGCATGTGCCAGTGCGGTGGGCGTGGTGGTATTTGCTGGTTTAGGTGGGTCCGAAAGCGGCTTTGGGCGTTGAGGATCTGGTAACCCGGACGGTGAAATATTACGTGAAGCCGCGGCTCAGGCCACGGTAGGGAGTACAGGCAAATGAAGCTCTTCGACTGGCTCTTCAGACGCAAGCCCAAGGCGGGCCGTGGTGCACGGTTTGCTGGCAGCGAAGCCGAGCAGATCTCGGCAACCAAAGCCGTGATCGACTCGGTCGCAAAGGGCGATGGCCCGGCCGCTGGCAGATTCCCCAAGCTTGCAGATGGCTCGCCCGAAGTCCTGACCCAGACGCCGATGAGCGCAGTCGTCGCCAAGGAAGGGCCGACGCCTTCGCTGAACATCTGGGAAATGGAAGAAGAGCCGGTCCCCGATACTCCGGTTCCGACCCCTGCCCGCGAGGTTTCCGGCGATGCCAATAGCCGCCGCCGCCCGACCCGCACCAAGACCCGGGTTCTGGGCTTCGAGGCGCAGCCGGCGGCCGTTGTGCCGCTCTTTGACGAAGGCCGGATGGACGACACGATCAAGCCGGGCGACAAGGCCGGTGTGGTGATGTTCCCGACCGGCTGGCTGATCATAAAGTCCGGCCCGGGCCGCGGTGCCGCTTTCCCGGTGATGCGCGGCGTCTCGCAGATCGGTCGTGGCTCGGATCAGACCATTGCGCTGGATTTCGGCGACATGGCGATTTCGCGTCAGAACCATGCGGCGATTGCCTATGATCCGTCGTCGCACCAGTTTCACGTCGGGCACGGTGGCAAGTCGAACCTTGTGCGTCTGAACGGCAAGCCGCTGTTGTCGACGGAAGTTGCGAGGGACGGGGACGAGATCCAGATTGGCGAGACGACG
Organism: Tabrizicola sp.; assembly: GCA_016792685.1. Classification (GTDB taxonomy): domain Bacteria; phylum Pseudomonadota; class Alphaproteobacteria; order Rhodobacterales; family Rhodobacteraceae; genus Tabrizicola. Next base: position 129 of record JAEULQ010000070.1, on the reverse strand, counting down.
CTGGTCCTGAAGGTTCTGTGCACGCCCGCGTTCAACTGGTCGTCGTTCGAGGCCGAGGGAGACGGGCATGATATGGCGATCGCGTGAGCCACGCTACGATGTGGCCTCGGGCATCAGCCAGGGGGCCCG
>JAEULQ010000029.1 GCA_016792685.1 Tabrizicola sp. | reverse complement strand
GGTCAAGCCCTATGAGCTGAAGCAGGGCGACATCGTGGTCTGCGCCTCGGACGGGCTGCAGTTCCTGAGCAACGCGCAGATCGAGAAGGTGCTGTCGAAGTACCGCAAGACCCGCTCGACCGAGATCGCCGAACGGCTGCTGGAGGAACTCGGCCGCCTCGACGACCCGGATCAGGACAACATCAGCTTCACCATCATCAAGGTCAACGACGCCTCCGCACGGCAAAAAGAAGACACGCCAAACAGACCGTCTGTCGCGGTCGAGCGACCGAAGGGACTGACGACCGTTGTGGCTGAGCAGGAGCTTCTTCCCGTGCTGGCGGATGTGGCCGGGGCCGGGGCCGGCGAGGGAACGGTCGTCCCGCTTCCCCCACTTGCGCCCGAAGCCGAACCCGTCGCTGCCGAGCTTTCGGAAGCCGTCCTTGAGACAGTTGGGGAAACGACCTCGGTTGTTCCCCGCCGCTTTGCGGCGCTGGGATAACAAGGCGCGGCTTCGGCCTTGCCAATGCAAGCTTTCCGGTTACGCGGTCAGCCGCGAAAGACCGTCATGATCTGATCCATCGACTTCTTGCGCTTTGCCACCGCGGGGACGGTCGCGTGGTCGGCTGGATATCCGACCGGCAGGATCATGACGGGCTTCTCGTGTTCGGGTCGCCCGCAGAGCGGCCCCAGAAACTTCATCGGGTTCGGAGTATGCTCCAGGCAGACCAGACCCGCATGATGGATGGCAGCGATCAGCATCCCGGTGGCGATGCCCACGCTTTCGGGCACATAGTAGTTTTTGTAGCGCGTCCCGTCCTCGGTCATCCCGTAGCGCTGCGCGAAGACGACGATCAGCCAGGGCGCGTCGGTCAGGTGGGGCTTCGACACACCGGTACCGATCGGCTCCAGCGCCGCAAGCCATTCGTCCCCGGCCCCCCCGGAGTAGAAGGCGCGCTCCTCCTCCTCGGCCCCCTCGCGGATCCTAGCCTTCATCACTGGGTCCGAAATCGCCACGAAGTGCCAGGGCTGATGATTGGCGCCTGACGGGGCCGTACCAGCCGCAGCGATGCAGGCAGCGATCACGGCTTCCGCGACTGGGCGGGTCGAATAGTCGCGCACCGAATGGCGCTTGCGCATGTAGGTGAGAAAGCTTTCGGCCGCCGAAAGCGACCCGGCTTCGTCCAGTTGCACGCGATCGGGCAGCGGGACCGCCTGATAACTGACCTCACCCTTGCGATACATCATCCGCCTCCGATGAAAACCCCGGCTGCGAAGACCAGAGCACCGCCTACGACAACCTGCAAGGCTGCACGCAGGAAGGGCGTTTCCATGTAGCGGTTCTGGATCCAGGCAATGGCCCAAAGCTCGACGAAGACAACCGCAATGGCGATGGTCGTGGCGGTCCAGAAATCCGCGATCAGATAGGGCAGCGCGTGTCCCATGCCGCCCAGGGTCGTCATCACCCCAGAGGCAAGCCCCCGTTTCAGCGGCGAGCCGCGCCCCGAGAGGACGCCATCATCGTGTGCGGCCTCGGTGAAGCCCATCGAGATCCCGGCGCCAACCGAGGCGGCCGTGCCGACCAGGAAGGTCGTCCAGGTGTCCTGCGTCGCGAACGCCGTTGCGAAGATCGGCGCCAGTGTCGAGACCGACCCGTCCATCAGCCCCGCAAGGCCAGGTTGAACCCAGGTGAGGATGAACTGCCGTTTCGCGGTCTGGTCCTCATCGGCCCGCGCATCGGGGGAAAGATGCTTTTCTTCCAGCGCCTTGGCCTGGTTTTCGTGCCCTGCCTCAGCCGCTGCCAGATCGCCCAGAAGCTTGCGCGTCGCTGCATCCTGAGTGCGCGCGGCGGCCCGGAGGTAGAAGTCATGCGCGGCCTTTTCCATTGCGCCCGCCTCGCCCCGGATCGCCTCCAGCGTGAGGGACTTGGACAGCCAGACCGGACGACGCGCGTAGAAGCCCGCAACATGTTCACGTCGGATCAGCGGGATCACTTCACCGAAACGGGACAGGTGCAAGTCGATCAGGCGCTGGCGGTGGTGGTCTTCCTCGACCGCCATGCCATCGAAGACAGCGGCTGATCCCGGATAGGCCGACCGCAGGCGTTCGGCATAGCTGCGATAGATACGCGCGTCGTCTTCTTCGGATGAAATGGCAAGGGCCAGAACCTCCTGCTCGGACAGATCGGAGAACCGACGACGAAACGTGAGAGAGGCAAACATGGCAGCACCTTCTTTGGAATGGTTCTAATCTATTTCGTCATGCGCCCGGAACAATCCCATATTTTGAACTGATGAGTTCATTTTTGACTTGAGTATCTGAACTTGTCAGTTTAGATCTGATTCTGAACTTTCCAGTTCAGAATGGAGACAATGATGAAACCCTTCGCTCTTGCCCTCGCTGCCATGCTTGCCCTTTCCGCCCCTGTCGCAGCGCAGTCGATGTCGTTCCTCCTGCCTTCGCTGAGCTTTCCGGACGGCGATGTGACCAGCTCCTCCAAGGGCTGTGACGCGCAGACCGAAGCTGCCGTTTGTCAGATCGAAGAGTGATCTCTGCCCCGGCTTTGCTTGCCCCGCCGGACACCGATCGACTATGGTCCTCGCAGGGGGGACCGATGAACATCATTTCCGATCATGGTGTCCGGCGCGGGCGCAAGTTCGACCAGGTACTGGACGGGGCGCACAAGATCTTTATGCGCGACGGGTTCGAGCGCGCCTCGGTCGATGACATCGCCCGGGAGGCCGGGGTCTCGAAGGCGACGATCTACGCCTATTTCCCCGACAAGCAGCTTTTGTTCCTGGAAGTCGCGCGGCGTGAATGCCATCGCCAGACCGAAGCAGCCGAGGCAATGGTCGAAGGCAATGTGCCGGTCCGGACCGCCCTGACCATCGCAGCCGAACGGATCGTCGCATTCCAGCTGTCGGACTTCGGTCAGCGCATGTTCCGAATCGTCGTCGGCGAAGGGGAACGTTTTCCGGGCCTTGGTCGCCAGTTCTATGACTTCGGGCCGGGGCTGATCCATGAACGGCTGGTGCATCACCTGCGATGCTATGTCGATTGCGGTGAGTTGATGATCGAGGATTTCGATCTGGCCGCCGACCAGTTCGCGCAGCTTTGCAAGACCACGATACACGAGAAGCTGATGTTCGGCATGGCCGATGCGATCACGCCAGAGCTTGCCCACCGCAGCGTCCTTGGTGCGGTGGACATGTTCCTGGCTCGCTACGCGGCGCGCTAACCGGGGGCGGCGCGCCGTCCGATCGGAAAGGTCAGGCCCAGGGGCGCAGGGCGGCGTTCTTCGCCTCGAAGCTGTCGATGGCGCTGGCCTTTTCAAGGGTCAGGCCGATGTCATCCAGACCGTTCAGAAGGCAGTGCTTCTTGAAGGCATCGACCTCGAAGGCAAAGACGGTGCCGTCCGAAGCGGTAACGGTCTGCGCCTCCAGATCTATCGTGATCCGCGCATTCGCGCCTTTGCGCGCGTCGTCCATCAGGTGGTCGACAGCAGCTTGTGGCAGCACGACGGGCAGGATCCCGTTCTTGAAGCAGTTGTTGAAGAAGATGTCGGCAAACGAGGTCGAGATCACGCAGCGGATCCCAAAGTCGAGAAGTGCCCAGGGGGCGTGTTCGCGCGAGGAGCCGCAGCCGAAATTGTCGCCGGCCACGATGATCTGCGAATTGCGGTAGGCGGGCTGATTCAGCACGAAGTCCGGGATTTCCTTTCCGTCGGGGGTGTACCGCATCTCGTCGAACAGGTTCTTCCCCAGTCCCGACCGCTGGATGGTCTTGAGGAACTGCTTGGGGATGATCATGTCGGTGTCGATGTTGACCAACGGCATGGGCGCCGCAACGCCGGTGAGGGTGGTGAACTTGTCCATCGGGCGATTCCGCAACGGTTGATGATCAGAAAGGGCCATACCCCCAATGCCGGGAAACGACAACCATGCCCGGCTAGACATTCCGTTCAATGCAGGCTTAGCGTCGTTGAGAATTTCTCAAGGAAACCAGATTCGATGACAAGACCCCGCGTCCTGATCCTGGCTGAGCAGTGCAATCCGCTTTGGCCATCTTTGCCGATCGTGGGCTACAAGTACGCTCTGGCACTGGCCCAGCATTGTGATGTGCGGATTGTTACTCAGATTCGGAACAAGCCTGCCATCGTCGAGGATGGCCGCGAGTTGGACAAATTCGACTTTCTCGACACCGAGTACATTGCCGGACCAATGGAGCGGCTCTCGCAGTTCCTGCGTGGTGGCAACCAAGTGGCCTGGTCTACTGGCATGATGATGGCCTACCTGCCCTACCTGATGTTCGAGCGTGATGCCTGGAAAAAATACCGCAGCGAGATCGAAAGCGGCGCATTTGACCTGATTCACCGGATCACGCCGATGTCGCCGACATTGCCAAGCTATATTGCGGGACGCGGAAACGTGCCCTTCGTGATCGGTCCGCTTAACGGCAATCTCGACTGGCCGCGCGCTTTTACTCAGGAGCAGAAACGCGAGAAGGAAACGTTGCGCAAATTGCGCAACTTCTACAAGTACTTACCCTTCGCAAAACGGACCTACATCAAGTCTGCGGCCGTGCTGGCCGCCTTCCGTCACACAATCAAGGACGTGTCGTGGACCCCGCCGGAGCGTATCGTTTCCTTTCCCGAGATCGGCTTCGACCCGGCGGTCTTCCAGGCAGATCGACCTCGCGCACCGTTTTCGGGAGCAGGCGAGAAAGTGTTCCTCTATGCAGGCCGACTGGTTCCATACAAAGTGCCTGAAGTCGTCGTCCGCGCCTTTGTCGGCGATGAACGTCTGCGCCAGCACCGGCTGCGGATCATCGGCGACGGACCCGAAAGGGGCCGGATCGAGGCCATGGTGAAGGATGCTGGGGCAGAGGACCGGGTCAGTTTCGAAGGCGTCAAGCCCCAGGCTGCGGTGGCCGAAGCGATGCGGGAGTGCGACGCCTTCGTATTCCCCTCAATCCGTGAGTTGGGGGCCGGCGTGGTAATCGAGGCTATGGCCTCGGGTATCCTGTGCATCGTGACCGACTACGGGGCTCCCGGCGATCTTGTCGCCGATGGCCGGGGCGTGGCGATACCGCTGACACCGCTGGAAGAACTCGTCACGTCCTGTCGCAAAGCAATGTTGGCGGCGCTGGATCAGCCTGACCTGCATGCGGGGTTGGCAAAGGCAGGGCAAGCTCATGCGCTGGAGAATTATACCTGGGATGCCAAGGCCCAACGTACAGTCGAGATTTATCAGGCGGTGCTGGCCGGGAAAGCTCCAGCGCAACTGAGCCCGTACTGAGTGGGGCGGGAGACAGCTCCCCCGCCCTAGCTGTTTTCAGGCAGTCTCGCCCATCAGCTCGCGCACATCGGTCAGATGGCCGGTGATCGCCGCAGCTGCGGCCATCGCCGGTGACATCAGGTGCGTGCGACCGCCGCGGCCCTGACGGCCCTCGAAGTTGCGGTTCGACGTGGCGGCACAGCGTTCGCCGGGCGAGAGCTGGTCGGGGTTCATCGCCAGGCACATGGAGCAGCCCGCAAGCCGCCATTCGAAGCCCGCGTCGATGAAGATCTGGGCCAGGCCCTCTTCCTCGGCCTGCGCCCGTACAAGGCCCGACCCGGGGACGACCATCGCGCGCTTCACGGCGATTTTCTTGCCCTTCAGGATCGCAGCAGCGGCCCGCAGATCTTCGATCCGACCGTTGGTGCAGGAGCCGATGAAGACCGTGTCGATCTTGATATCGGTCAGCTTCTGGCCCGCGGTCAGGCCCATGTAGTCAAGCGAGCGGCGCGCGGCATCGACTTTGCCGCCGGTGAAGGTTTCGGGCGCGGGGACCGTTCCGGTGATCGGCAGCACGTCCTCGGGCGAGGTGCCCCAGGTCACGACCGGGGCGATGTCCTCGCCGCGGATGGTCACGACCTTGTCGAAATGCGCGCCTTCGTCGGTGTAGAGCGTCTTCCAGTAGGCAAGTGCTGCCTCCCACTTTGCGCCCTTCGGGGCGTGGGGGCGGCCCATGCAATAGGCAAAGGTCTTTTCGTCCGGCGCGATCAGGCCCGCGCGGGCACCGCCTTCGATCGCCATGTTGCAGACGGTCATCCGGCCTTCCATGGAAAGTTCGCGGATCGCCTGGCCGCAGTATTCGATGACATAGCCGGTGCCGCCCGCCGTGCCGGTCGCGCCGATCACCGACAGGGTGATGTCCTTGGCGGTCACGCCGGGACGCAGGGACCCGGTGATCTCGACCTTCATGTTCTTGCCCTTGCGCTGGATCAGCGTCTGGGTGGCGAGCACGTGTTCGACCTCGGACGTGCCGATCCCGTGCGCCAGCGCCCCGAAGGCGCCGTGGGTTGCAGTGTGGCTGTCACCACAGACGACGGTCATGCCCGGCAGGGTCCAGCCCTGTTCCGGTCCGACGATATGGACGATGCCCTGACGGACGTCCGAGACCGGGTAGTAGTTGATCCCGAAATCCTTGGCGTTCTTGTCCAGCGCCGCCACCTGGATGCGGCTGTCTTCCGTCATTGTCGCGGCGTTGGCGCGGTCCAGCGTCGTCGGCACGTTGTGGTCCGGCACCGCGATGGTCTTTTCCGGTGCGCGCACCTTGCGGCCCGTCATCCGCAGACCTTCGAAGGCCTGGGGCGAGGTCACCTCATGCACGAGGTGGCGGTCGATATACAGCAGGCAAGTGCCGTCTTCGGCCTGATGGACAACGTGGTCGTCCCAGATCTTGTCATAAAGCGTGCGCGGAGCGGTCATGGCTCATCTCGTGAGATTGGCGGAAAGGGGAAGGGTGACGCGAGGAAAGGCGTCAGCGAAGTCGTGCAAGGACGGACCGGTTCAACGCGGTGAACCGCCAGGGCAGGCGGTCATGGTCGGAAAGGTCGAAGAAGCGGATCATGCGCGTCAGATACGCCCGAATCCCCCTGTGATCAAGCGGAACAGCGGCTTGACAAGAATCATTAGATTTGGCTTATTATAAGTCATGACTGATGCATCCCACGCCCTCTCTGCCCTTGCCGACCCCACCCGCCGCCGGGTCTTCGAGCGGCTGGCCGAAAGCCCTGCGAGCGTGGCCGAGATCACCCGGGGCCTGACCGTCTCGCAACCTGCCGTCAGCCAGCATCTGAAAGTGCTGCGCGAGGCTGGGCTGGTCACCGGCACGCCAAAGGGGGCAAGCACGGTCTACCGGATTGACCCCGCAGGACTTGGGCCGCTTCGGCAATGGCTCGACCGGTTCTGGGATGCGCAGCTTGAGGCCTTTGCCAGGGTCGTAGATGAGGACAAGCCATGACAACGATCACCGCCGCCCCGGTCCGCAAGGACGTTCTGGTCACCTGCGCCCCGGACCGGGCCTTTCAGGTCTTCGCGGCCGAGATGGGCCGCTGGTGGCTGAAGTCGCATTCGCTGGCCGCCTCGGGCCAGGCGAAAGTGGTGGTGGAGCCCTTTGCGGGGGGCGCCTGGTATGAGGTCGGCAACGAGGGCGAGCGCTGCGACTGGGGCCATGTCCTGGCCTGGGAGCCGCCCGCGCGGCTGGTGCTGATCTGGCGGCTTTCGCCCGACTTCACCTATGACCCGGCCCTGCATACCGAGGTCGAAGTCACCTTTACGCCCGAAGGCCATGGCACAAGGGTCCGGCTGGAGCACCGGATGCTGGAGAATTACGGCGCGGCGGGCGCCCAGATGAGCCATGTCTTCGACAGCCCGAACGGCTGGGGCGGTTTGATCGCCTCTTATGTGGCGGCCGCCGGGGCCTGAAGCATCCGGGCGAAAAAGGGTTCGGGGCTGCCGACCTCGGTCAGGCGGCCCTGCTCGATCCACCAGTATCTTGTGCCAACCGCGCGGATCAGGCTGCGGTCGTGGGTGACGAGGAGCGTCGCGGCGCCTTTGGCGGTCAACTCGTCCTCCAAAGCCTCCTGCCCCTCGATGTCGAGGTGGTTGGTGGGCTCGTCCAAGAGGAAGAAATTTGGCCGGGTCAGCCGCAGAACCAGAAGCGCCAGCCGTGCCTTCTGCCCGCCCGAGAGCGCCCTGAGCGGCGTTGTCTGCAAGGGCAGCGCGATCCCGGCCCCGGCCAGCGCCGTCCGCGCGGCCTGATCGCCAAGGTCGAACCGGGTAGTGATCAGGCCATGTGGAGTGGACTTCGGGTCAAGCCCGGTCAGTCCCTGATCCGCCACCCCAGCCACGACAGAAGGCGCCGCACGGATCGGTCCCTCCTGCCCCTGCATGGCCGCTTCCACCAGCGACAGGAACCGCGATTTCCCCGCGCCGTTCGCCCCCATCAGGACCACGCGGTCGCCCGGACTGATCCAAAGCTGCGGGCAGCGGAAGAGCCTGCGGCCATCCGGCGTGGTCACCTCGCAGGGCGCGACCGAGATCAGCGCCCGGGCATGGGCGTCAGAGGTCTCCAGCCGGATTTCGCCTGCGCTGCGCTGCTTGTAGGCGGGCGTTGCAGCGGCCTCGATCCTGGCGGCGCGCTCGGTCAGTTGCTTGGTTTTCACCACCAGAAGATCGCTGCCGGAATTGACGCCGATGTTCTTCAGCTTCGCCGCCTGCCGTCGAAGCTGCCGGGCGGCGCGAAGGTCAAGGTCATGCTGGCGGCCGATGGCGGCGTCGGCTTCGTCCAGCGCCTCCTGCGCGCGGGAGTAGGGGAGTGCAAAGACCGGCGACTGCCTCTCGCGCAGGAACAGCGTCCGGGTCGCGATGTCATCCAGAAACGCCCGGTCATGCGAGGCGGCGATCAGTGCCGTCCCGCGCGGCAAGCCGAGGATCCAGCGCTGAAGCTGGCCGATCCTGGAAAGGTCGAGGTGGTTCGTGGGTTCGTCCATCAGGATCAGGTCGGGCTCGGTCACCCAGACCCGGGCCAGCATCACCAGCCGCTGCCACCCGCCAGACAGCGCCGACAACGGGCGGTCGCGGAGGGGTTCGGGGATATCCAGATCATCCAGCGCGATATCCGCCCGCCAGTCCTCACCCTCCTGTACGGCCGTCAGGACGGTCTCGCGCACCGAAAGTTCGGCGAATTCGGGGGGAATATCCTGCGTCAGAAAGCCCGTGACCAAGCCACGGCGGCAGTTGATCTGGCCTTCGGTCAACTCGCCACGTCCAGCGATGGCGCCCAGAAGGGTGGACTTCCCCCTGCCGTTCGGGGCCACAAGGGCCAGCCGGTCGCCGGGGTGCAGGGTCAGGTCAAGCTGGGTGAAAAGGGGCGCGCCAAGCGTGATGCCAGCGTCTTTCAGGGTGAGAAGGGTCATGGAAGTCTCCGGTCCGGAAATGGCAGACGCGCTGCCGTTCGGGCAGATCAGAGACGCGATTTGGCCCCGATCAGCCCCGCACAGTCACATGCGGGGCAAGGACAGGTCCGGTCGTGTGGTGGTGATTGGGGCGCAGGATCACCGGGGCCTCCCATTGGATGTGGCGAGGGTGCGCCAATCGGGCAGACGCGTCAAGCAGGCGTCACGGCCTCAAGAATATCGCCCGGCTGGCAATCCAGCACAGTGCAGATCGCGGCCAGCGTGTCGAAGCGGATGCCCTTGACCTTGCCGGATTTCAGAAGGCTCAGGTTCTGTTCGGTGATGCCGATCTTTTCCGCCAGCTCGCGGGAACGCATCTTGCGGCGGGCCAGCATCACATCAAGGCGGACGACGATTTCGAGCGGGGGGATTTCCATCAGACGAAGGCCTCATGCTCGGCCTTGACCCGTGCGGCCTCGCGCATCGCCCAGCCGACCACGGTCAGAAGGCCCGCCGCCATGAGAAACCCCAGCGTGCCGCTGTCCAGCCCGATGGCAAGCTGACGCGCGGGGCCGTTCCAAGTAAGGATGAGGGTCGTGACGGTGGGAACCAGTACGGTGAAGACCGCCACCAGCAAGAGTGCGCGGCCGATCTGCAGGATCGTCTCGGCATTGGCATCGCTCAGGACCTCGCCTTCGCGGTAGCGGCCGAAAAGCCGGGTCATCGCGCGGAGGGCGGCGACCATCGGCAGGACCGACACCAGCGCCACGGCGGCAACCATACCTGCCTGGAACCGCGTCACCGACGCCCCCTCCCCCACGCCCGGAACGCGGGCCAGCAGCGAGGCGGGGTCGCCGACGCCTTTCGCGGCATAGGCAAGCACGATGACCGGCAAAAGGACCGAAAGCACCAGCGCGACCCAGTAAAGCGCCGCGGAAAGCCGTTGCAGGCGGGAAAGATCTGGCATGCGATACCCTCTTTTCACGATGATGATTTACTGTATTACGATAAATTATCGCTGTCAAAGGAGATTCGTTCATGCGCCCCATCCTGTCGTCCTGCCTGGCTGCCCTGCTGTTGTCCGCCTGCGCTTTTGTCGCGCCCTCGACAGTCGGACGGCTGGCAAGCCTTGACCCGCTGACCACCGACCCCGCCGGGATCGAACTGGTCGTCATCCTGCCCGAAGGGCTGTCCGTCACTCCCGGCTCGGCCATGCTGGAATTCGGCGCCGAACGCGCGACCGAGGTCCGCAAGGGGACTTTCCAGCTTGAGGACCGGCCCGTGGCCGAAGGTGTCGCGGTGCCTGCCGGTGCCACGGCCCGGCGCTATGGGCTGACCAAGGAGGATGCCGGACGGATGCGGTCGCTCCAGGCCGAGATCGCCACCTGGAAGCGCGAGGGCAAGGCGAAGGGCATGCTTGGCCTTGGCATCGGGGGCTGCGCTCTGGGTGATGGCCCGGCGCCGGATGCGACCGGATCGGTGCTGATCCGGCTTGCGGCCGGGGAGCCCTTCCTGCCGCTGATCAATGAAGGAAAGCTTGCCGATCTTCTGGGACATGACGCCCTCGCCGCGATCGAGCCTTGCAAAGGCGCGGAATAAGGCGTACCGGCCCGCCTTCGGTTGAGATTGCCCGTCCCGGATGCTAGTCTTGACCGCAAGGCCCGGCGCGGGGGTCTTATTGACCGCGCTTCGTTGGAGGACCAGGTCCTGTCGCATTCAGATCCCGCCACCGGCCTTCCGGTCGGTCCGCGCCCGAAGCCCGCAGAGGGTGAAGCCACCGGCCCCGAGGGCCAGAGTTCCCAAGCCCTGTTGGCGCTCGTCCTGAAGTCGGTCGATGACGACAAGGCCGAGGATATCGTCGAGATTGACCTTCGCGGCCGGTCGGACGTGGCGGATTACATGGTGATTTGCTCGGGCCGGTCCTCGCGTCAGGTCGCCTCGATTTCGGAAAAGCTCGCGGACCGGCTGAAGCAGGAGATGCGGATTTCCGTCCGCATGGAAGGCAAGGAAACCGGCGACTGGGTGCTGATCGATGCGGGCGACGTGATCGTCCATGTCTTCCGCCCGGAAGTGCGTGAGTTCTATCAGCTTGAAAAGATGTGGCTTCCTGCCGGGGTGACCCGCGCGGCCAAGGCCTGATGCGGCTTCACCTTCGCGCTGTTGGCCGCCTGCGGGCGGGGCCGGAGCGTGATCTGGTGGACGACTACCTGCAGCGGCTGGAGCGGACGGGGCGGCCCCTGGGGCTTGGCCCCGTCACCGAGCATGAGGTCGAGGACAAGAAGGGCGGCGGCATGGCGTCCGAAGGCGCACTTCTGGCCAAGGCCCTGCCGGAAGGTGCTGCGCTTTGCGTGCTAGATGAGCGGGGTAAGACGCTTTCGAGCCCTGAATTCGCCCAGGCGTTGGCGCAGTGGCGCGATGCCGGGCGGCAGGACGCGGCTTTCGTCATCGGCGGGGCGGACGGGGTGGACCCAACCCTGCGCGCCCGGGCCGATCTGGTGATCAGCTTCGGCCGAATGGTCTGGCCGCATATGCTCGTGCGGGTGATGCTGGCCGAACAACTTTACCGCGCCGCGACGATTCTGGCGGGCTCGCCCTATCACCGGGTGTAAAGGTCATTGGCGCGCTGGAACCTAGAACTGATACGAATAGGCCAGGCTCATCGACTTGACGTCATTTCCGCTCTGATAATCGCCCTCTGACATTTCGAAGTCGACCCGAGAACTCTCATCGAATTCCCAACCGACCCAAAAGGCCTTCGCATCGCCTTCGAAGACGGAAAAGAACCCTTTCGGCGCTTGCCGGGCCTTTGCGATGCCCAGGTCCAGCTGACCAAAGTCATAGGAAGCCGAGTACCCCCGATAAACGAGGTTGTAATCAAAGCTCGCAACCTGCCGAATCTCGTTAACGACGAACCTGAAGCCCTGATACTCCAAAGCCGCGCTTGCAGATCGGTAGTCCCGGCTTGGCCCTTGTTCATAGCCGAGTCCCACCGTGACTCCGAACTCCCCAAAATCCCTATCCCATTTGAGCCCAACGCTTTTTGCTCTTCCCCGTTCATTCAAAGAGGTGGATATCGATAAAAGGAAATCGCCGTACGCAAGGTCCGCACGCGTGGTTCTGGAGGTATAGAACCGAGGATCGAGTGCAGACGTGTCCGACAAAGGTATCCCCTCCGTCCCCAGGCCGCCGCCAATATTCATGTGCACGGCTCCGCCGGCAGGGATCGGAGAATTTCCTGCATCGACCTCAAGGGTCGCAAGGCTGAACGACGATTCCATGTCCCCGTAGGACAAGACCAGCGGTCCGGCCGACAGGTAAGTCGCAAGGTCAATTTCGAATTTGTCAAATCGGCCGGGCTGTGGCCCAAACGAGATGTTGATCGCATCATATCGCGCCTGCGTCCCTTCGCGTGCGCTTATTCGTCCGATGAGACCCGCCGAAAGATCTTCCGATACCGCGTAGTCGGCCGAGAACCGACCCTCAAGCTGCAGAACCGGCGCGTCATACCCATAGCCGTCGCCGCTTGACGAGATCGATTCAAGGTCAAGCCAGCCACCGGCCACTGTCCCGCCAAAGCTGAAGGTCAACGGGTCCTGCGCATATGCTGGAGCTGCAAGGACCAGAACCGAAAAGATTGTGATCGAATGTCTCATAAGAACGGCTCCCGATTGCAGCGGAAACATGCCCCTCTCGCAAAGAGTGCGCCTTTGAAGCCGATCTGACAACAAGCGTAAGATATTCCAAAGGG
>JAEULQ010000006.1 GCA_016792685.1 Tabrizicola sp. | reverse complement strand
GGTTCGACCTGCAAGGCGAGGTGCCGCGCGCCCTGCGTCCACGGCTCCATTTCGGCTTGTCGCTCGGCTATCTGGGGCGAAGCCTGTTGATTCTGCTGATCATGGTGCTTCTCGGCATCCCGCTGATGCTTGTGCTTTACGCCTTCATTCAAAAGGGTCCCGGGGGGTTCACCTTCAATCTCGGCGCCCTGCCCGAACCCATGACGCCGCGAAACTTCCTGCTGAACACGGTCTTTTGGGCCGTATTAATGGCTTTCATTCTGCGCTGGTCGCTGATCCTTCCGGCCGGGGCGGTCGGTCACAGGATGACGCTGCGCGAAGCGCGCGAGGCCGCAAAGGCAAGATTTGGCCTGGGGGTATTCCTGCTGCTGGGGTTGTTCCTGCACCTGGCGCCGATCGCGATTGACCGGCTGCTGGCCGAAATGGCCCTGTCGGGTGTCTGGGCAGTTCTGATCCTGCCCTTCGTCTTCCTGTTCTGGTTCATGTTCGGCATCGCGCTCTTGACCACGCTTTATGCGAGATGCGTCGTGGACAGGGCCGATGTGCGGGAAGTAGGGCAGTCGCCTGGCGCCAGCGCGTCGTGACTGCTGCACCGGGCGCGCTCAGGCGCGCTTGCGGCTCAGACAGGGGTATCAGTCAACCGCTGCGGAAATCTTCGACTGGTGCGGCGCAAGCTTCTTGCGCATCGCCGCAAGCAGGGCTTCCAGATCGCCTTCCTTGTTCAGGGCTTTTGCGATCGCCTTTTCGGCATCGCTTACCCCATCCTGGGCATCAAGATAGGCGTTCTCGGCGTCCTGAAGATCAGCGGCGCTCGGACGCGAAACTGCAAGCGAAAGGCCGTCCTTCGTGGTGCCGCCGACTGCGGCGATCAAAGGGTCGATAATGGCCATTTCGTCGTCCGTGAGAATCCCGGAACTGCGCACGACAAGATACTCTTCCACCGACTTGAAGCCCGCTGCGGAAATACCTTCGTCGAGCTGGTCGAAAAGCCCGTCCAGTTGCTGAAGCTTTGCTAGTTCGCTCCCGGTTTGGGAGAGCACCGTGTCGGCAACAGCAAGACCGGCAAGCAGCCCGACGGGTCCGCTCGTGGTCTGACCGTTGCGAATATGTGCAAGGACCGCACTGATGTTGGCCTTCAGCGCGCCATTCATCTTACCGGCTTCGCTGGCGCCTACATCTGCATTCTTGGAGGACTTCGACGTGGCCTTGTCGGACTTGTTCCCCTTGGAGTCCGATTTGCCGTTGCCGCCACCGTTGCCGCCGCCGTTGCCGTTCCCACCGCCATTGCCGCCGCCGCCACCTTTGTCGTCCTTGGCAAAGGCCGCACCACCGCCATCGAGGTCAAACACGGGCAGCACCGGAGTCAGCGTAAGAGCTGACATCAACAGGATTGCTGTCACACGTTTCAGACGCACGATTGACCTCCTTGCAAACAGTCGCGGAACGGCATCGAATAACCTGTATGCGAGAGAAAGTGGCCAAAATGTGTCACTCCTCCGACCGAAGAATAAAGTGAGCAAAATGTCACGAATTTTCCCTACTGCAGAGGCTACGACCAAGGCCATGCGGGCGCTTTTCCCGAAGACCCCGCTACAACGGAACGAGCATCTTTCGCAGCGATTTGGTGCCGAAATCTGGCTTAAACGCGAGGACCTGACCCCGGTTCGCAGCTACAAGTTGCGCGGTGCCTTCAACGCCATGCGCAAGGTTCGCGAACGACAGCCGGACCAGCACCATTTTGTCTGCGCAAGTGCCGGAAACCACGCGCAGGGCATGGCCTTTGTCTGCCGCCATTTCGGCGTCCAGGGCACCATCTTCATGCCGGTGACGACACCGCAACAAAAGATCGACAAGACCCGTGCCTTCGGAGGAGCGCAGGTCCGTATCGAGCTGACCGGCGACTATTTCGACCAGACGCTGGCAGCGGCCCAGTCGTACTGTGCGGCGCAAGGCGCGCATTTCCTCTCGCCCTTCGATGATCCCGACGTGATCGAGGGTCAGGCAACAGTTGCGGTCGAACTTCTTCAGCAACTGGGACGCGCGCCCGATCTTGTGGTCCTGCCGGTCGGCGGGGGAGGGCTTGCCTCTGGTGTCACGGGCTATCTGCGCGAGGCCGCGCCCGAGACAGCCTATCGTTTTGTCGAGCCGCTCGGCGGAGCCAGCTTGACTGCAGCGCTCGAGGCGGGCGCGCCCGTCAAGCTTGCCCGTGTGAACAGCTTTGTCGATGGCGCTGCGGTCGCCCGTCTTGGCGAGACGCCCTTCCAGCGCCTGTCCTGGATCGACCGGAATGACGTGCTGCTTGCCCCTGAGGACCGGATCTGCGTCACGATGCTCGAAATGCTGAACGTCGAAGGCATTGTGCTCGAGCCCGCCGGTGCGCTTTCGGTCGATGTCCTGCCTGAACTTGCCGACGAAATCCGGGGAAAGACCGTCGTCTGCGTCACCTCCGGCGGCAATTTCGACTTCGAACGGCTGCCGGAAGTGAAGGAGCGCGCACAACGTTACGCAGGTCTGAAAAAGTATTTCATCCTGCGAATGCCGCAACGTCCCGGTGCGCTTCGCGAGTTCCTGAATCTGCTTGGCCCGGATGACGATATCACCCGGTTCGAGTACCTCAAGAAATCGGCACGCAACTTCGGGTCCGTCCTGATCGGGATCGAGACCAAGTCTGCAAGCGGCTTTGCGCAGTTCGCTGAACGGATGGACGCTGCCGGTCTGGCGTTCCGCGACATCACCGGCGACGAGGCCCTGTCCGAGTTCTTGATCTAGGCCGCCCCTGCATCCAGCGACAGCCCACCCAGCAGGTTGGCCCGCGAGGCATGGTAGACTGCCGCGACCTGCGCTGCGTCAACCTCATCCGCGCGCCCGGCCGCGGCCTTGCGTTCCCCCTCCTGACAGATGGCTGCCAGGTCGGACAGGCCCAGGTTCAGCGCGCTGCCCTTCAGAAAGTGCAGCTGACCCTCGACTTCGGTGGCAGGAAGCCCGGCCACCAACGCGCAAACTGCCCCTTCCGCTTCATCAAGGAACATGTCGGCCACCTCGGCAAAGCCGTCGGCGCCGATCTCTTCGCGCAATTCTTCAACCCGTTTCCAGTCAATCATGGCACCACACCCCGTTCAGCCACCCAAACGGCACTCTGGCGCGGGTGACGTTAACAAATGGTGGCCGCGACCCGGCGAAACCCGAAGCATTTTATCATTCACCCCGCGTTAAGGGCTGACGAACAATCTGGCGGCAATCGGGGAGAGGTTCGGAAGTGTTTGCCAGCGCGATGACGGCTGAAGTGAAGGAAGCGGCGGCAGAGCCCCGCCATGTGCTGGTGGTCGACGACAGCCGGGCACAACGCCACATGGTGTCGATGCAGCTCCGTCGCTGGGGCTACCGTGTCACGGAATGCGAAACTGCGCTGGCCGCCCTTGATCTCTGTCGGGCCCAGTCGGTCGACATCGTCATCAGCGACTGGATGATGCCGGGAATGACGGGCCTGGAATTCTGCCGTGAATTCCGTACCTTGGGGTTGGAGAACTATGGCTACTTCGTCCTTCTGACCTCCAAGTCCGAAAAGACGGAAATCGCCGATGGGCTGGAAGCCGGCGCTGACGACTTCCTTACGAAGCCGGTCGCCAGCAATGAGCTTCGGGCACGTCTCAGGGCCGGCGAACGCATGCTGGCGATGCAGGCTGAACTCCTTGCCAAGAACAAGGTCATCGTCAGCACGCTGGTCGAACTGCAAAAACTTTACGATTCGCTCGACCGCGACCTGATCGAGGCGCGCAAGCTGCAGCAGACCCTGATCCGCGACCGGGTGCGCGACTATGGCTGGGCGCAGGTCTCTCTGCTCTTGCGCAACTCGGGCAGGGTGGGGGGCGATCTTGTCGGCAGCTTCCGCGTCGATGACGACCGCGTTGTCGTCTATTCCATCGATGTCTCGGGACACGGCGTGGCTTCGGCGATGATGACTGCGCGGCTTGCGGGTTTCCTGACGGGTTCATCGCCCGAACAGAATCTTGCCTTCCACAAGGGTCCGGACGGAAACCATACGCTCTTGCCACCCGAAGCCGTCGTCGAACGGTTCAATCGCCTCATGCTTGAGGAGATTCAGGCCGAGCAGTATTTTACCATCGCTTTTGCCGTGATGGACCGCCGGTCAGGTGTGCTGAGCCTGGTCCAGGCCGGCCATCCGCATCCGATGCTGATCCGCCGGGATGGGCGTATAGAACGGCTGGGGCAGGGCGGCATGCCGGTCGGCCTGATACCCGGCGCGGAATTCGACCGCCTTGAAGTGAGGATCGATCCGGGTGACCGGGTACTACTCTTCTCGGACGGGGTGACGGAATGTCCGCTGCCCTCGGGCGCGGACTTCGGCGAGGAGGGGCTGATCGACAGCTTGAATCGCTCGGGCCACATGTCCGGATCCGACCTGCTTGAGGCGTTGGTCTGGGATCTGACGCAGCAATCCGGCAGCGATTCGTTTCCCGACGATGTCTCGGGCGTCGTGCTGGACCTGCTACCCGAGGAACGCGGCAAGCATCGCCCGGTCTCCGGAATTGCCAAGCCGGGTGAGCGCCTCTTCGACTGGTAGCCAGATGGCCGTGTGTCCCGCTTCGGTGGGCGGCCCAAGGCGGCGGACCGGTCGGGCCAGATAGACCGCGCAAAGCTTTTCGGCCCACAGGTCGTATTCCGGCATGTAAGTGAACCGCCGAAAGGCGCCAAGGCGACGGGTAACCGCGATCTTCCAGCCTGTTTCCTCAAGGACTTCGCGGTGCAGGGCCGGTATCGGATGCTCGCCACGGTCGATGCCGCCGCCGGGCAGCTGGAACTCGGGGATCGGGGCAGACTGGTGCGTGGCCAGGATGTGATCGCCCCGCAGAAGGATGGCATAGACCCCGGGACGCCGGGTGTATCGCTGACCGGATTGGACCGGCTCTCCGTAACGGCGGATCATGGCACCCCCTTGGACCTGCGGTTGCTCTGCCTATATAGCCGCGATATGCCAAGACTGGCAGCTTCAGGAAATCCCCCAGGAACTCCCCATGACTCTCGGTTCAAAACTCGCATGGGACGATACCGTCCTGCCATTCCAGCTCGACGTCTCGGGCATCCGTGGCCGCGTCGCGCGGCTGGACGGTGTGCTTGACCAAGTCCTGAAACAGCACGCCTATCCTTCGGTGATCGAGGCACTTGTGGCCGAGACGGCTCTGTTGACCGCCTTGATCGGGCAGACGATCAAGCTGCGCTGGAAGCTTTCGATCCAGGTGCGCGGCAAGGGAGCGGCGCGATTGATTGCGACCGACTACTACGGTCCGGGCGCCGAGGGCGAACCTGCCCGCATCCGGGCCTATGCAAGCTACGATGCGGATCGACTTGATCCGACCGCCAGCCCCTTCAGCCAGATTGGCGAGGGGTACTTCGCGGTGATGCTGGACCAAGGCGAAGGCATGTTGCCCTACCAGGGCTTTACGCCGATCGCCGGAGGTAGCCTTTCGGCCTGTGCCGAAAGCTATTTCGCCCAGTCCGAACAGATCCCGACCCGTTTCCAGCTTGCCTTCGGCGAAAGCGCCGAGCCTGGCCGTCCGCTGCATTGGCGGGCCGGGGGGGTAATGCTGCAGCACATGCCTTCGGTGAGTGGCGTAGCGGCCGATCAGGGCAGTGGCGAAGGTGGGCTTCTGACACATGCCGATATCCTGGGCGGGGCCGAATCCGACAACTGGAACCGCGCCAACCTCCTTCTGGATACTGTCGAAGAGCTTGAAATGATTGGCCCTTCGGTCACGCCAGCCGATCTTCTGGTACGTCTCTTCCATGAAGAAGGCCCGCGGGTCTTCGAAGCCCAACCGGTGCGCTTCGGCTGCTCCTGCTCGGCAGAAAAGGTGCGCAACACGATGTCGATCTACAGTCAGAAGGACATCGCAACGATGACGACCGAAGCGGGTGTCGTGACGGCCGACTGCCAGTTCTGCGGCGCGCATTACGAATTGGACCCGAAGACACTCGGGTTTGAAGGAACCGGCGCAGCATGAGCGATACGGTCGAGGCGAGGCTGAGGCGCGCGCTCGACCGTCCGGCAGGTCCGTCTTCGGACTTTGACCTCAATCCCGGAATGCGGCCGACCGCTGGCAAACCCCTGCGTCCTGCGGCTGTTCTGCTGCCCATCTGGCTGCGGCCCGAGGGTGCCGGTTTGCTCCTGACCAAGCGGGCATCGCATCTGAAGCATCATCCGGGCCAGATCGCCTTTCCGGGCGGCAAGGTCGACCCGACGGACGCGGGCCCCGAGGCGGCCGCTCTTCGCGAGGCGAAGGAGGAAATCGGGCTGCCTCCGGCCATGGTCGAGATCATCGGTTCCCTTCCGGTGCACGAGACGGTGACCGGCTTCGTAGTGACCCCGTTCGTCGGGCTCTTGCGGGGCCATTTTGAACCCGTACCCGAGGCGGGAGAGGTCGAAGAGGTCTTCACGGTTCCCTTTGACCATGTGATTGACCCATCCCGGTTTGCCGTGGAGCGGCGCCAGTGGATGGGGGTCTGGCGGCGGTACTATGCGGTACCCTGGGGCCCGTATTACATCTGGGGGGCAACGGCGCGTATCCTGCGCGGGCTGGCCGACAGGGTGTCAGGATGAAGGTCTCGGGCGACTGGCTGGACCATCCGGGAACGCAGGCCGTCTGTGCCGCCTTGCAGGCTGCGGGCTTCCGCGCGCTGTTCGTCGGGGGATGTGTCCGCAACGCGGTTCTTGGCGTGCCCGTGGGTGATGTGGACCTCACGACCGACGCCCCACCGCAGGAGGTCACGCGGGTCGCAGAAGCTGCCGGCTTCAAGGTGATCCCAACCGGGATCGACCATGGCACAGTGACAGTGGTTGCCGGGGGCAAGCCCCACGAAGTCACGACCTTTCGCCGTGATCTGGAAACCGATGGCCGGCGCGCCGTCGTGGCCTACTCGACGCGGATCGAGGAAGATGCCGAACGGCGCGATCTGACCATGAACGCGCTTTACGCCGACTCCGATGGCCAGCTGATCGATCCTCTGGGCGGGCTTGCCGACACCTTGGCCCGAAGGGTGCGGTTCGTGGGCGAGCCCGAGACCCGCATCCGCGAGGATTATCTCCGCATCCTCCGCTTCTTCCGCTTCCACGCCTGCTACGGCGATCCGGAGGGCGGTCTGGATGCCGAAGGCCTTGCCGCCTGCGCAGCGCTTGCCGAAGGACTGGAGACGATCTCCCGCGAAAGGATCGGGGCCGAGATGCGCAAGCTTCTGGGAGCCGGTGACCCGGCACCGGCGATGGCAGCCATGGCGCAAAGTGGCGTCCTCGCAAGGGTCTTGTCGGGCGCCGATCCAAAGGCGCTGGCGCCGCTCGTGCATCTCGAGGCCGGCATTCCCCCAAACTGGTTGCGAAGGCTCGCTGTTCTTGGCGGCGAAGATCCCGCGCAGTCGTTGCGCCTGTCGCGGGCCGAGACTCGAGACCTCTCGTTGCTGCGCCAATCGGTCGAAGGCACGGAAGGACCAGCTGCGCTGGGCTTCCTGCTCGGGGCAAAGCTTGCCCAGGACGCGCTCTTGGCCCGTGCAGCGCATCTGGAACAGCCACTGCCCCAGGGCGGGATGGCTGAAATCATGCGGGGCGCCCGGACGCCGTTTCCGGTGGTCGCCGCAGACCTGATGCCAGGGCTCTCCGGAGCAGCCCTGGGTGCCCGACTCAAGGCCCTGGAAGCGGCATGGTTGGCCAGCGGGCTGCGACTAAGCCGCGAGGAACTATTGAATTCCTGACCCTCAAAAGGGGGTGACATTTCCCCGATGCTGGGGTAGTCATGCCGCACCTTAGAGGGAGACCAGCATGGAACACGGGATTTCGTTTCGACTCGCCTGAGTTGACCGTTCCCGTCGCGGCGGTCGCCAGCAGGCACCGCTTCACCCCATCGCTTCGTTTCTCCTCGGGCTTCCCAAATGTTTCGTTTCTTCGAAAACCTCGTCGATCCCTATCAGCCTTACCCTGAGCAGGACGCGCCGCCCACGCGGCTATGGCCCTTCCTGAAGGACTATCTCCGGCCCTTCAAAGGCGTCTTTGCCTGGACTGCGTTTTTCTCGGTCGGCAATGCGGTGCTGGATGTCGGCATGATCTGGTATCTGGGCCGCCTCGTCGATCTGATGACCGGGCAGTCTCCGGCTGATTTCCTGGCCAAGCATTGGCTGGAAATCGTCATTGTCGCCTTCGTCATCCTGATCATCCGACCCCTGGTTGCAGGCGGCTCGGTCGGGCTTTTGCACAATACGATCCTGACAAACTTCGGCACGATGATGCGCTGGCGTGCGCACCGGCATGTCCTGCGCCAGCCGGTGGGCTGGTTCGAAAGCGATTTTGCCGGTCGGATCGCGAACCGCATCATGCAGGCCCCCCCGGCCGCAGGCGAAGCGGTGTTCCAGGTCTTCGACATGGCGGCATTCGCAGCCGCCACGTTCATCGGCGCGCTTCTGATGTTGGCCGAGGCTGACCCGCGTCTGATGATCCCGCTTCTCCTTTGGTTTGCGGGCTACCTGGCGCTTATGCGCTGGACCATCCGTCGCGCTGGCCCGGCATCGGAAGCCTCAAGCCAGGCGCGGAGTGCGGTTACCGGTCGGGTCGTGGACAGCTATACCAACATCCACTCGGTCAAGCTTTTCGCGCATCAGGACAGCGAACTGAACTATGCCAAGGAAGCCATCGAGCATTCCCGCAAGACCTTTCAGACCGAGATGCGCATCGTCACCAAGATGGACATGGCGCTGACCTTCCTGAACGGGCTGATGATCCTTGGCGTCGGCGGTCTGGCCATGTGGTTCTGGGTGCAGGGCTCGGCCACGGTCGGCGTCGTCGCGGCAGCGGTGGCGCTGGTCCTGCGCATCCATTCGATGACCTACTGGATCATGTGGGCGTCAACCAACCTTGTGCAGAACCTCGGCACGCTGTCCGAAGGGATGGAGACGATCGCGCAACCGATCTCACTGGTCGACAAGCCGGACGCGAAGGCGCTCGACTTCCGCACCGGTCTGATCGAGCTGCAGGACGTGAGCCACCATTACGGCAAGGGCTTCGGGGGGTTGAGGAACGTCAGCCTCACGATCCGCCCTGGGGAAAAGATCGGCGTCGTCGGTCGTTCCGGGGCGGGAAAATCCACGCTCGTCAAGCTGATGTTGCGGTTCTACGACACGGAATCCGGGGCGATCCTGATCGACGGCCAGAACATCGCCGAGGTGACGCAGGGCAGTCTGCGGCAGCGGATCGGGATGGTGCAGCAGGATTCAAGCCTTTTGCACCGCTCGGTGCGCGACAACATCCTTTACGGTCGGCCTGATGCCAGTGAGGAGGCGATGATCGCTGCGGCCAGGAAGGCCGAAGCGCATGACTTCATCCTGACGCTCGAGGATCCGCAGGGCCGCAAGGGCTATGACGCTCATGTCGGCGAGCGTGGTGTGAAGCTTTCCGGTGGGCAGCGGCAGAGGGTCGCCATTGCGCGGGTTATCCTGAAGGATGCACCGATCCTGATCCTGGACGAGGCGACCTCGGCCCTCGACAGCGAGGCCGAAGCGGCGATCCAGGATGCGCTTTATGGCGTCATGGAAGGCAAGACGGTGATTGCGATTGCGCACAGGCTTTCGACGATTGCGGCCATGGACCGCATCGTCGTTCTGGAGGATGGTGCGGTGGCCGAAGAAGGCACCCATCAGGAACTCTTGCAGCTCAACGGGCTTTACGCCCGGTTCTGGGCGCGGCAATCGGGGGGCTTCATCGGTCTGGAGATAGAATGAACCCGATCCTCGGCCCCGAGATCCCGCCCTTCGCGCCAGCGGAGCTTGCCCCGCCGGCGCGGCTTGGGCCGTTCCTGCGCTGGGCGCTGACAGGCGCCTGGGGCGGGATTCTCTGGGCTGCGTTTTGGTCGGCGCTGGCGGGCAGCCTCGAGGCGGTCTCGGCCACGATCCTTGGCCATATCGTCGATGCGGCCGCAAATGCGGAAAGTACCGCCACAGCGCTTGCGGACCACTGGTTGCTCTCAGTGCTCTTTCTGGGTTTCTATCTGCTGGTCCGTCCTGCGGTTCTGGGGCTGAACACCGCTTCGGCCTCTGTCCGGCTGGAGCCGAACCTCTTCCCGCTCATCCTGTCGCGGTTGCACCGTTTTACCATAGGTCAGGCGGTTACCTTCTTCGACAACGACTTCGCAGGCCGCATCGCGCAAAAGCAGATGCAGACCGCACGTGCCGCTACGGATGTCGTGGCTGGAACCATCGAGACCGTGGCCTTTGCGCTGTCGTCGGTCGTCGGTTCGATCATTCTTTTGGGCGCGATCGACGCCTGGGTCTCGGCTCTGCTCGTCCTATGGGTCACCGCTTATGCGCTTTTCATCCGCGCGTTTCTCGCCCGTATCCGCAGCGCCTCGGCAAAGCGGGCGGCGGCGCGGGCAATGGTGACGGGTCAGATCGTCGATACGGTCACCAACATGAAGACGGTAAAGCTCTTCGCCCATTCCGCGCACGAAGACGCGGTCGCGCTCGAGGCAATGGGTAGCTTCCGCACTTCGGCAATCGCTTACGGGCTTCTCTCCAGCTGGTTCCGTTTCGGCCTGACGATCCTGGCCGGGATCCTGCCGGTGATGCTGGTGGGCAGCACGGTCTGGCTCTGGCAATCCGGTCAGGCCAGCGCTGGGGAAATCGCTGCGGCCGGGGCGATCTCGTTCCGGCTTTCCCAGATGACGGGTTGGGTTTCGTTCAGCCTGATGTCGATCTTCGGCAATATCGGCGAGGTCGAGGACGGTATCCGCACTCTCGCCCGGCCCTACACGCTGGTCGATGCGCCGGATGCGGGGGAAATGCCACGTTCTAAAGGCGCGATCCGGCTGGAGAATGTCTCCTTTGCCTATGGCCGGAAACGCGAGGACGGAAAGGGCGGGGTCAATGCCCTGTCGCTGACGGTCCAGCCTGGCGAAAAGATCGGCATCGTCGGTGCCTCGGGCGCGGGGAAATCGACGCTGGTCGCGCTGATCCTGCGGCTTTACGACCCCGAACAGGGCCGCGTCCTGATAGACGGGATCGACCTTCGCTCGGTCACCCAGGAATCCTTGCGCCGCCAGATCGGCATGGTCACGCAGGAAACCGCCATGTTCAACCGCACTGCGCGCGAGAACATCCTTTACGGCAGCCCCGATGCGACCGAGGCCGATGTCATCGCTGCCGCGAAGGCCGCCGAGGCGCATGATTTCATCCAGGGCCTTCGCGACCATGAAGGCCGTACCGGCTATGACGCCTTCCTCGGCGAACGCGGGGTCAAGCTTTCCGGCGGCCAGCGCCAGCGCATCGCACTCGCCCGGGCCTTCCTGAAGGATGCGCCCATCCTGGTGCTGGACGAGGCGACTTCGGCCCTGGACAGCGAGGTCGAAGCCTCGATCCAGACTGCGCTCGGTCGGGTGATGGAAGGCAAGACGGTGCTGGCCATCGCCCACCGTCTTTCGACCATCGCAGCTATGGACCGGATCATCGTCATGGATCAGGGCCAGATCGTCGAGGACGGAAACCACGCCCAGCTCCTGGCGCGGGGTGGTCTTTACGCCCGCTACTGGAACCGGCAATCTGGCGGCTTCATCGGAA
The DNA here is from genome assembly GCA_016792685.1 of Tabrizicola sp. GTDB lineage: Bacteria > Pseudomonadota > Alphaproteobacteria > Rhodobacterales > Rhodobacteraceae > Tabrizicola. The sequence goes on along the minus strand of JAEULQ010000006.1, from coordinate 9,239 downwards.
CCGACGACGTGGAAGCGGCAGAGTGATCCTGACCATCGACCGATTGGGCCATCTGGGCGACGGGGTGGCGCAGACCCCCGACGGCCCGGTCTTTGTCAGCGGAGTCCTCCCCGGCGAAGTGGTCGAAGGAACGCTTTCGGGTGACCGCCTGACTGAGCCAAAGATCGTCACGCCTTCGACCGACCGGATCAAGCCCCCTTGCCGACATTCCCGCATCTGTGGTGGCTGCCAGCTCCAGCACGCTTCGGACCCGTTCGTGGCCAAGTGGAAAGAGCAGGTCGTTGCGACGGCCCTTTCCGGACAGGGTCTGTCCGTCGCGTTCCGCCCACTGGCCACCTCACCGGCCAATGCACGCCGTCGCGCCACCTTGTCGGCCCGGCGGACCAAAGGCGGGGTCCTGATGGGCTTCCACGCCCGAGGATCGGACACGATCATCCCCATCCCCGAGTGCAAGCTGCTCCACCCGTCCCTGATCGCCGCATTCCCCGGGCTTGAGGCATTGGTCACCGCTGGCGGTTCGCGCTCTTCGGAAGTCGCGCTTCAGGTCACGCTCACCCGTGGTGGGCCGGACGTCGTCGTCACCGGCGGCAAGCCGCTGGATGCTGCGCTGCGGATGGACCTTGCCCGTCTGGTCGAGGCCCATGGTTTCGCCCGCCTGACCTGGGACGGCGAGACCGTCGCCCTTCGCGACCGCCCGGCCCAGGCCATGGGGACTGCCACGGTGATCCCGCCTGCCGGGGCCTTTCTGCAGGCGACCGCGGAAGGCGAGGCAGCCTTGCTTGCCGCCGTCCGTGAGGCCCTTGGGCAGCAGAAGCGGATCGTTGATCTCTTCTCAGGTGTCGGCACCTTCTCTTTGCCCCTGGCCACCGCGATGGAGGTTCATGCCGTCGAAGGCGACAAGGCGATGATCGCCGCGCTGGAGCTTGCCGCCCGCAACACCCCGAACCTGCACCGCATTTCGGCCGAGGCGCGTGACCTCTTCCGCCGTCCGCTCGAACCCGATGAGCTGAAAGGTTTTACCGGCGCCGTCATCGACCCGCCGCGTGCCGGCGCGGAAGCGCAGACAGACGGGCTGGCAAAGTCGCAGATCCCGATCATCGCGGCGGTTTCCTGCAACCCGGTCACCTTTGCCCGGGACGCCCGGAAACTGGTTGCGGCCGGCTATGCCCTTGACTGGGTACAGGTGGTCGATCAGTTCCGCTGGTCAACCCATGTCGAGCTTGTGGCCCGTTTCAGCCGCCCGGCATGACGCAGCCGTGAAGCGACCACCATGCGGCCATACTAGGCAAGCTGGCCAATTTCCTGTTACTCTTGAAAAAAATACAGGCGGAAACGGGCATGCGTCTACTTGGAGTTTTGGCAATCCTGGTTGCAGTGCTGGGGCTTTCAGGCTGCGGGTCGAAGTTCCGCAAATACTACGGGCCAGAGGTGACGCAGGTGCAGGTCCACAAGGCGGACCGCAAGATGTACCTCTTTCACAACGACAAAGTCCTGAAGTCCTATGACATCGCTCTGGGATTCGAGCCGACGGGCCACAAGCAGTTCGAAGGCGACGGCAAGACGCCCGAGGGCCTCTACTACATCAGCCACAAGAACCCGAACTCGAACTATCATCTTTCGCTGCGGATTTCGTATCCGAACGAAGCCGATGTCGCCTTTGCCGAGGCCGCCGGCAAGGAGCCTGGCGGCGACATCTTCATTCACGGCGGGCCAAATTCCCGGATCAGCCAGCGCGACTGGACATGGGGTTGCGTCTCGGTGACCGATCGCGAAATGGAAGTGATCTATTCCATGGTCAACCCTGGAACCCCGATCTACCTCCTGCCATGACAAAGGGGCCCGAAGGCCCCTTCTTTCTTTCAGACGATAACGGCGTCAGGCGCCGGTCATCAGGGTCCACCAAAGCTTGCCCCCGGGTTCCTGGAACCAGGCGAAGCCAAGTCTGGTGGCCAGCGGTTCCATGATCACGGCACGGGTGTCGGGCTGGGCCATCCACGACGACAGCGTTTCAAGCTCGGTCTCATAGGTTTCCGAAATCAGCTCGCCCAGAAGCCGCCCGGTATAGCCACTGCGCTGCGCGCGGACCAAGGGCGACGACCCGTCGGAACCGAAATGCCAGGGCCGGTTCTGCACCGACATGTCCCGCGAATGCGTCGCGGCGGCAGCGTTCAGGCTGGCATCGAAGGTCAGCTGCGGCAGCGACTTGGCCGCGCGGAGCGTGTTGACCGAGTCGAGCAGCCGGAACGAAATTGCACGCTCGTCCGCCGGGTTGATCCGGTAAACGCGCGGAAGCGGTTTGCCGTCGGCACCCAGGGTCGGTTCGCTGGTCGTGGCGCAGCCGGCAAGGGCGATCAGCCCCACGGTCTGCATCAGGAAGGTGCGTCTGTTCATTCGGTCCACCAGTTTCCAAGCCGCTTCCTGCGGCCGTTCGGCCCCTCCTTAGCGGAAGCGCGCGTAAGGTTCAAACAGGCTTCTGCCAATCGGCGAAAGCTGACGAGCGTTTGATTTGCGACTTCTGCGCAAACTGGGTATAGCGGCGCCGAGGCAGTCTATCAGGAGTTTCAGCCATGGCGAACGGTCCGATCAACCGTCGCGCAGTGCTTGGTGGCGTTGTTGGGGCAGCAGGCCTTGTGGCGCTACCGGCCCTGGCGCAGGAAGGCACCACCGAATTCACCCAGCCGGCTTCCGGTTCGGTGCGCAACAACGTTTCGAGCTTCCGGATCCTGCAATGGCAGGATTACTTCGACAACACGCGCAACGGGGCGATCCTCGCCGACACGACTTCGCGTGCGTTGCATTACTGGTCGGAAGACCAGTCGATCTACCGGCTCTATCCGACTTCGGTTCCGATCTCGGAAGACCTGACCCGCCGCGGTGTCACCTCGGTGGTGCAGAAGGTCGTGAACCCGACCTGGCGCCCGACAGCGGCGATGAAAGAGCGGCACCCGGAATGGCCCGATGTCGTCGAGGGCGGAGCCGCCGACAACCCGCTTGGTTCCCGGGCGTTGTATCTGGGCTGGACCTATTACCGCATCCACGGCACGCATGACACGCGCAAGATCGGACGCCGGTCGTCGAACGGCTGCATCGGTCTTTACAACGAACACATCGAAGAGCTGTTCGAATTCGCCAAGGTCGGCACCCAGGTTCGGCTGATCTGATCGGTCCTGGCCCTTGTCGGGCCACGAAACTGTACCGGACCGCAAGACCAGGCAGGTCTTGCGGTCTTTTCCTTGCAGGCGCCCTTGCACCGCAAGTCCTTACAGACCGTAAACGCGTGCCCGCAAGCCATTGATATTGCTTGTGGTCAGAATCTGTCCACGGTGGATGGTGATCACGCCGGGCGCGGCAACCAGCCCGACAGATTCTCTTCGATCACGGCGACCAGGGCCGAAACATGGGCCGGCTCGGCGTTCAGGCAGGGGATATAGGTGAAGACCTCGCCCCCGGCATGCAGGAAGGCCTCGCGGATCTCGCCGTTGATCTCCTCCAAGGTCTCGATGCAGTCGGCCGAGAAGGCGGGGGCCATCACCGCAATCCGTTTCTTGCCCTGCTTCGCAAGCTCCGCCACATGCTGGACTGTGTAGGGGCGCAGCCATTCCTCACGTCCGAAGACCGACTGGAAGGTCGTCTCGATCGTACCCTTCTCCCACCCAAGCCGCTCACGCAGAAGCCGCGTCGTCTTCGCACACTGACAGTGATAGGGGTCGCCCTCACGCAGGTACCGTTGCGGCATGCCATGGTAGCTGGCGATCAGCACATCCGGCCTGTGATCCAAACCCGCATAGGCCGTCTCGACCGAGCGGGCCAGCGCGTCGATGTAGAGCGGGTGGTCGAAGTATTCTGGCACGGTCCGGACGGCCGGCTGACGTTTTTCCTTCATCAGGGCCCGGAAGAACTGGTCGTTCGCCGTGGCCGAGGTCGCCCCCGCGTAATGAGGGTAGAGCGGGAAGAACAGGATCTTCTCGCAACCCGCCGCAACCATGGCTCTGACCTTGGCTTCGGTCGAGGGATTGCCGTAGCGCATGCAGAAATCGACCATCACATCGGATCGGTACCTCTCGGCCAGGTTCGCAGCAATGGCGGCGGTCTGGGCCTTGGTGATCGTCAGTAGCGGGCTTTCGTTCTGCTCTTCGTTCCAGATCTGCTTGTAGTTGGCTCCCGAAGTGAACGGCCGCTTGGTCAGGATGATCAGTTGCAGAAGCGGCTGCCACTTCCAGCTGGGGTAGTCGACCACTCGCTTGTCCGAGAGAAACTCGTTCAGGTAGCGCCGCATTGACCAGTAGTCATAGGCGTCGGGTGTGCCGAGGTTTGCCAGCAGAATCCCGATCCGGGCTTTGCGGACCGGAGGATGATCGGCAGGGGCATGCGCAAGGCGGCCTTGGCCGGGTGTGTCGTCTGCTGCGGGCAGTGATCCGGTCCGGGCGTCCAGCATGTCGGTTCTTCCCATTGGTTCAGGAGGGGAGATAAGGGATGCGCTGGCAGGGTCAACTGCCTTTGGGCAATGGGGCCTCGGGCACTCCCAGTGCGTCGGCAAGCCGCTGCTTGGCCGAACCTGGCCGAAGCGGCTGCTGCTGGCTTTCGTGCGGCGCCCAACCAGTGAGGAAGACAAGCTCGACCGTCGCCCGCAATCGACCTTCCGGGGACGCAAAGCTTTCAGAATACAGGCTCGCCGCCTCCGCCAGGACCCGCCTGCCGGTAAAGCGGCGCAGTCGGCTGGCAAGCGCATTGGTTTCACCCGCGGCCCGCAAGTCCGACAGAAGCGTCGCGAAGGACCTGTACTCGACTGTCTGGACCAGGCTGTCGGCCACCGGCAAGGCAAGCCCCGCCCGCTGCATCACAGCGCCAAGGTCGCGGATTTCGCCCATCGGCACGACACGCGGCGACAGGCCCTCAGTAACGCGAGCCTCGGCCTCGGCAAGGCAGGATCGCAGCTCGTGCAGAGTGCGTCCACCGGGGAGCACAGCGATCAGAAGCCCGTCGGGGCGCAGGGCCCGTCGGCATTGGGCCAACTGGCCGACCGGGTCGTTCGACCAATGCAACCCCATCGCGTGGACGACAAGATCATGAGTCCCGACCTCAAGGGCGAGATCCTCGGCATCGGGGACCATGACGGGTTCGCGGCAAAGATCCTGCCAGATTTCGGGAAAAGCGGTGATGATCGCGGGCGCTGTAAAGGTTCTGTTAACCTCGATCAGTCTTTCCTGAATATCGGCTAGGGCGAGGCGATGGAGAAACATCGCATCGTCGTGGCCTGGCAGTTGCCGGGAACGGGCCCGGTGCCGTGCCAGGGCCTCGCGGTCAGTCAGGGGCGGGGGCTGGATCATCGGCGGGACATTAGGAGTGTGCGATGGGATTGCAAGGCGCGCTGCAGCTTCTTTACCCACCTCAGTGCATTTCGTGCTCGGCCCCGGTGCAGTCGGACTTCGGTCTTTGTTCCGCCTGCTGGCGCGAGACACCTTTCATCTCGGGGCTGGTCTGTGACCAGTGCGGCATTCCGCTTCCCGGAAGCGATCCGTCCGAGCGGGTACTTTGCGACGACTGCCTTGCAATTGCGCGGCCATGGGATCGGGGACGCGCGGCGCTCCTTTACCACGAAAACGGGCGGCGGCTGGTTCTGGCGCTGAAGCATGGTGACCGGATGGACCTTGCAAGGCCAGCCGCGTTGTGGATGCGAAAGGTGGCCGCACCGATCCTGCGGCCGAACATGTTGGTCGTACCTGTGCCGCTGCACTGGGCGCGGCTATTTCGGCGCAGGTTCAATCAGGCAGCGCTGTTGTCACGGGCCATCGCCAAGGGCGCCGGCCTTGAACACTGCCCGGACGCGCTGATTCGCAAGCGCTCGACCGGCAGTCAGGACGGCAAGACGCGGGATACGCGTTACGCTAACCTGGCCGGTGCCTTCGCCGTGCCAAGGACGCGTGAAGCACGGGTTCTGGACCGGGACATCCTGCTTGTCGACGATGTCATGACCTCGGGTGCCACTTTCGCGGCCACGACCGATGCGCTTTTTGCGGGCGGGGCAAGATCGGTGTCGGTTCTCTGTCTGGCGCGCGTTGCGAAAGACGACTGAACGCCTATAGTCTCGGCGCGAACGAGGTTCCCGCCATGCGCCCAGTCGAAATCTACACCACGCCGGTCTGTCCCTATTGCCATGCCGCCAAACGCCTTCTGCAGAAGAAGGGCGTGGCCTTTTCCGAAATCGACGTCAGCCGCGATCCTGCCCTGCGCGCGGCGATGACCGAAAGGGCCGGTGGACGCCGGACCGTGCCGCAGATCTTCATCGGCGGCGTCCATGTCGGCGGGTGCGACGACCTGCATGATCTGGACTATGCAGGAAAACTTGATCCGCTTCTGGCCCACTGATGCGGGTCGGGCTGGTTCAGCTGACGGTTTCCGACGATCCGGTGGCAAATCTGCCGGTGACACTTGGGCTCGTCCGCCAGGCGGTCTCGAAAGGTGCGCGGTTTGTCCTGACGCCTGAACTGACCAACGGCCTGTCTTCAAGCCGCAGCCATCAACGCAGCGTCTTTCGCAACGAGGACGCAGACCAGACCCTTTCCGCCTTGCGGAAGGAAGCCAGCACGGCGGGAATCTGGCTCTTGATCGGATCGCTGGGCCTTTTGACGACGGACACCGACGGGCGCTTTGCCAACCGAAGCTTCCTGATCGGGCCCGAGGGCCAGATCGTCGCGCGCTACGACAAGATCCACATGTTCGACGTGAACGTCTCGCCATCCGAGGTCTATCGGGAAAGCGAGGGCTATCGGCCGGGATCGAGGGCCGTTCTGGCGGAAACGCCTTTCGCCAGGATCGGGATGACCGTCTGTTACGACCTTCGCTTTCCGGCGCTTTATCGGCGTCTGGCGCAGGCTGGGGCGCAGGTTCTGACTGTGCCCGCCGCCTTCAACCACATCACCGGCGCCGCGCACTGGGAGGTGCTGCTGCGGGCACGGGCGATCGAGACCGGTTGTTTCGTTCTGGCCCCAGCCCAGACCGGATTTCATCCGGAAACGGCGGGCAAGGGCCGCAGGACGCATGGCCATTCCCTGGCCGTCGCACCCTGGGGGGAAGTTTTGGCCGATGGTGGCACCGAGCCCGGTGTGACAATCGTTGACCTGGATCTTGCCCGGGTCGATGAGGCCCGTGGTCGCGTACCATCGCTGCGGCATGACCGGAGCTTCGAGGGGCCATGAGCGCTGAGAAGGCAGACGACCTTGCCGTGGCGCTGTTTGGCGAGTTGTTCATGGCCGACCAGCTGGCGCGAAACCGGATCTCCAAGGTGCTGCCCAAGGGGATGGAGCTGTCGCATTTCTCGGTCCTGAACCATCTGGCCCGGATCAACGACGAACGGACCCCAGCCCAACTGGCCAAGTCGTTTCACGTCACCCGCGGCGCGATGACCAACACGCTCGCCAAGCTGGAATGGGCTGGTCACGTCCACATTCGCCCCGACTGGGAAGATGCCCGGCAAAAGTTCGTGGCAATCAGTCCCAGCGGGCGTGCGGCACGTGATTCTGCCGTGGCCAGCGTGGTTCCGTTGATTGCCGAGGTTGTGCAGTCACTCGGCAGCGATCGCATGCGTGGGCTTCTTTCGGTCCTGCGCGAGCTGCGGATCAAACTGGAAGAAGAAAATCCCTGACAGTTTCTAGGCTTAGCCCGAATGGGGTGTGGACCGAGGCAAAAAGGCATAGATATTGCGGTTCGAAACAGTTCAGCGCCAATAGGCCTTGCCCTCTTCCCGTTATCTTCGCATAGACTGAGTACGAATTCAGGGTCCGGTCATCATGCAGAACTTGCCTCGTTGCCTGCTTGCCTCGCTTGCCATCAGCACCGCGCTTGGCAGCGCTCCCGCTTTGGCGGAGATGACCAAATCGCTGAACCTGAATGGCGCAACAGGCCTGATCGACATGCCCTCGGGCGAAGCGCAGGACGACGCAACCTTTTCCTTCAGCACTGCGATGATCGGGCCGATTTCGCGCTCGACCTTCAGCTTCCAGTTTTCCGAACGGCTCTCGGCATCATTCCGTTTCCAGACCTGGCGTGACTGGGACAACATCATTCCCGGCGATGCCAAGGAAGCCGACCGAAGCCTCGATATCCGGTACCAGGTCCTGAAGGAAAGCAAGTATCTGCCCGCGCTGACCATTGGCTTGCAGGACTTCACCGGCAAGGGCCTCTTTGCATCCGAGTATGTCGCGGCGACGAAGACGCTGGGGGATCGCGTCAAGGTTACTGCTGGGCTAGGATGGGGCCGTCTCGGCAGCTATGGTGGCATCGGCGAGCTTTTTGGCAGCCGCCCCCCCGTCAGCCCTACCGGTACGCCGAATTCCGACCAGTGGTTCCGCGGCGAGGCAGCGCCCTTTGCCGGTGTCGAGGTCAAGCTGACGGATACCTGGACCTTCAAGGCCGAGTATTCTTCGGATGCCTATGAGCTTGAAGATGATACCCGGGGTCTGATCGAGCGCGACAGCCCGTTCAACTTCGGTCTTGAATACCAGAAGGGCCCGAACACCAGATTCGGCGTCTATTCGCTTTACGGCAGCGAAGTGGGGCTGGTCTTCCATGTCCTGCTGGACCCGAAAAGCCGCGCCGCAGGCGGGGTGATGGGGGCAGCACCTGCGCCAGTCAAGGCGCGGCCGGCGCGCGCGGCCGACCCGGAGGCCTATGACGGCGGCTGGGTCACCCAGCCGGACGCCGGACCGCTTCTGCGCAAGAACCTGGCAAAGCGGCTGGCGAAGGACGGGATCTCCGTCGAGAATCTGGCCTACACCGCGACCACGGTGCAAGTGCGGATCCGCAACGGCCGGATCGATGCCGGATCGCAGGCGATCGGTCGTACCGCGCGGGCGCTTAGCCATGTGATGCCGGCTTCGGTCGAGGTCTTCGAGATCGTTCCGGTCGTGAACGGGATCGGGGCTTCCAAGATCACGATCCGCCGCAGCGACCTTGAAGCACTGGAATACACAGCAGACAACTCCTCGCTGCTGCGTGATCGTGTGATGGTCACGGATGCTGGCCCTGTTCCCGAATATGCGATCGGGGATGAGGATCTTTACCCGCGCTTCCGCTGGAGCCTGCGGCCGACGGTTAACATCTCTGAGCCTGTCAAAGGTGATATCGGCTTGCGGCTGTCGGCGACCTATGACCTGGCGCCGGGATTTGTCTTCTCCGGGTCGATCTACAAGCAGATCGCAAGCAATGATGACGGTTCCGCCTCATCCTCCAGCTCGCCCCTG
>JAEULQ010000132.1 GCA_016792685.1 Tabrizicola sp. | reverse complement strand
GCCGCGCAGGATGTTGGCGACGATCGTGGCGAGGCGGCCCAGAACGACGCCCTCGGCGTCGATCAGGATCCACTTCTTCTCGATGTCCGCCGGAGTAGCGGTGAAGGTTTTCATCGTGGTTCCCAACGAATAAGGGGGCACACTGCCCCCGCAAATCTCGGATGCGGGCTTATCGCCGAAGCACCCCGCATCGTCAAGCGATTGAACCAAGATTTAATTGCTTAAAATCATGTACTTGCGAGAACGGTATCAAAATACCCCATGCCTAAACCCTTCAACTTCGCCCAAATATCGCCGACTGAGGCAAGGGCCGAACCGGTCGGACCAAACGACCGGAGGCGGGACGCCCGGCTTGGCGTCCGCTCAGGCGCCAAGGTCCCTTACCGCAGCTTTGGCGGGCGTGACGGGTCCATTCCCGGTGCTGCGGGCGTCAGATCCTGCACCTCCGGAGCGGGCAGATCGAACCGTAGGCCAACCTGTGCCATCGCCTGGGCGGCAGCGGAGGTCGAGGCCAGGAACACGACATCAAGTTCGCCCGCCTCGACACCGGAAAAGACCAGTGCCTCGTTCATCGCTCGGGCGAGCGCGCCCTCTGCCCCCTCGGCTGCGTCGAGGAGCGCCAGAAGATGCCCGCTCCGCCCGTCCGCATAGACCACCCCGGCCAGCAAAGCCGCCAGAGCCAGCCCCCCGGCCCGGGCGAGTTTCGCGTCCAGCGCGGCGATCACTGCCTCGGGCACGGCCGGCGTAAGGAACGACTGCGGCAGGGCCTCGACTTCCTCGGGGTCGCCGGACAGGGTCTCGGCCAGCCAATCCATGGCCTCTGGCGGCAAAAGCATTGCCGAAGGAGCGACACCGAGGTTCACGCCTAGCCCGATCCCCTGCCCTTTCAGCAAACCCGCAATCACCCGACCCGGCAGCGCCGCATAGGGCGCGATCCCGCCGGTAAAGGCGGCCAAGCGTTCTTCTCGGTCGAAGACCAGAACCACCGGCCCGTCGTCCAGGTCAAAGACCTTGGGTTCCAGGTTCTCGCCCACCGCCTCACGCTCCAGAAGGACGACAAGTTCCCCATCTGCCAGCCGCTCGAAAAAGCGCAGCCGCAGCGCTTCGTTTTCGGGGTCGGCCGAAACCGCCGCGTGAGCCGCATCAAGCTGTGTCACCAGGTCAGACATCCATCAGTCTCCGCACCCGCAGGCGCAATTCGGGCAGCAACTCTGCTTCGAACCACGGGTTCCGTTTCAACCACCCCGTATTCCGCCACGATGGATGCGGCAAGGGAAAGACGCCGCGTGAGGCCGGTCCGCGCCAGTTGGCCACGGAAGCCGTGACCGGACCCGGGCCAAGGTGCCAGCGGATCGCGGCACCTCCGACCAGAAGCGTCAGCCGGACCTCGCCGAGTTCGCGCAGGACGCGGTCCCGCCAGGTTCTGGCACAGATCGGCGGCGGCGGCAGATCGGCGCCTTTGGTATCATAGCCCGGAAAGCAGAAGGCCATCGGGACCACGGCCACGCGCGAAAGGTCATAGAACTCGGCCTCTGACAGCCCGGTCCAGTCGCGCAGACGATCGCCCGAGCGGTCGGTAAAGGGCCTGCCGCTTTCATGGACCCTCAGGCCCGGTGCCTGTCCTGCGACCAGCAATCGCGCCCCTGGCCGAAACCAGACCACCGGCCGGGGAACATGCCCGGTCGCTGTGGCCGCAAAGCGGTCGGCGCAAAGCCTGCAAGCCCGGATTTCCGAAGTCAGAGCCATCGCGCCAGCCTGCCCGCGCCGCGGGCTACGCGCAAGACGGCCCGATCCGGCGCGCGCCCCATTGCGGCAGGCGCGAATCCGGGTCAAATGACCCAAAGCCCCGACCGGATGCCTGGATGTACCGCGTCTCTTCTTTCGTTCCCCGATTTGCCCGTGCGCTGCTGGGTGGCGCCGCGCTGGCCACGCTCTGGGTGAACCTTTCGCCTGCGACCTATTATGACAGCATCGAGTGGCGGATCGCAGATCTTGACCTGCCAAGCTGGGTGGCGACCCTGCCGATCAGCCTGACCCCGATGTCGATCATCGCCAATGGTCTGATGACCCTTTTCCTGTTCTTCATCGGCAAGGAGTTGTGGGAAGCCATGACCCTTGAGCGTGGGGCGTTGAAGGGACGGCAGGCGCTTTTGCCGGCCGGTCTGACCTTTGGCGGGCTTCTTGGCGCGGCGCTGACCTGGATCGTGGTTGGAAGCCTGATCGAGACGGCCGAGGAAGCGGGCCTTGCCACGGGCTGGCAAGTGCCGCTTGGAACCGATGTCGTCCTGTGCTTTCTGGTCGGCCGCCAGGTCTTTGGCCCCGGTCATCCGGCGTTGCACCTGCTGTTGTTGCTGGCCATTGCGACCGATATCCTGGCGCTTCTTCTGATGGGTCTGACCCACCCGGACGTGTCGCTCCGCCTTTTGTGGCTGATCCTGCCGTTGGTGGCATCCGTCACGACCTGGGCAATGTTCGGCCGTCGCCCGCCGCCGGGGGCCCCGGAACGCCAGAAAAGGCTTGGCCAGCACCTCTTGCCCTATGTCATCGCCGGGGTTCTGTCCTGGATCGGGGTGGCAGCGTCGGGCCTGCCGCCCGTGCTTGGCCTTTTGCCGGTGATCCCGGCCATCGCCCATGCCGAGCGCAGTTTCGGCCTATTTGCCGAGGTGGAGGAACTGCTGCACGACCCGCTGAACCGGCTGAGCCATGCGCTGATCTGGCCCCTGACCGGTGTGCTGTTCCTGTTCGGCCTGACCCGTGGCGGGGTTGAAATTTCGGCCTTTGCCCCGACGACCGTCACGACACTGGCCGCCCTGTGGTTGGGCCGGCCCTTCGGCATGCTTGTCCTTGGGCTTGGGCTGGCGGCGATCCTGGGTCTGCGGTTGCCGCCGGGGATCACGTTGCGCGACATCATCCGGATCGCCGTGATCGTGGCCATGGGGTTCACCGTGCCCGTTCTGAGCCTCGAGACCTCGCTTCCCGGCGGAGCGATGGAGGAGGCGGCGCGGCTGGGCCTGGCGCTGAGCCTGCTTGCCGGTCCGATCGCGCTGGTGCTTCATCGCCCTCGGGCGCCGGGCAATTCTGCGTGAAATCCGCCCTCAAGTCGCGCATGCCAGGCTCCGGCCCTTTAAAGGCCACAAACCGGATGTTAACGATATGACCGTAGGCAGGGACCGGGATGCCCCGAACGGGGTGCCGAGGTTGAGATGATCGAGTTCCACGAGGTTTCAAAGTCCTTCTGGACCGGCACGCGGCGCAAGGTCATTCTTGACCGGGCGAGCTTTCGTGTGGACCTGGGCAATTCGCTTGGCATCCTGGCCGAGAACGGCGCCGGAAAGACCACGATCATCAACATGATGGCGGGACTTGAAAAACCGGATGAGGGCACGATCCGCAAGACCTCGCGCGTGTCCTTTCCGCTTGGGTTCATGGGGGGCGTGAACCCCAAGCACACCGCGAAGGAAAACTGCCGCTATATCGCGAAGCTTTACGGTCTTGACCCGGACTATGTCGAAAGCTTCTGTCGCTGGGTCTGCGGGCTGGGTGAATACTTCGAGATGCCGCTGAACACCTATTCCTCCGGGATGCGGGCGCGGTTTTCATTCTCACTGCTCTTGTCCATCGAGTTCGACATCTACCTGATCGACGAGGGCATGCCCTCGTCGTCGGACGCCGAGTTCAACCGGAAGGCTGGCAACCTGCTGAAGGAACGGCTCAAGAACGCCACTGTGATCATCGTCTCGCATTCGCCGCAGACCCTGCAGAAGTTCTGCCGGTCGGCGGCTGTGCTGAAAAACGGAAAACTTTACCAGTTCGAGACACTCGAAGAAGCGAAGCGTCTGTATGATTTCGAAACCTAAGGCTGTCCGCTATCATATCCGCCGCGTCGAGCGCCCTCTGGCAGCACCTGCCGTCGAAGAGGGTGCCGCGCTCTTTGACAATCACGAAGACGGCTTTGGCGCGATGGACTTCCGGCCTGCCGAAACCGCGCCCCCGCCGGAACCCCAGACGGCCGAAAGCAGCCCATCACCGGTTCAGGATGCCCCAGCCGGATCCAGTGCAAGGGACGAGGCGATCGCTGCCGCCAACGCAGCCATTGCGGCCGAGGGCCTGACCGGCCGTCAGATGCGGCGCGCACGGCTGATCGCACAGCGCCACAACATCGAGTTCGCGTCGGACTTCGACGCCGTCCGGCAGCTTCGCGAAGCCGGCATCGACCCGTTCTCGCGGTCCTCGCTTCTTGGGGTCGTCGGAGCACCGCAAGACGTAGAACAGCCGACGGAGGCCAAGACGGACATGCCGCCCAAGCAGGAAGCCGCAGCGCAGACCCCTGCGCCCGAGGCGAAACCCGACTCCACGGCCATAGCCCGGCTGCCCGGCGACAGTGTGCATCTGCCGCAGCGGTCAAAGCCGATCAATCCGCCGAGCGTGGAAAAGCGCGCCGAGGTGAACCAAGCGGCCGAAATTCAGCGGATGCAGCAGGACATCGCGCGGCGGAGGCGGCGCAGGCTGGCGCTTCTGGGCGCACGGCTTTTTGCCTTTGTGCTCGCCCCCACGTTCGTGGCGGGCTGGTATTTCTACATGATGGCGACACCGATGTATTCGACCCGCTCGGAGTTCGTCATTCAGCAGGCGGGCCCGGCCTCGTCCGGCGGAACGATGGGTGGCCTTTTCTCGGGCACGGGTTTCGCCACGTCGCAGGATTCCATTGCCGTTCAGGGATATCTTCAGTCCCGTGAAGCCATGGCGCGACTTGAAGCCGATATCGGCTTTAGCGAGCATTTCCAGAGTCCGGAGATCGACGCATTCCAGCGGCTTGCGCCGGATGCCACGCTGGAAGCCGCCTACAAGAAGTACAAGAAATTCGTCAAGATTTCGTACGACACGACGGAAGGTCTGGTCCGGATGGATGTCGTCGCGGCCGATCCTGCCGTGGCGGCGGAATGGTCAAGGCAGCTGATCTCCTATGCCGAAGAGCAGGTCGATCACCTGACCCAGCGGTTGCGAGCTGACCAGATGCGGGACGCGCAGGAAGGTTATGAAAAGGCGCAAGCCTCGCTGTCCGAGTCGCAGCGCCGTCTCATCGAGCTGCAGGAGAAGTTCAAGATCCTGTCCTCGGAGACAGAGATCGGCCTGCTGACCAGCCAGATCAGCAGCCTTGAAACGCAGCTTACCCAGGAACGGCTTTCGCTGGCCGAGATGGAAGCAAACCCGGAACCGAACCAGGCCCGGATGGAACCGCTGAAGCGTCGCATTGCCGTGATGGAGGCCGAAGTGGCCGAATTGCGCAAGCGGATGACCGTGGGGTCGGATTCCGAGGTCAGCCTGGCCGAGATCCAGGGCGAGCTTCTGGTGGCGCAGGCTGACCTGCAGACCCGGCAGCTTCTGCTGGCGCAGGCCCTGCAGTCGATGGAAACGTCGCGGGTCGAGGCCAATCGCCAGGTGAGGTATCTGTCCCTGTCGGTCAGCCCTGTCCCACCGGATGAACCAACCTATCCGCGGGCCTTCGAAAACACGTTGGTCACGATGTTGATCATGCTTGGAATCTACCTCATGATCTCGATGACCGCCTCGATCCTGCGCGAGCAGGTGTCAGCCTGAGGACAGCATGAAGCAGATTGCCATCGGCGGGATGACCGTCGGCAATGACCTGCCGCTTCTGGTCATTGCCGGGCCCTGCCAACTGGAAAGTAACGACCACGCCCAGATGATCGCGGGGTTTCTGGCCGAGGCCTGCCAGGCTGCGGGCGCGCAATTCCTGTTCAAGGCGAGTTTCGACAAGGCTAACCGCACGTCTCATGCCTCGATGCGGGGACCGGGGCTTGAAGCCGGGCTCGGCATGCTGGCGGGGGTAAAGGCGATGGGGATATCAACCCTTACGGACGTGCATGATCCCGGTCAGGCGCGCGAGGCGGCGGAGGTGGCGGACGTGATCCAGATTCCGGCCTTTCTGTGCCGGCAGACCGATCTTCTTCTGGCAGCGGGCGAAACCGGGGCTGCCGTCAACATCAAGAAGGGCCAGTTCCTGGCCCCATGGGACATGGAACAAGTGGCCCGGAAGGTGGAAAGCACCGGGAACCAGCGCATCCTTCTGACCGAACGCGGCAGCAGTTTCGGCTACAACACCCTGGTCAGCGACATGCGATCCCTTCCGATCATGGCCCGGACCGGCTGGCCGGTGATCATGGATGCAACCCATGCCGTGCAGGAACCCGGAGGCAACGGATCAAGTTCGGGCGGCCAGCGTGCCTTTGCCCCCGTTCTTGCCCGGGCGGCCGTCAGCCTGGGCATTGCCGGCGTCTTCCTTGAAACGCATGAGGCCCCTGATCGCGCCCCGTCGGACGGGGCAACGATGGTCCCGCTCGCCGAGATGCCCGGGCTGATCCGCGGACTCATGGATTTCGACCGTCTGGCCAAGGCAGCCCCGATGCGCGCTTAAGGCGAAGGGCGGACTGGCGCGACGGCGTGGCCCTGCCCTGCCTCAAGCCGGTGGCAGGATCAGGATCGCCCGGAAATCATTGACGTTTGTCAGGGTTGGCCCGGTGACAACTTGCGCCTCGGCCCGGGCGAAATAGCCATGCGCGTCGTTGCGCGAAAGCGCTGTCGCCGCGCCCGATGCGCGTGTCAGCGTGTCTGGGCCGATCAGCGCCCCCGCAACCTCGGCCGCACCATCCACCCCGTCCGTGTCGCAGGCCAGGGCATGGATCCGGGGATGGCCCTGAAGGGCCAGCGCCAGGGCCAGGCAGAATTCGGCATTCGGCCCCCCTACCCCGTCACCCCTTCGGGTGACCGTCAGTTCCCCCCCCGAGAGCAGTAGCACCGGCCGGTCTCCGCTTCGCAGCCCGTCTGCGATCGCAATGGCCATGGCGGCCTGATCCAGGGCGACCTCACGGGCTTCGCCTTCAAGGCGGTCCCCGAGCTGGCGCACCTCGGCAAATGGCGCCGCGCGGTCAGCAGCGGCGGCAAGAGACTGGGCCGGGGCAGCGTAGATCACGTTTTCCGTCCGCGACAGGCGCGGATCCTGCGGCGCGACCACCCCTGAGCGGTCCAGCGCGGCCTTTGCCGCCTGCGGAAGCGGGATCTGCCAGCGGGAGAGGATCGCTCGGGCATCGTCCGGGCTGGTCGCATCGCCCACAGTCGGGCCGGAGCCGATGAAGGCAGGATCGTCGCCCGGCACGTCCGAAATCATCAGCGCAAGCATCCGGGCCGGATAGGCCGCTGCGGCGAGCTGCCCACCCTTCACGCGGCTCAGGTGTTTGCGGACCGTGTTCATCGCCGAAATCGGCGCACCGCTTGCCAGAAGTTCCGCATTGACGGCCTGCTTTTCGGCCAGTGTCATGCCCTCGGCCGGAGCGCAGAGAAGCGCCGAGGCCCCGCCCGAAATGAGCGCGAGCACAAAGTCATCGGCACCGAGCCCGTTCAACAGCGCAAGCATGCGCCGGGTCGCCGCAACCCCGGCTGCATCGGGGACCGGATGGGCGGCCTCGACGATCTCGATCCCCTCGCAGGGACGACCATATCCGTAGCGCGTGATGACGAGGCCTTCGCAGGGGCCCCAGGCGGCCTCGACGGCTTCAGCCATCCGGGCGGAGGCTTTTCCGGCACCGATCACCAGAACACGACCCTTCGGCCGGTCGGGCAGGAAGCCTGCAAGCGAACGCATTGGATCGGCAACTTCGACAGCACGGTCGAAAAGCTGGCGGAGAAAGGCAGTGGGATCGGGGATCATCCAAGGCTCGATGCGCGGGGGACCAGTGTGACGGGCGTAATGGTTTCCGGCGGCGGGCGCTGGTCGTTTTCCAGCCAGTTCAGCACCGTTTCCGCCATCGCGCGCCCGAATCCGGCAATGTCGCAGCGCACCGAGGACAGCGCGGGGAAGGCCTGGGCGCAATCCTCGATATCGTCAAAGCCGACGACCTTGAGCACGGGGCCCACCGCACGCCCACGCTCGGCGCAGCCGGTCAGAAGGCCAAGCGCGGTCAGATCGTTGAAACAGAGGACGGCGTCGATTTCCGGATGATCCACGGCCAAACGATGTGCGGCCTCGCGCCCGAAGGCGCGACCGGGGCGGCCGGGAAGGTGAAGCGGACGCAGGCCACGGGCGGCCAGAGTGTCGGTGTAGCCCGACATGCGCAACCGGGTGACCGCGCGGCCTTCCAGCCCGCCGACAAAGGCGATGTGCTTTGCGCCCTGCTCCAGAAGATGCTCGGTCGCAAGTCGGCTGCCGGTCGGATAGTCCGGCGCGGCAAAGGGAAAGCGGTGACTTTCGACCACCTGGCGCAAGACCTGCAGCGCGGGTACGTTCGCCCGGGCGATGGCGTCAAAAGTCCGGGCTTCCTCGCCATAGGCGGGCGAGACGATCAGGGCCGAAACGCCGTGTTCCAGCATTGCCCCGACCACCTGAGCCTGAAGGGCGGGATCTTCGTCAGTGTTGGCCAGAACGGTCGCATAGCCGCGCGCCGAGAGGGCCATTTGCAGGGAGGTCGCGAACTCGGTGAAGAACGGGTTCCTGAGGTCGTTGATCACCAGCCCGATCAGCCCGGCGTTGGCCGAACGCAGGTTGGCCGCAGCCCGGTTGTAGACATAGCCAAGCTCGGCCATGGCGCGGCGGACGTCCTCACGCGTTTCCTGCTTGACCAGCGCACTGTTCTGCAGAACCAGGCTGACGGTCGATTTCGATACGCCGGCCAGCGTTGCCACGTCGATGATCGTCGGCCTCTTGTCCATGGTCAGCTTTGGTCGATCCCGTGCAGGCCGAGCAGTGTCCTCATGCGCGCTTCTGCCAGATCAGGGCGGGAAAGCAAGCCCGCGACGTCGGCAAGGCGGAACACCTGGGCGTAATGGGTGATGTCGCGCGACGACTGGAAGCCCGCGGGCATGATGAAATGCGACTGGTGCCCATTCAGCCAGGCGAGGAAGGCAATCCCGGCCTTGTAGAAGCGGGTCGGCGCCCGAAAAATCTCGCGGCTGAGGGGGACGGTGGGGGCAAAAAGCTGATGATAGGTGTCCCTCTGGCCATCGGCGAGGGCCTCCAGCGCCTGCGAGGCTGCCGGGGCGATGGCCGCAAAGATGCCAAGAAGCGCATGGGAGAAGTGGGTGCCGTCCCCCTCGATCAGCGGGGCATAGTTGAAATCGTCGCCGGTATAGAGGCGGACGCCTGCAGGAAGGCGGGCGCGGAAGGCCTCTTCATGGGCCTGGTCGAGAAGCGAGATCTTGATGCCGTCCACCTTTGCGGGGTTTTCCGCGATGAGGCTTAGGACGAAGTCGGAGGCCCTGGCCACGTCGGTCGACCCCCAGTAGCCCTTCAGGGCCGGGTCAAACATGTCGCCGAGCCAGTGGAGGATGACCGGCTGGACCGCACCATCGATCAGGTGACGGTAGACAGCACGGTAGGTGTCCTCGCCGGCACTGATTGCGGGGAAGGCGCGGGAGGCCATGAGGATGAGTTGGCCACCGGCTGCCTCGATCGCCTCGGCCTGTTCGGTGTAGGCAGCACGTATGGCGGCGGCGGTGGCAAGATCCGCAAGGGGTTTGTGATCGGTTCCGGCCCCGCAGGCGACCCTGGGTTTCATGGGATGAGCCTTGGCCGCGCGCATGGTGCGCTGGATCAGCTCAAGCGCGGTGGCCCAGTCTACCCCCATGCCGCGTTGGGCGGTGTCCATCGCCTCGGCAAGGTGCAGGCCCTGATCCCAGAGCTGCAAGCGAAAGGCCAGCGTGGCGTCCCAGTCGACGGCGGGACGGGTGTCCCAGGGGTTCCGCTCGCGCAGCGGGTCGGAGACGACATGGGCGGCCGCAAAGGCCGTTCGGGTCAGGGCCACCCGCGGCGCGCGCGGGATGAGGGGCGTGCCGGTCTGGCGATAGGGGGTCAGGCGGGCATCTTCTGTGGGCAGGATCAACATGGATGGGCTCCGGTCTGCGGGGCGGGTGTTGAATGGAGCGCTGGCGCGCAAGTCTTTTGTCTCGCCTCTGCGCGCGAAGGGCGCGCAACCGGCTCGGGTGGCGGGGGTTTTACACCCCCGCACCCCCGTGGGATACTTGCGAACGGGTGAAAGCTGGAAGGAAGGGCCGGGTTCATGGCCCAGACTCGGCAATGGGAAGGTCGAAGACGAGGATGCCGTCGATCCCACCCTGGGCTGCGTTGACGAGGGCGCTGCCGACACGTTTGTGGTCGGGATGGGCCTGGTAGGCGGCTAGGGCATTCCAGTCGGCGAAGTCGACGGTAAAGCCGTGGAGATAGCCGCGTTCGATCTTTTCCGGGCTTTCGCTGCGGCCGGAATGGATGGCGAGAATGCCGGGAAGCTTCAGGCTGTGCAGGTCGGCAAAGATGGCCGCGATGTGGTCTTCGGTGACCTCGGGGCGGGCCTTGATCAGGACGATGTGGCGGATCATGCGGCGGCTCCCTTGATCATGTCGGCGGCTTTTTCGGCGATCATGATGGTGGCGGCATTGGTGTTGGATGAGACGACCGTGGGCATGATCGAGGCGTCGACGATGCGAAGGGCCTCGATCCCGTTGAAGCGCAAGCTTGGGTCGACGACAGCCTCAGCGTCGCTTCCCATGCGGCAGGTGCCGGCGGGGTGGTGGTCGGTTTTCGCGTTTTTCACGGCGTAGTCGAAGTAGTCCTGATCGGTGCGGACGCCCGGTCCCGGCAGGCGTTCGGCCAGGACGAAAGGTTTCAGGGCGGGCTGCCGCATGATCTCTTGCGCGAGTTTTAGGCCCTTGATTGACATCTCGCGGTCGTAGGGATCTTCCCAATAGTTGGGGTCGATCAGGGGGGCGGCGTTCGGGTCGGCGGAGGCGAGGCGGACAGTGCCGCGCGACCTGGGGCGGAGGAAGGCGGAGTTCAGAGTGACGCCGCCCTGGGGCATCGCGGCGACGCCGGCCTCGATCCCGGAGCCGAGGCCGAGGTGGAACTGGATGTCGGGGCTACGGGCGGAGGGGTCGGCGTACCAGAAGCCGCCGGTCTCGAACAGAGAGGAGGCGACAGGGCCTTTCCTTGTCAGCAGATATTGCAGGCCCGCCAGGGCCGACCAATGGAGTTTGGCGTAGCGGTCGTAGGTATGGGGGCCGGAGCATTCGGCGATGACGAAGAGGTCGAGGTGGTCCTGCAGGTCCGCCCCCACCTGCGGTCGGTCGAGGATGACGGGGATGCCGAGGCGCTGGAGGTCGTCCGCCGGGCCGATGCCGGAAAGTTGCAGGAGGCGCGGGGAGCCGATGGCGCCGGAGGAGAGGATGACCTCGGTCGTGGCGCGGTGGGTGCCTTCGTTCGTTTGCACGCCAATCGCCCTGCCCTTTTCGGTGACGATACGCAGGACCTGCTGGCCGGTCTTCACCGTCAGGTTGGGGCGGTTCAGCGCGGGTTTCAGGAAGGCCGTGGAGGTGGATGAGCGGCGGTACCAGCGCTGGGTGAGCTGGTAATAGCCGAGGCCGTCCTGCGTCTCTCCGGTGAAGTCGCGGTTTCTGGGGATGCCGATCTGGGCCCCGGCGGCGAAGAAGGCCTCGCAGATCGGAAGCGGCGCGCGGGGTTGGCTGACACCGAGGGGGCCGTCCTTTCCGTGGTAACGGTTGTCGTGGGTGTCGTTGACCTCGGACTTGCGGAAATAGGGCAGGACGTCCTCGTACCCCCAGCCGGGGCAGCCCATCTGGCGCCAGTCTTCGTAGTCGAGGGCGTTGCCCCGGGTGTAAAGTTGGGCGTTGATCGAGGAGCCGCCGCCGATCACCTTGGCCTGGGTGTAGCGGATCTGCATGCCGTTCATGTGGCGCTGGGGCACGGTCTGCCAACCCCAGGAGCCGATGCCCTTGGTCATCTTCGCGAAGCCTG
>JAEULQ010000117.1 GCA_016792685.1 Tabrizicola sp. | reverse complement strand
CCTGACCATCGACCTTGCGCATCTGGAGGCGCAGGCCCGGGCGAGCGGGGCGAGGGTGCTGCTTCTCAGCCATATGCGGGGCCATGTCTGCGACATGGAGGCGCTGATGGCGGTCTGCGACCGGCTGGGCCTGCGGGTGATTGAGGATTGCGCCCATACGATGGGGGCGAAGTGGAAGGGCGTGCCGTCGGGGCGGCATGGGGCGATTGTCTGCTATTCGACGCAGACCTACAAGCACATGAACTCGGGCGAGGGCGGGCTTCTGGTCACCGATGACGAGGAGCTGGCGGCGCGGGCGGTGCTGCTGTCGGGCTCTTACATGCTTTATGCGCGGCACCGGGCGGCGCCGGGGCCGGAGGTGTTCGAGCGGTTGAAGCTCGATGTGCCGAATGTCTCGAGCCGGATGGACAATCTGCGCGCGGCGATCCTGCGGCCGCAGATCGGGATGCTGGACGACCGCCGGGCGCGTTGGCGGGAACTCTATCAGGGGATGGAGGCGGGGCTGGCCGGAGTGGCGGGAGTGAAGCTGATCCCGCGGCCGCAGCATGAGGATTATGTGGGATCAAGCTTCCAGTTCCTGCTGCCGGGCTGGGAGCCTGGCCGGGTGGCCCGTTTCGTGGCGGGTGCGGCGGCGCGGGGGGTGGAGCTGAAATGGTTCGGCGCGGTGGAGCCGCAGGGGTTCACCAGCCGCTATGCCCATTGGCGCTATGCCGCGCCCGAGGTCCTGCCGCAGACCGACCGGGTGCTGGCGGGGCTGATCGACATGCGGCTGCCCCTGACCTTCCTGCCCGATGACGTGGCCCAGATCGCCAGGATCATTGCCGAGGAAGTGGCCCTTGCGGCCGAAGCGCGCGACCTGGAGCCGGTTGCGGCCCCGGCGGCGGATTGAGCGGATGGCGCTTTTCGGTCCGGCGCGTCCGCCCGGTCTGCTGGTCCGCCTCTTGCGGCGTCTGGTCGACCCGCGCTTCTATCTGAAGGCGGTGATGGGAGTGGGGCTGCTGGGTCTGATCCTGGTCCCGTCGATTGCCGATCTGGTGAACATGGCGACCAAGACGGCCGAAAGTGACCAGGGAGAGTGCCGCATCCTGAACGTGGTCGACGGCGATACGTTGACGCTGATGTGCGCGGCCTCGGGTCTGGGGCGGGCGCGGATCCTGGGCTATGACACGCCGGAGAAATACGCGCCAAAATGTTCGGGCGAATTCTTCAAGGCGGAACGGGCCAGCTGGGCCCTGCGGACGCTGATCCAGCGGGCGGATCGGATCGAGATCTCGCACCAGGGGGCCGATCAGTACGGCCGGGCGCTGATCGTGCTGACGCTGGACGGGCTGGACGTGGCGAGGGCAATGATCCGGGCGGGACACGCGCGGACCTATGGTGGTGGTCTTCGGGGGAGTTGGTGCTGATGCGGATCGTGCGGGAAGGGCGGCTCTTCTGCGAGGTGGAGCTTGGGGCGTTGTCGGTCATCATGTTGTCGGATGGCGAGACGGTGATGGCACTGGACTGCCTTCGGAGGCCGGATGGTACGACGTTGGCCGAGGCGGAACTGGCGGGGGCTGACCTCAAGGACGGGAAGCTGCGGCTGCCGGTGAGGGCCTTCCTGGTCCGGGGACCGGGCGGGTGTCTGCTGATCGACGCAGGCGCGGGGGATGCCTGGCACAAGGGGCTGGGTCAGATCGGTGCCGCGATGGCAGAGGCGGGAACCGGGCCGCAGGAGGTGACGGCCATTGCGCTGACCCATACCCATATCGACCATGTCTCGGGCCTGGCGGACCGGGATGGCGGTCTGGCATTCCCGAACGCGGAACGGGTCTACGTCGCCACCGAGGAAATCATGGCCTTCCGCGCGATCCCCCGGATGATACCGCTGCATGCACGGCTTTTGCCGCTGGAACAGGGTGACGGGCCGATCTTCGGGGTGACGGCGATCAATGCGCCGGGACATAGTCCGGGGCATATGGCCTACCTCGTGGAGGGCAGGCTCCTGATCTGGGGCGATCTGGTCCACAACGCACTGCAACTCGCCCGGCCCGAGATCGGCTGGAAATATGACGAGGACCTCGCCCGGGCCCGTGCCTCACGGCTGGCGCTGATGGAGCAGGCGGTCGAGGCGGGCTGGCTGGTTGCAGGCGCGCACCTGCCCGGCCCCGGTATCGGCCGGATCGACCGCGTGGGGGAGGCCTATGCCTATCACCCGGTGACGCGGGGTCCCTGACCGGCGCCAGTGAAAAGGAGCGCCTTTTCAGGCGCAAGTCTTTCCTCTCGCCCACTCTGCGCGCGAAAGGCGCGCAGAGTGGGCTCGGCGTGTCTTCGGGGGGCAGGATGCCCCCCGCCGAGGAGGCGCGCCTTGGCGCGACGACGAGAGGAAGGGTCTTCGCGCGTCAGCGCTCCGCTTGATAGGCGCTGGTTGTCTTACTGCTGGTAGGGCGAAGTGCCGCCGAGGCTGTCGTTGGTGTGCTGGATCAGCACGTCGCAGAGACAGGCCGCATCGGTACAGGCATCGCGGGCAGCGATGAAGGTTTCGTCGAGCGGCGGGTCTTCCTGATTGACCTGCTGCCCGGTCGCATTCTCGATGGCATAGACCCAGGCCAGCGTATCAAGCCGGCCCATCCGCCAAAGCGTGTCGTCCTGCGGGTCTTCCGCGCTTTCGCACATGATCTTGCGGGCGGGGATCGTGTTCACGTCGCAGCCGATGTCGGACAGGACAAGCCCATAGGACGGCTCAAGCTCGGCGATCCGCGCTTCGACTGCGGCGAGATCGATGCTGCAGGTCTGGGCCGCCAGGGGAAGTGTCGAGAGGCAGGAGGCAAGAAGGGCGAGGGCAAGCCGCATGGGAAATCCTTTCCGGTCGTTCGGCGCGAGAAGACGCAGGATCGCCCCGGGGGTCAAGGTCAGGGGAACCCGTCCTGTCGCCTGTGGCGGGTAGGATGGTGGCGGGAGGCAGCGGCTTCGGGCAATCCTGAGTAAAATACTATATTTCCTGTGCTTTCTGCTCTGGCAAAGCCCCGATTTTCCCCCGGCTTCGGTTGACCCCGCCATGGGTGCAGAGTAAACGGGCGAGGAGACAAAGCGGGCGGGAACGTCCGCCCGCTCGCCTGTCGCCAGCTATCCAAGGAGCCCCTCGTGGACCTGCTTCTCCGAGAGTACCTTCCCATCCTCGTCCTTCTGGCCGTTGCTGTAGGCCTTGGCCTGGTCCTGATCCTTGCCGCAGCCGTCCTGGCTGTCCGCAATCCGGACCCCGAAAAGGTCTCGGCCTATGAATGCGGTTTCAACGCCTTCGACGATGCGCGGATGAAGTTCGATGTGCGCTTCTATCTGGTGTCGATCCTGTTCATCATCTTCGACCTGGAAGTGGCCTTCCTCTTCCCCTGGGCCGTGGCCTTCGGTGACATCTCGATGGCGGCCTTCTGGTCGATGATGCTGTTCCTGGCCGTGCTGACGATCGGTTTTGCCTATGAATGGAAGAAGGGGGCGCTCGAATGGGAGTGATGGCAGGTGCCAACACGGCAGGCGGCGACCATGAGGTTGCGGTCCAGGCGCTGAACCGGGAACTGTCGGACAAGGGGTTCATCCTCACGTCCACCGAAGACATCATCAACTGGGCGCGGATCGGCTCCTTGCACTGGATGACCTTCGGTCTGGCCTGCTGCGCGGTCGAGATGATGCATACCTCGATGCCGCGCTATGACCTTGAACGCTTCGGGACCGCGCCGCGCGCCTCGCCCCGGCAGTCGGACCTGATGATCGTTGCGGGCACCTTGACCAACAAGATGGCCCCGGCGCTCCGCAAGGTTTATGACCAGATGCCCGAGCCGCGTTATGTGATCTCGATGGGCTCCTGTGCCAATGGCGGGGGCTATTACCACTACAGCTATTCGGTGGTGCGGGGCTGCGACCGGATCGTCCCGGTCGACATCTACGTGCCGGGCTGCCCGCCCACGGCCGAGGCGCTTCTATACGGTATCCTGCAGCTGCAGCGGAAGATCCGCCGCACTGGCACCCTGGTGAGGTAAATCATGTCGGAAGCCCTGCAGGAACTGGCCGGGATCATCGAGCTGAAGCAGGCGGAGGCGGTCGTGTCCGCGACTGTCGCCTTTGGCGAGCTGACCGTGGTTGCGAACCTTGCGAACCTGGAAGCGCTGGTCGAATTCCTGCGCGACGATGCCTCGTGCCGCTTCTCGTCGCTGGTGGATATCACCGCTGTCGACCACCCGGAGCGGGCGCAGCGCTTCGATGTGGTCTATCACTTCCTGTCGATGTACCGGAACCACCGCATCCGCGTGAAGGTCAAGGTCGCCGAGGACGAGATGGTGCCGTCACTGGTCGATCTGCACCCTTCGGCCAACTGGTTCGAGCGGGAAGTGTTCGACATGTTCGGCATCCTGTTCTCGGGCCACCCGGACCTGCGCCGCATCCTGACGGATTACGGGTTCCGCGGCTATCCGCTGCGCAAGGACTTCCCGACCACGGGCTACACCGAGGTCCGCTATGACGAGGCGCTGAAGCGCGTGGTCTATGAGCCGGTGAAGCTGGTGCAGGAATACCGCCAGTTTGATTTCATGTCCCCGTGGGAGGGTGCGGAATACATCCTGCCGGGTGATCAGAAGGCTGCGAAATGATGGACGGCGATATCCGCGTGAATACCTATGACGACGGCTCGAAGGATTTCGAGACCGGCGAGCAACGCATCCGGAATTTCAACATCAACTTCGGGCCGCAGCATCCTGCGGCGCATGGTGTGTTGCGTCTGGTGCTGGAGCTGGACGGCGAGATCGTCGAGCGCTGTGACCCGCATATCGGGCTTTTGCATCGCGGTACCGAGAAACTGATGGAGAGCCGGACCTATCTGCAGAACCTGCCCTACTTCGACCGGCTCGACTATGTGGCGCCGATGAACCAGGAGCATGCCTGGTGCCTGGCGATCGAGCGGCTGACCGGGACCGTGGTTCCGCGCCGTGCCAGCCTGATCCGGGTGCTATACAGTGAGATCGGCCGCATCCTGAACCACCTCTTGAACGTGACCACGCAGGCCATGGACGTGGGCGCGCTGACGCCGCCGCTTTGGGGCTTCGAGGAGCGCGAGAAGCTAATGGTCTTCTATGAGCGGGCCTGTGGGGCCCGGCTCCATGCGGCCTATTTCCGGCCGGGTGGGGTGCATGTCGACCTGACAGACAGCCTGATCGACGACATCGACGCCTGGGCGGATCATTTCCCCAAGGTGCTGGACGATATCGACGGGCTTCTGACCGAAAACCGCATCTTCAAGCAGCGCAACGCCGATATCGGCGTGGTGACGGAAGCCGACATCCAGAAATGGGGCTATTCCGGCGTGATGGTGCGGGGGTCGGGCCTCGCCTGGGACCTGCGCCGCGCGCAGCCCTATGAGTGCTACGACGAGTTCGACTTCAAGATTCCGGTCGGCAAGAACGGCGACTGCTATGACCGCTACCTTTGCCGGATGGCCGAGATGCGGGAGTCGACCTCGATCATCAAGCAGGCGATCGCCAAGCTGCGGGTCGAGAAGGGCGATGTGCTTGCCCGGGGCAAGATCACCCCGCCGAAACGGGCGGAGATGAAGACCTCGATGGAGGCGCTCATCCACCACTTCAAGCTTTACACCGAAGGGTTCCACGTCCCGGCGGGTGAGGTCTATGCGGCTGTCGAAGCGCCCAAGGGTGAGTTCGGGGTCTATCTGGTGGCGGACGGAACCAACAAACCCTACCGCGCCAAGATCCGCGCGCCGGGCTATCTGCACCTGCAGTCGATGGACTATATCTGCAAGGGCCACCAACTGGCCGACGTTTCGGCCATCATCGGAACAATGGACATCGTGTTCGGCGAGGTCGACCGCTGATGCCGGACGTGACGATCAATCTCTGGACCCTGATCCTGGGTGCCGCCTCTGGCGTTGCCGGTGTTCTGGGGGCCAGGTTTGGCAATCGTCTCGTCATGGGTGCCGTCGCGGGCGCCGTCACTGCCGCAATCCTGACTATCGCCAGGGGATATTTCTAAGCCATGCTCCGCCGTCTGCACAAAGAACAGCCCGCCTCATTCGCCTTCACTCCGGCGAACCTGGACTGGGCCAAGGGTCAGATTTCCAAGTATCCCGAGGGCCGTCAGGCCTCGGCGATCATCCCGCTTCTGTGGCGCGCGCAAGAGCAGGAAGGGTGGCTCAGCCGCCCGGCCATCGAGTACGTCGCGGACATGCTGGGGATGGCCTATATCCGCGCGCTGGAAGTGGCGACCTTCTACTTCATGTTCCAGCTGCAGCCGGTGGGTTCAGTCGCGCATGTGCAGATCTGCGGGACGACCTCCTGCATGATTTGCGGTGCCGAGGACCTGGTCGCAGTGGCGAAAGAGCTGATCGCGCCGACGCCGCACACGTTGTCGGCGGATGGCAAGTTCAGCTGGGAAGAGGTCGAATGCATGGGGGCCTGCGCGAATGCGCCCATGGCCCAGATCGGCAAGGACTATTACGAAGACCTGACCGGCGAGAAGCTGCGCGAGCTGATCGGGCGGTTCCGCAAGGGTGAGGTTCCGGTCCCGGGGCCGCAGAACGGGCGCTATGCGGCAGAGCCGATCGGGGGGCTAACGAGCCTCAAGGAATTTGAATCGGGGCGGAAGCAGTACAATGCTTCGGCGCAGCTGGCAGTGGATATCGCCGACACGGTCAAGCGGATCGACGGAACCGAGGTGCCGCTGAGCACCCCATGGCTTGGCGTGTCGGCCAAGCCGGTGAAGTCGGCGCCCAAGGCTGCAGCAAAACCCGCTGCAAAACCGGCGGTCGAGAAGGCGTCGGCTGCTGCTGGAAAGCCGAAGAAGCCGAAGGCGCTGAAAGCGGCCCGCAAGGGCAAGGCAGATGACCTGAAGCTGATCCTCGGGGTCGGTCCGAAGCTTGAGGAGCTGTGCCACAAGCTCGGTTTCTTCCACTTCGACCAGATCGCCGAATGGAGCGCGGAAGAGATCGCCTGGGTCGACGAGAATCTCGAAGGCTTCAAGGGTCGCGTGACCCGCGACAAATGGGTGGCGCAGGCGAAGATTCTGGCAGCCGGTGGCAGCGTGGCCGAAGCTGAGGCGGCCGCCAAGGCCTGATGCGTGCGGGAAGGTGTGTGAACGCCCGGATAGCGGGCGAGTAAATGGGGAAGGGTCAAGATGCAAGGCGATGAAAATGATGTCGAAATCGGCCCGGGGGGCTGGGTTCTGGTCGTTGTGGCCGGGGTCTCGACGTTGGCCGTCCTGCACTATGCCCTCGCCTATGACTTCTTCCCGAGCGCGGTCTTCGCCCTTGCCATTGCGTTGATGGTGGTGCTGGTCCTTTACCGCCTTGCTGCGGCGATCAACCGGATGGATGAGGAAGAGGCCGCGTCGCAGCGGGTGCGCAAGATCGTCCCGGCGGCAACTCCGGCCGAGGGCGCGGCGGTGACGGCGGTTCGCGTTGTACCGACACGCCCGACAGCCTCGTCCGTGGTGCCATCGGCAGTGGTGACACCCCTGTCCGAAGTTGAATCGGCCCCCTTAATTGCACCGCCGCCCGTCGCTGCACCCGTTGCAGCGCCTGCGCCAGTGGTCGAGGCGCCGAAGGTGGCGGCCGAGCCTGTCGTGGCGAAGACTGCCAAGACCGCCCCTGCAAAGGCGAAGGCTGCGCCAAAGCCAAAGGCCGAAGCAAAGCCGAAGGCCAGCGCCAAGGCGAAGGCCGCAGAAAAGCCGGCGCCAAAGGCAAAAGCTGCGTCGGGTGCAAAGCCAAAGGCAGAAGGCGAGAAGGCGGCCGCAACTGGTTCTGCGACGAAGTCTGGCACGGCCAAGGCTGCGGCCAAGGCCAAGGCCCCTGGCCCCGAGCGGCTGTCAGCCCCGCGCAACGGGCGGCCGGATGACCTGAAGGAAATCGAGGGCATTGGCCCCGCGCTGGAGAAGCTGGTGAATGGCCTTGGCTTCTATCACTTCGACCAGATCGCAAACTGGTCCGAAGCCGATGTCGCGCTGGTCGATGCCGAGATGAAGACGTTCAAGGGCCGGATCACCCGCGACAATTGGGTGGCGCAGGCGAAGATCATCGTGACAGACGGGCTTGAGGCGTTCCGGGAACGCGCCAAGACCAACAACTACTGAGGCCCATGGTGCAGCCGCGTCCCGATCCAGCCGAAGCCCATCGCGCCCGCCAGTCGCGGCTGGTCGGCATTGTGCTGGCTGTGACGATGGTGCTCTGGCTTGGGGTGCAGTGGCTGGGCGGACAACTGGGCTGGGAAGCGCGCTTTGCGTTTCTCTTCGACCTCGCGGCCATCGCGGCTTTCGTCTGGGCCATGGTGGTGACGTATCAGATCTGGCGCGGACGCCAGGGTTAGGAAGACCGAGATGCTCAAGGATCAGGACCGCATTTTCACCAACCTCTACGGGATGCATGACCGCAGCCTGAAAGGCGCCATGAAGCGCGGGCATTGGAACGGGACCGCCGAGATCATCAAGCGTGGCCGCGATGTGATCGTCGAGCAGGTCAAGGCCTCGGGTCTGCGCGGGCGGGGCGGAGCGGGCTTCCCGACGGGTCTGAAGTGGAGCTTCATGCCGAAGCAGTCGGACGGTCGGCCGTCCTATCTGGTCGTGAACGCCGACGAGTCGGAGCCGGGCACCTGCAAGGACCGCGAGATCATGCGGCATGACCCGCATACGCTGATCGAGGGCTGCCTTATCGCCTCCTTCGCGATGGGGGCGAACACCTGCTACATCTACATCCGCGGCGAATATATCCGCGAGCGTGAGGCGCTGCAGGCCGCGATCGACGAATGCTATGACGCAGGCCTTCTGGGCAAGAATGCCGCCAAGTCGGGCTGGGATTTCGACCTTTACCTCCACCACGGGGCGGGGGCCTATATCTGCGGCGAGGAAACCGCGCTGCTGGAGAGCCTGGAAGGCAAGAAGGGCATGCCCCGGATGAAGCCGCCTTTCCCGGCGGGGTCCGGTCTGTACGGTTGCCCGACCACGGTGAACAACGTGGAATCCATTGCCGTGGTGCCGACGATCCTGCGCCGGGGGGCGGACTGGTTTGCTTCGTTTGGCCGCCCGAACAACACCGGGACCAAGCTGTTCGGCATCTCGGGCCATGTGATGCAGCCCTGCGTCGTCGAAGAGGCGATGTCGATCCCGCTGAAGGAACTGCTGGACCGGCACTGCGGCGGGGTGCGGGGTGGCTGGAAGAACCTGAAGGCGGTGATCCCGGGCGGCTCTTCTGTGCCGCTCCTGACCCAGTCGCAATGCGACGATGCGATCATGGATTTCGACTGGCTGCGCGAGCAGCGGTCGGGCCTTGGGACGGCTGCGGTCATCGTGATGGACCAGTCGACGGACGTGATCAAGGCGATCTGGCGGCTGTCAAAATTCTACAAGCACGAGAGCTGCGGCCAGTGCACCCCCTGCCGCGAAGGCACGGGCTGGATGATGCGCGTGATGGACCGGCTGGTCCGCGGCGAGGCGGAGGTCGAGGAGATCGACATGCTTCTGTCCGTGACCAAGCAGGTGGAAGGCCACACGATCTGCGCCCTTGGCGATGCGGCCGCCTGGCCGATCCAGGGCCTGATCCGCGCCTTCCGCGACGAGATCGAGGACCGGATCAAGGCCAAGCGCACCGGCCGGATCAGCGCGGTCGCGGCGGAGTGATGCGGATGTTGCATGCAGCCATTTTCGGAGCTGTCAATCTGGCCTGCGTGTTCGCTGGCGATATGGCGATTGCTGATCAGCTTGTGCAGACATGCAAGGATGGAACGTCGATCAATTTTGCGAAGACCGAGAACGTGAACAAGGTCAGCAGCGTTCGCTATCAGGTCGTGGTCGAGGACTTCGATGCAGTGTCGGGGCGCTTCAATCTGCGGATAGCGCCGGCGGCAGGACTTTCCGAGAAGCAAGCCCGTTTTCAGGCTCAGCTTACAACCGGGGTGATCTGCATGCAGTTCGATAGCCCGTCTGCGGAAACGGGGGCCGGGCAAGAGCTTGACGACGCTTGGCTGTTTTCAAGCGGATGCAAGGCTCAAGAATTGCAAATGGTACTCCAATGCTGATGCAGAACATCGTTCGGGCTCTATCGATTGGTTCGGTTGTCGGGCTCTCGGCTTGCTCGGCACCTATCGATCAGGCGGCCGACACGCCGTCGCGCAAACCGGTCCGCGTCACCAACAACGGCCAGCCGTTTCAGATGTGGGAAGGCGCCCTGGCCCGGAAAGCGGCGGATGCTGCTTGCGGTGGCAAGGTCAGGGTCTCGGTCTACGACCGTTTCGATCGGGCGACCGGCGAATGGGTCTATCCGGAGGGTTGCGCATGACAAATGCCGTCACCCCAGGTCACAAACCGCTGATCGCGCGGGTTTGTCATGGCATATCAACGGGCTTTGGCCCCATCTCCGCGGCACGAGCAGCCAAGGAGGCCAAAATGCTTCGCACTATCAAGACTATCGCCCTGACCCTTGTCATCAGCGCTACGCCCGCGCTGGCGCTGGTGCCGATCAACGAAGAACCGGTGATCGGCGAGAAGCTTCTGCAGGGTTTCATCGGTGACGCCATCGCTGACAATTGCCCGACGATGGAGGCCCGCAAGCTGCGCGCTCTGGGCGAACTGAACGCGCTGCGCGATTACGCCATTGGGCAGGGCTACGAGGCGAGCGTTGTCCGCGAATTCGTCACCTCGGATGTCGAAAAGGCCAAGTTCAAGGCCAAGGCCGCCGAATGGCTCAAGGCCAAAGGGGCCGAGCCGGGCAATCCCGAGGCCTATTGCAAGATCGGCGAAGAGGAAATCGCCAAGGACAGCCTGATCGGTTACCTGTTGAGGTCGACCAAATGATCCAGCCGACCGGCATGCAACTGGCCGAGTTGAACGTGGGGCGCCTTCTGGCCCCCACCGACGACCCGCGCGTGGCCGAGTTCATGGCCGCCCTTGACCGGGTGAACGGTCTTGGCAAGCGCATGCCGGGCTTTGTCTGGATGATGGAGGGCTCGGGCGAGCCGGGAACCGGGAACACCGAGACCAAGATCGGCGGTGATCCGCAGTTCGTTTCGAACCTGACGGTCTGGGAAAGCGTCGAGACGCTGGAACATTTCGTCTGGAACACGCTTCACCGCAGCTTCTATGAGCGGCGGGTGGAGTGGTTCGAGGTGCTGGGCCGGATGCATTTCGTCATGTGGTGGGTGCCTGCTGGGCACCGGCCGACACTAGACGAGGCACTGGAGCGGTTGAAGCATCTGGAGACGCATGGCGACAGCGACCATGCCTTCGGCTGGAAATATCTGAAAGAAGCGCAGGCGTGGCGAACCCATGCCTGCGCACGAGAGGCGGCAGAGTAATGTCGATGCGTGTGTTCAAGACTGCGAACTTCCGGCCAGACAGCGGCTCTAAATTGGGCGCTCGGGACCAGATCGCAGCGGATGTGACTCGGAAATACGGTCCAGTCGGTGACATTCTGAATCTATTCGTGAAAAACGAAGGCGAAGGTGTGGACAAGTGGCATCACTATTTGCCGCTTTATGAACGCTACCTGGAGCCTTGGCGCGGGCGTCCGCTGCGGTTTCTGGAAATCGGGGTGTATAAGGGCGGAAGCCTGCAACTCTGGCGGCGTTATTTCGGTCCGGATGCTGTGATCTATGGCATCGACATCGATCCGGACTGCGCACGGTTTGATGGCCAGGCCGGTCAGGTGCGGATCGGGTCGCAAGCCGAAGCGAGTTTCCTGAACGCTGTGGTGGATGAAATGGGCGGCGTCGACGTGATCCTGGACGACGGTAGCCACCGGATGGAGCATGTCTCTGCCAGCCTGGATGCTCTGTTTCCCCGGCTTTCGGTCGGCGGAATCTACATCATCGAGGACCTCCATACCGCCTATTGGAAAAAGTATGGCGGTGGGCATCAGGCGCCCGGAAACTTTTACAACACGGTTCGAAAGATGATCGACGACATGCACCACTGGTATCACGACGCCGGTGCATCGCATCAGGCAACGGCGGGGGCGCTGGTCGGCATTCACGTCCACGACTCGATGGTCATCCTGGACAAGGGGAATGCCTACAGCCCGGTTCGGTCTTTGGTCGGTTCGCAGACCGATGCCGAAGCGGGTGCAAGGGCTGCAAAGGACAAGGGCAAGGCAAGCTGATGACCAACCTCAAGAAAATCAACATCGACGGGATCGAGGTCGAGGTCGATGGTGCGATGACCATCATCCAGGCAGCGGAAGTGGCCGGGGTCGAAATCCCGCGTTTCTGCTACCATGAGCGGCTGTCGATCGCAGGTAACTGCCGGATGTGCCTCGTCGAAGTTGTGGGCGGTCCGCCGAAGCCTGCGGCTTCTTGCGCGATGCAGGTGCGCGATCTGCGGCCAGGGCCGGAAGGTCAGGCGCCGGTCGTCAAGACCAAGTCGCCGATGGTGAAGAAGGCCCGCGAGGGGGTGATGGAGTTCCTGCTCATCAACCACCCGCTTGACTGCCCGATCTGCGACCAGGGTGGCGAATGCGACCTGCAGGATCAGGCCATGGCCTTTGGCGTCGACTTCTCGCGCTACCGCGAGCCGAAGCGGGCGTCGGAGGACCTGAACCTTGGGCCGCTGGTCGAAACCAAGATGACGCGCTGCATTTCCTGTACCCGCTGCGTCCGGTTCACGACCGAGGTTGCCGGGATCACCCAGATGGGCCAGACCGGTCGGGGCGAAGACAGCGAGATCACCAGCTATCTGAACCTGACGCTGGATTCGAACCTGCAGGGCAACATCATCGACCTTTGCCCGGTGGGCGCGCTGACGTCGAAACCCTATGCCTTCACCGCGCGGCCCTGGGAGCTGACCAAGACCGAGTCGATCGACGTGATGGACGCGCTGGGGTCGAACATCCGGATCGACACCAAGGGACGGGAAGTCATGCGCTTCCTGCCGCGCAACCATGACGGCGTGAACGAGGAGTGGATCTCGGACAAGACCCGCTTTGTCTGGGACGGTCTGCGTCGCCAGCGTCTGGACACGCCCTATGTGCGCGAGAACGGGAAGCTGCGGAAAGCAAGCTGGGGCGAGGCGCTGGAGAAGGCGGCGGCCGCGATGAAGGGGAAGAAGGTTGCCGGTCTGGTTGGCGATCTGGCCCCGGTCGAGGCGGCCTATTCGCTGAAATTGCTGGTGGAATCTCTGGGCGGTCGTGTCGAATGCCGCACGGATGGGGCAAAGCTGCCGGTCGGGAACCGCTCGGGCTATGTCGGGACGGCCAAGATCGAGGACATCGACAGCGCCAAGGTGATCCTTCTGATCGGGACCAACCCGCGGGTCGAGGCTCCGGTGCTGAACGCCCGGATCCGCAAGGCCTGGACCAATGGGGCGATGGTGGGTCTCTTCGGCGAGAAGGTCGATCTGACCTATGATTACAAGCACATGGGTACCGACCGCGCGGCGCTGGTGGAGCTGGTGGGTCGGGTCACCCAGAAGGACAACACGCTGGTCATCATCGGCCAGGGCGCGATCAACGAGGCCGATGGCGAGGCGGTGCTGAGCCAGGCGATGGCCTATGCCACCGGCGCGGGCGCGAAGTTCATGGTGCTGCACACGGCGGCAGGTCGCGTCGGCGCGATGGACGTGGGGGCGGTGACCGAGGGCGGTCTGGCGATGGCCACGCAAGGCGCGCAGGTCATCTACAACCTGGGCGCGGACGAGGTCGAGATCAGCCGCGACGGGGCGGATGCGCCCTTCGTGATCTATCAGGGGTCGCACGGCGACCGGGGTGCGAACCGGGCAGACATCATCCTGCCGGGGGCGGCCTACACGGAAGAGAACGGCCTCTTCGTCAACACCGAAGGCCGCCCGCAGCTTGCGTTCCGCGCTGGCTTTGCGCCGGGCGAGGCGAAAGAAAACTGGGCGATCCTGCGGGCCTTGTCGGCCGAGGTTGGCCAGCAGCTGCCGTGGGATTCGCTGGCGGGTCTGCGGTCGGCGCTGGTAAAGGCGCATCCGCACCTGGGCCGGATCGACGAAGTGCCGGAAAATGCCTGGGCTCCGCTGCCGGCAAAGGCCCCGGCAAAGGCGACGTTCCGCAATGCGATCAAGGATTTCTACCTGACGAACCCGATTGCCCGGGCGTCGTCGGTGATGGCGGAGCTTTCCGCCATGGCCAAATCCCGGGCGGCTGCCCCGATTGCGGCGGAGTAACCGGATGGCGCAGCGCCTCTCTCTTGTGGCCACCCTTGGCACCGCGACAGCGGCGCTGGGGGCTTGCGCGCCCGCCGGAGAGGTGCCAGAGGAGCGCGGACAGACGGCAGTGTACGAGGGGGTCTCGACGATCCTTCTCGACAAGGACCTGGTCAGTTTCAGCGTCGCCATGAAGGGCGCGAAGGACCGGGCGGATGTCGAGGCCTATGGCCGCTGTGCTGCGGCGCAATATGCGCTGGATCAAGGGTTTGGCTTCGCACGGCAAGTGCGGACCATCGTGAAGAAGGAAGGGCAGACGTGGTACGGAGATGCGGTCTATCTCATCTCGGCCAGCCTGCCCGAGGGCCTGCGCACCATCGACGCCGAAGTGGTGGCGACCGAGTGTGCAGAGCTTGGAATACCGACGAATTGAGGATGAGGGACTGACATGGACGGGTTCTTTTCCACGGGGTTCGGAACGGCAGTGCTGATCGCGGCACAGAGCCTTCTGATCGTGGGCTTCGTGATGATCAGCCTGCTCTTCCTCGTCTATGGCGACCGGAAGATCTGGGCGGCCGTGCAGATGCGGCGCGGACCGAACGTGGTCGGCCCCTGGGGCCTGCTGCAATCGGTGGCCGACGCGCTGAAGTATGTGGTCAAGGAGATCGTGATCCCGGCGGGCGTGGACCGGCCGGTGTTCTTCCTGGCGCCGATGCTTTCCTTTGTCCTGGCGATCCTGGCCTGGGCGGTGATCCCCTTCGATGACGGCTGGGTCTTGGCCAACATCAACGTGGCGATCCTGTTTGTCTTCGCCGTCTCGTCGCTGGAAGTCTATGGCGTGATCATGGGCGGCTGGGCCTCGAACTCGAAATACGCCTTCCTTGGCTCGCTGCGGTCGGCCGCGCAGATGATTTCCTACGAAGTGTCGCTGGGCCTGATCATCATCGGGGTGATCATTTCGACCGGGGGGATGAACTTCTCGTCGATCGTGGCGGCGCAGGACGGGGACTGGGGCCTTTTCAACTGGTACTGGCTGCCGCATTTCCCGATGGTGTTCCTGTTCTTCATCAGCGCCCTGGCCGAGACGAACCGCCCCCCCTTCGACCTGCCGGAAGCGGAATCCGAACTCGTGGCCGGGTTCATGGTGGAATATTCCTCGACCCCCTACCTTCTGTTCATGGCCGGCGAATACATCGCGATCTTCCTGATGTGCGCGCTGATCAGCCTTCTCTTCTTCGGCGGCTGGCTCTCGCCGATCCCGGGGCTGGCCGACGGCTGGTGGTGGATGGTCGCCAAGATGTGGCTCTTCTTCTTCATGTTCGCCATGGTGAAGGCCATCGTCCCCCGCTACCGCTATGACCAGCTGATGCGGATCGGCTGGAAAGTGTTCCTGCCGATGTCGCTGGCCTGGGTCGTAATCGTGGCGTTCCTTGCGAAATTCGAAGTGCTCGGCGGCTTCTGGGCCCGCTGGGCGATTGGAGGCTGATGATGGTTGGCGGGATCCGCTGGTCTCTCATGATCCTAGCCGGCTGGGGTGGTTCATTTTCGCCGCTCTTGGCAGGCAGCTGTGATCAGACGAAAATGCAGGAATGCGGAGCGGCAGGCGATTTCGCTTGCGCTTACGCGGAAGCTCGCATGTGCCTTGCAGGCTCGGACTTCGTTCTCGTCGACAAGAACGACGTTCTTCTGGTGCGGGGTGCCGTTCTGCTAGACTCATTCATGCAGACCTCGAAAGAAATGAAACCGGAAGAAGTTCGAACAGAGACAGATTATCTCTTGTCAGAGATCGGTCGGCGCTATCCGCACACTGTGCATTTCTGGTCGACGCTTCATACGATCCGGTTCGAAGCGTGCGATGAACTCGGCGATGAAACATGCTCGACCGAGAGCGCGCGTTTTTTATGTAACAATGCCGAGACAATAGCCATGCCCACGATGAGCGAAGAGCGGAAACGTCAATTCATTGAGCGAATTGTTGCGGCTATGGAAACAGAGTGCAGGGTAGGATGAAATGAGCAACATCGACTGGACCCGCGCGACGAAATATTTCCTGCTGATGGATTTCATCAAAGGCTTCGGCCTTGGGATGAAATACTTCTTCCGCCCGAAATCGACGCTGAACTACCCGCATGAAAAAGGGCCGCTGTCGCCCCGGTTCCGCGGTGAACACGCGCTGCGCCGGTATCCGAATGGCGAAGAACGCTGCATTGCCTGCAAGCTGTGCGAGGCGGTCTGCCCGGCGCAGGCGATCACCATCGACGCCGAACCGCGCGAGGACGGCAGCCGCCGCACCACGCGCTATGACATCGACATGACCAAGTGCATCTACTGCGGCTTCTGCCAGGAAGCCTGCCCGGTCGATGCCATCGTCGAAGGCCCGAACTTCGA
>JAEULQ010000085.1 GCA_016792685.1 Tabrizicola sp. | reverse complement strand
TGAATGCCGTGACGCTGGAAACCGAGGCGCTTGTGCTGGACTGGTCGACCCGGCACGGCGGTCAGCTTCTGAAAGTGGAGCTTTCCGAGCCAGCCGCCGTCGGTCGCAAGCGGGCCTGGCGCGCGGCCCTGCCGATCTTGCAATGGAGTGTAATCCGATGATCGTCGCGGGGTTCGGTTTCCGCACGGATGCACCGCTTTCCGCCCTGCAGGATGCCCTGGTGAAAGCCGGGGGGGCGCAGGGTGTGACACACCTTGCCACTCTGGCGGCGAAGGCCGAGGGACTGGCACCCTTGGGCCAAGCGCTGGGTCTGCCGGTACTTGGGCTGGACCCTGAGGTGCTGCGCGACCAGCCGACGCTGACCCGGTCCCACCGGGTGGAGGCCCTGTTCGGCACCGGTTCAGTCGCGGAAGCGGCAGCGCTGGCTGCGGCGGGACAGGGTGCGCGGCTTCGGGGGCCGAGGTCTGTGTCGGCGGACGGGACGGCCACGGCGGCGATCGCGGAGGGTCGACCATGATAGCGATGTGCCCCGTGACGGGCGGCTTTCAGAATGAGCGCCTTGCGGCGCAAGCCTTTGTCTCGCCTCTGCGCGCGAAGGGCGCGCAACCGGCTCGGGCCGTGGCGTGGTGCGTGAACCACTGGCACCACCACGTCGCCCTTCGGCGGGCATATCCGGGCAAATGTGAAAGGGCAGGGGTCGACCTCTGCAAAGAGGGGGCGTGACGGTTCATTTCATCGGAGCAGGGCCCGGAGCGCCGGACCTTTTGACCTTGCGGGGGCGAGATCTGATCGCGGCTTCTCCGGTCTGTCTTTATGCGGGGTCGCTGGTACCCGAAGGCGTGCTGTCGCATTGCCCGCCCGGGTGCCGGATCGTGAACACCGCTCCACTCAGCCTGGACGAGATCATCGACGAGATCGCCAAGGCGCATGCCGCCGGGGAGGATGTCGCGCGGCTCCATTCCGGAGACCTTTCCGTCTGGTCCGCGATGGGCGAGCAATTGCGCCGTTTGCGCGCGCTTGGCATCCCCTATGACGTGACACCCGGCGTGCCGTCCTTCGCGGCGGCGGCTGCAGCGCTGGGGGTGGAGCTTACGCTGCCTGGCCTGGCGCAGTCCGTTGTGCTGACCCGCACCGAAGGCAGGGCGACGCAGATGCCTGCGCGCGAGACCTTGCCAGCCTTTGCTGCCACCGGGGCCACGCTGGCGCTGCATCTTTCGATCCATCTGATCGACAAGCTGACCGAGGAGTTGATCCCGCATTACGGCGCCGACTGTCCTGTGGCCGTCGTGTGGCGCGCGAGCTGGCCGGATGAGCGGCTCATCCGGGCGACCTTGGCCACCCTGAAAGCGGCCGTGCCGGAGGAGGTCGAGCGTACGGCCCTGATCCTCGTCGGCCCCGCGCTGGCGCAAGAGGGCTTCGAGGAAAGCCGTCTTTACGCAGGGGATTATGACCGGCGCTACCGGCCTGTGGGCACCCATCCCCGTTTCCCCGGCACCGGCGGATGACCCCCGGGCTAATCATCGCGGCTCCGGCCTCAGGCACCGGCAAGACCACGGTCATGCTGGGGCTGCTGGCGGCGTTGCGCGAGAGGGGCCTCATGGTCCAACCCTTCAAGAACGGGCCGGACTACATCGACCCGGCCTTCCATCTAGCGGCATCGGGCCGGGCCTCGCTGAACCTCGATACCTGGGCCATGGGGCCGGAGATGCTGGCCGGGCTCGCCTGTGCGGGAGAGCGCGCCGACCTGATCCTGGCGGAAGGCTCGATGGGCCTATTCGACGGGGTGGCGGCGAAGGGTGCGACCGGCAATGGCGCGGCTGCGGATCTGGCGGTGCTGATGGGCTGGCCGGTGGTTCTGGTCCTTGATGCTTCGGGTCAGGCGCAGACGGCTGCGGCCGTGGCGCAGGGGCTGTCGCGGTTCCGCCCCGGCGTCCGTGTGGCAGGGGTGATCCTGAACCGGATCGCAAGTCCCCGGCACGAGGCTCTGGTGCGCGCCGGGATGGACGAGGCCGGCCTTTCCGTTCTGGGAAGCCTGCCCAAGCGCGCGGCCATTGCCATGCCCGAGCGCCATCTGGGGTTGGTGCAGGCCGAGGAACAGCCCGCGCTGCAGATGCTCATTGCCGAGGCTGCGCGGCTGGTGCGTGAGGGCGTCGATCTGGACGCGCTGATTGCCGCTGCGGCTACGCTTGCGATCCCGGCCCCCAAGCCCCGGATCGTTCCGCCCGGCCAGCGCATCGCCCTGGCCCGCGATCAGGCGTTCAGCTTTCTTTATCCCCACCTCCTGGAAGGCTGGCGCCGGGCCGGGGCCGAGATCCTGCCCTTCTCGCCCCTTGCAGATGAAGCCCCGGACCCCAGTGCCGATACCTGCTGGCTGCCTGGCGGCTATCCAGAGCTGCACGGTGCCACGCTTGCACGGGCGGACCGCTTCCGCGCGGGTCTGCGCGCCTTTGCCGAGACGAGGCCCGTCCATGGTGAGTGCGGCGGCTACATGGCAATGGGTGAGGCGATCATCGACAAGGACGGTCTGCGGCATCCGATGACCGGGTTGCTTGGCCTCGTCACAAGTTTCGAAAAGCGGAAGATGCACCTCGGCTATCGCTGCGCCACCCTCGCAACGGCGATCCCCGGCCAGGCGCAGGGCAGCAGCCTGCGCGGGCATGAGTTCCACTATTCCACGATCCTTTCCCAGCCCGACGCGCCGCTGGCCGAGGTCACCGACGCCACCGGCGCCGCCGTGGCCGAGACTGGCAGCACTCGACTTCAGTCCGGAGGCGGGCTATCGACCGGCACCTTCTTTCACCTGATCGCGCCTGTGCCATGACCGGACATCTTCGCCCTTCCCCCGGAATTTTCGAAAATTCCGGACCGGAGCCTTTGAAGGCTCCGATCCGATTTCTTCAAAGAAATCGGGGCCCCGCATGACCGGCTTCGTCACCTTCGTCTCAGCTGGTCCCGGTGATCCGGACCTCTTGACGGTCAAGGCGGTCAAGGCGCTGGCCGCGGCGGATGCGGTGCTGTTCGACGACCTGTCCTCCGGTCCGATCCTTGCCCTTGCCCGGCCGGGCGCAGACATGGTGGGCGTCGGCAAACGCGCAGGGCGTGCCTCGCCGAAACAGGACCATGTCAGCCGGCTTCTGGTGGATTACGCCCTGACCGGCGCGCATGTCGTGCGGCTGAAGTCCGGCGACAGCGGCATCTTCGGACGGCTCGAGGAAGAGCTGACCGCAGTCCGCGCTGCCGGTATTGCCTGCGAGATCATCCCCGGC
This sequence comes from Tabrizicola sp., assembly GCA_016792685.1. Taxonomy (GTDB): domain Bacteria; phylum Pseudomonadota; class Alphaproteobacteria; order Rhodobacterales; family Rhodobacteraceae; genus Tabrizicola. Next base: position 20,878 of record JAEULQ010000085.1, on the reverse strand, counting down.
GTCACCTCCGCCTCGGCTGCCGCCGCGGCGGCCGGTATCCCGCTGACCCGCCGGATCCATGCGCAACGCGTCCAGTTCATCACGGCTGCCGACACCACCGGAAACCTGCCGCCGGGCCTGAACCTGCCTGCGCTGGCCGATCCGGGGGCGACGACCGTGGTCTATATGGGCAAGCGCACCTTTCCGGCGCTGGCCGAAGCGCTGATCGCCCATGGCCTGCCGCCGGACACGCCCGCGCTTCTCGCCGAGGGCGTCAGCACCCCCGACCAGCACCTGTTGCGGTCGACTGTTGCCGAGCTTGCCCGGATCCTTGCGGAAGAGCGCAGCCCTCTGCCCGGGCTGATCCTTGTCGGCAGGCTCGCCGAGGGCGGCCCATGACCACGCTCTGGCTGATTGGCATCGGCACCGGCAATCCGGATCATGTTACCGGTCAGGCGATCCGCGCCCTGAATGCTGCCGATCTGATCCTGATCCCGCGCAAGGGCGAGGCGAAGTCCGATCTTGCCGATCTTCGCCGCCAGATCCTGGCGCAGGTCCTGACTGCCCCGGTCCCCGTTGCAGAATATGACGTACCGACCCGCGCCGATCAGGACGATTACCTTGGCGCGGTGAACGACTGGCACGACGCCATCGCACAGGTCTGGGCCGAGACCGTCGCCACGCACAAGCCCGGCGCCCGGCATGTCGCGCTCATGGTCTGGGGCGACCCCTCGCTTTATGACAGCACCCTGCGCATTGCAGCCCGACTGCCCGACCTGACCGTCAAGGTGATCCCCGGCATAACCAGCCTGCAGGCCCTGACGGCCGCCCATGCGATCCCGCTCAATACCCTTGCCGCGCCGGTGACCATCACCACCGGACGCCAGCTGCGCGACCATGGCTGGCCGCAGGGCGCGACGACGCTTGCCGTCATGCTGGACAAGGGCGGGGCCTTCACCGCCATCGATCCTTCCGGGGTGAGCATCTGGTGGGGCGCCTATGTCGGAATGCCCGAGGAAACCCTGATCCACGGCACCCTCGCCGAGGTCTCCGACCACATCCTCGCCACCCGTGCCCGGTTGCGGGCTGAACATGGCTGGATCATGGATATTTACCTCCTCCGCCGGGGGGGCGATGTCTGACCTGATCGTTCGGGCGCTGCCCCTTTACGGGTTGCCGGAAGGCACGCCCCTCACGCTGCTCAACCGCTCGGAGAACGAGACCTGGCGTGCCGGGCCCCTGGTCCTGCGCCTGCATCGTCAGGGTTATCACACCGGGGCCGAGATCGCGTCCGAACTCGACTGGCTCACCGCCTTGCAGGGTCTTCCCGGGCTTCGGGCGGTCCGCCCGGTCGCAGGGGCAAAGGGCCTGGTCACCGAACTGGACGGTCGGTTCATCGTCGCCTTCGCCCCGATCGACGGCCAGGAACTTCAGCCCGGCGACGAGCTTTCGCGCCACTTCGCGCCGCTGGGCGAGATCACGGCCCGATTGCATCTTCACGCCCGCCAATGGACGCCGCCTTCGGGCTTTACCCGCAAACGCTGGGACGTCGAAACCATCCTCGGGCCGAAGCCCCATTGGGGGCATTGGCGGCAGGCACAAGGCCTGGACCCGCAGGGCGCCGACCTTATGCACCGGGCGACCGATCACCTTGCGCGCCGCCTGCAAGACTACGGCACCGGGCCCGAGGTCTTCGGCCTGATCCACGCCGACCTGCGGCTGGCGAACCTGATGGTGGACGACCATGGCCTGACCGCCATCGACTTTGACGACTGCGGTTTCGGCTGGTGGGCCTACGACCTTGCCGCCGCGCTCAGCTTCATCGAGACCGATCCCCGACTGCCCGACCTCATCGCCCGCTGGTGTGAGGGCTATGTCCGCATTGCGCCGCTCGACCCGCAGGACCGCGCCATGATCCCGGCGCTGATCTTCCTGCGCCGTGTCCTTTTGACGGCATGGCTTTCAACCCGCGCCGACAGCGACACAGCCCAAAGCCTGGGCGGTCCGGCCTATACACAAGGCACGCTGGAACTGGCCGAGGCCTTCCTGTCTGACGGCCTTTCGGCCTTTCGCCCCTGACTCCTTGTCGTCGGTTCTCGTCTCCTCGTCGGAAGACCCCGGCTGCGTCTGCCAAGGTCAACAACGGCCCCCTGAGGTTCATTCCTTCAAGAGCAACCCCAGGGCCAGCATGGTCATCGCCACGCCGGCAAGCACCAGCCCGGCGGGCACCGCGCCATGCAGCAGGATTTCCCACAGGATCACCCAGCTTGGCACCAGATAGGTATAGGCCATGACCTTGGCCGCCGGCAGCCGCAGGGTTGCGTATTGCAGAAGGACAAAGGTCATCGCGCTGGCCGCCACGGCGACATAGATCAGCGTCACCCAGACCACGCCCGGCAGCGCCGCCCAGTCGGTCGCCAGGACAGCCGGCCAGGCGTAAAGCGCCAGCAGGAGCGTTCCGGCCAGCATCATCCCGAAGGTGAAGACCACGGCAGGCTCGCCCCGGTTCAGCTTGCGGACCAACGGGGCATAGGCCGCATGTGCGATGCAGCCGACGAAATAGATCACTTCCCCGCGACCAATCTCCATCGCCAGCAAGGCCTGCAGATCGGCGCGAAAGATCACCCAAAGGGCACCAAGCCCGCCGATGATCAGGGCCAGGGCCATCCGTCCGGTCAGGCGCTGGCGCAGGAAAAGCCAGCCGAAGCCTGCTGCCATCACCGGGGTCAGCGTGAAGACCGCCGCTGCCGCGACCGGGGGTGCGGTCTTCAGCCCCTCGAACATCAGCACGAAATATGATCCCAGCAGCCCGCCCAGCACCAGATAACGCCAGGGCGCCGCGAAGGCCGTCCGCGGGATACCCGTCGTGGCCAGTGCTGCCGTTCCCACCAGCACCCCTGCCAGCACGAAGCGCACCACCGACAGCGCGCCGGGGTCGATATGCGGCGCGGCCAGCACGCCCAGCGAGAAAGACCCCGCCACCAGCGCCGAAAAGGCCAGCATCGCCAAATGCCCGCGCGCAGGCTGGCTCAGGCCGGACCAGGTTAGCGGCAAAGCTTCCAGTCCTTGGCCGAGTCCTTCAGATGGGTAAGAAACGCCTGCACCTTCCGCGTCCGGTGCAGATCGACATGGGTAACGAGTCGAAGGGGCGTTTCCCACTCTTCGCGCGGTGGCAGGATCTCTACCAGATCCGGCGCGTCTGCCGCCCGGAAGGCGGCGATGAAACCGATCCCCGCACCGTGCCGCACCGCCTGCTCCAGCGCGGCCGGTTCGCTTGCGGCATAGCTGATCTGCTCGGGTCGCACGACCGCCCGCAGCCAGCGGAAGAACGGCGCCCGGCTCGCCTCGCTGTCGGTCGAGACGAAGCGGTGGCCGTCGAATTCGGCCTCGGACGCCGGCTTGCCGAACCGCTCGACATAAGCCCGCGAGGCGTAAAGTCCGGTCTTGAGCCGAACCAGCGGCTGGACGACATTGTCCGGCTCCTCCGGCCCGGCCCCGGCCCGGATCGCCACATGCGCTTCGCCGTAGTCCAGTCTGAACACCCGCATGTCGGTCAGGAAGCGGACCCGCACGTCGGGCCACTTGTCCTGGAAACTGGTCATGACCGGGGTCAGAAGGTCGGAAATCCCGGCGATCGAGGTTACCACGAGTTCGCCGGATACCGTTTCGCCTTGGCCCTTGATCCGGCTGACGAGATGGGCGAACTGCTCTTCCGTCGTCTGTGCCACCGCCAGAAGGTCATGGCCGGACTCGGTCGGCGTATAGCCCCGGGCATGGCGCTGAAAGAGCTTGGCGCCCAGCCGCTTTTCCAGCGCGTCGATGTGGCGGATCACCGTGGCATGATGCACGCCCAGAACCTCGGCGGCGCCCGATACGGTGCCAAGCCGTGCCACCTGGAAAGCAGTGCGGATTTCGTCCCAGTTTTCCATGCTGCCCTCATCCTGTGCGTCGGCGCACATCAGCTTGTTTTCCCGTGGCGCGCAAGGGCATGGGGCCAAGAGTTGACGCAAGCGTTACATCCACCCCATCCTGATCCGCATCGCCATGACCCGGATATGCCATGAGAATTCTGGAACAAAGCACCGACCGACTTGCCCTTCGCGTGATCCCGTTCCGCGCCTTCCTGCTGTTGGGAGCGATCACACTCCTGTTCTTCGCCTGGGCCGCCGCGCTGATCAATGCCGGGCAAGCCAAGGGCGGCTTCGCCCTCTTTGGGATCGGCGTGCTCTTCTTTTTCGGCTGCTTCGGCGTATTCGTGAAAGTGCTGTGGGTCACGCTGGACCGCAGGCAAAACCTGGCCGAAGTGGTCGAGGGCGGCATTTTCGGCAAGAAACGCAAAAGCTTTACCCTTGGCGACATCCATGGCGCGACACTGCAATCCATGGTCATCAAGCGGCGGGCCGGCGATCTTGCGGCGGAGCGTAGAAGCTACCGCAAGCGTACCCCCGAACCCCGGGTCTGGCGCGTGGCATTTGCACGGGGCAACAACGCGCCCTTGCCGCTGACTGAGGTCTACGGCAGCGAAAAGTCGGCCCGTGCCGTCGGCGGTGCGATCAACGCCTGGTTCGGCAGTCCAGGCCAGGAATAGAGCCGCATGCCCGTTCGAAAGGGTGGCCGCAAAGCCGTCTTGACTTGGCCATCGCCTCTGCCCTTCCTTTGGTCAAAGGCGAAGGAGTTCTGCATTGTTCGACAACCGACCGATCTTTGGTCACATCCGGTTCTCCTTCTACGGGGTAAGCGATACGCGGCTGAAACCGACCGAAGACGGATCGGCTCTGGCGCGGCTTTACGATGAAACCCGCATGGCGCGGCGATTCTTCCTGTTCGAGCAGCTGACACTGCCAAGCCTGATTGCCCAGACCGACAAGGACTTTCGCACCGTGATCCTGTCGTCGGACGTGATGCCCGACCGGTTCAAGGAGAGGTTGACGGCAATTGCAGCCAGACTTCCGGGTTCGGTGGTCGATTTCTCTCCACACCGTCGCAGCGATCACGCGTTTCAGAAGTACATCACGGAAGCGGCGGGTTTTCGCACTCGGGAATCCTCGGTCCATTTCCGGCTGGATGACGACGATGCGTTGGCGGCGACCTATATCGCCCGCTTGCGCAAGGTGACCCACGGGTTGCCGCCGTCAACACATGTGACCTTTCCTTCCGGAATTTTCCTTTTCCCGCAGAGGACGGAAACGCCGACGGGGGTCTCAATGCTAAACCCGCGCTTCCTGACGGCGATCGGCCTGGCTACGGTGAACGGCAACAATTTCCACAAGAACCCCTACCAGATGATGCACGCCAATGTGTGGACGCGCTGGCCGGTCGTCTCGGACCCCAGCTTCACCTCGCACATCCGGACACAGCATTTCGAAAACGACACGCTGGCCAATCAGGATCGCATCCTGTCGGCCCTGCAACGGGAACGTGCGGGTCGTCGCGGGCAACGCCATGCAGCGGCGGTGGAGCGTGAGCTGGCGGCGAACTTCCCGTTCATCGACCGCGAAACCCTGGACGGGCTGATCGGCCGCTGCGCAGAGGTCAAGAGCCTCAATGACCTCGAACCTGTGCGCTGAGGTCGGCTCTCAGGGCCCGGCCCCCTTGACTCAGCACCTCTGCGGGCTTATCCGCCCGTTGAATTCCCCGGAGGCTTGAAGCTTCCGGTCCTTTGGGCATTGCCCGGGATCGACACCCGTCAGCGCGGTTGCGCCCACGGGTGCGTTTCGGCTTTGCGGCATGGGCCGGTTTGCGGCAAGGCTTCGGGCGCCCCATATCGGGGCAAACGCTGAATGAGGTAATGCGATGTTCGAGAGCCTGTCAGAACGCCTTGGTGGCGTCTTCGACCGTCTGACCAAGGCGGGCGCGCTGAGCGAGGCCGATGTCGTCACCGCGCTGCGCGAGGTTCGCGTGGCGCTTCTGGAGGCCGACGTCTCGTTGCCGGTCGCCCGTGATTTCATCAAGCGGGTGACCGAAAAGGCCACCGGCGCGGCGGTGACGAAGTCGATCACCCCGGGCCAGATGGTCGTGAAGATCGTTCATGACGAGCTGATCCGCGTGCTGGCCGGCGAAGGCGCCCCTGATGCGCTGAAGATCGACAACCCGCCCGCGACGATCCTGATGGTGGGCCTGCAAGGTTCCGGGAAAACCACCACGACCGCCAAGCTGGCGAAGCGCCTGAAGGAAAAGAACGGCAAGAAGGTTCTGCTGGCGTCCCTCGACACCAACCGCCCGGCAGCGATGGAGCAGCTGGCGATCCTTGGCGCCCAGATCGGCGTTGACTCGCTTCCCATCGTGAAAGGCGAAACCGCTACCCAGATCGCCAAGCGTGCCAAGACCCAGGCGAACCTCGGTGGTTATGACGTCCTCTTCCTCGACACTGCCGGGCGCCTTCACATCGACGAAGTCCTGATGGACGAGGTTCAGGCCGTCCGCGACATCGCCCAGCCGCGCGAAACCCTTCTCGTCGTCGACGGCCTCACCGGCCAGGACGCGGTCAACGTCGCCACCGAATTCGACGGCAAGGTCGGGATCTCGGGCGTTGTCCTCACCCGGATGGACGGCGACGGCCGCGGAGGTGCGGCGCTTTCCATGCGGGCCGTCACCGGCAAGCCCATCCGCTTCGTGGGCCTTGGCGAAAAGATGGACGCGATCGAGCCGTTCGAGGCCGAACGCGTCGCAGGCCGCATCCTTGGCATGGGCGACATCGTGGCCCTGGTCGAAAAGGCGCAAGAGACCTTCGAGGCCGAACAGGCCGAACGCATGGCCAAGCGCTTTGCCAAGGGTCTGTTCAACATGAACGACCTGAAGATGCAGCTCGACCAGATGCTGAAGATGGGCGGGATGCAGGGCCTGATGGGCATGATGCCCGGCATGGGAAAGATGGCTGGCCAGGCCGAAGCGGCCGGCATCAACGACAAGATGCTGCATCACCAGATCGCGCTGATCAACTCGATGACCAAGAAGGAACGCGCCAACCCCGACCTCCTCGCCGCCTCGCGCAAGAAGCGCATCGCCGCTGGTGCGGGCCTCGACGTTGCCGATCTCAACCGCCTGCTGAAACAGCACAAACAGATGGCGGACATGATGAAGAAGATGGGCAAGGGCGGCATGATGAAGAACATGATCAAGCAGTTCCTTGGCAAGGGCGGCATGCCCGACCCGTCCAAGATGTCGCCCGAGCAGCTGGCCGAGGCCGCCAAGGGCATGCAACAGGGCATGGGTGGCATGGGCGGCGGCCTGCCCCCCGGCCTTGGCGGCCTTCCCCGTGGCATCACCCTGCCTGCGGGTCTCTCGGGGTTGATGAAGAAGAAATGACCTACCGGCTGGCACAGGACGCGAACGGCGGCCCGGTCCTTGAGACCGCGCGCCTGCGCCTGCGCATGCCGACCTTGGACGACATCCAGCCGAGCTTCCGCTTCTGGTCATCCGACCGCTCGCGCCTGATGGGTGGGCCCTGGACACTGGACAAGCTGGCGGCTGAGACGCAGGGCCTGCTGGACCAGTGGCAGAAGCACGGCTTCAGCCTATTCACCGTTACCCTGCGCGACAGCGGTCCGCCGATCGGCGGCATCGGCCCCTTCTACCCCGACACCCATCCCGAACCGGAACTGGGCTGGAGCCTGTGGGACGCCGAGAACGAGGGCAAGGGGCTGGCCCACGAGGCTGCGGCTGCCGCCCGCGACTGGTTTTTCGCCACCAGCGGGTTCCAGACCGCGATCAGCTACACCGACCGGCGGAACCATCGTTCGCACCGGCTGTGCGAAAGACTGGGTGGACGGGTGGACCCGGCTACTCCCGGGCAGGAAGAGGGCGATGTCGTCTACCGCTACAACGTGGACGGAGGGCGCGGATGATCCCGGCCCTTGCCCCAGAGCTTCTGACCCCGCGCCTGCGCCTGCGCATGCCGCGCCTGGCCGATTTCGAGGCCTGGGCCGCCTTCTTCGCCAGCGCCCGCTCGGTCCACGAGGGCGGGCCGAAGGATCGCCTTGCCGCCTGGCAGCACTGGGCCGCCGATGTGGCGCTTTGGGCGCTGAAGGGTTATGGCCCGTTCGGCGTCGAGGATCGCACAAGCGGGGCCTATCTGGGCGAGGTTGGCATCTATCACGGCGAGGGCTACCCGGCCCCCGAGCTGGGCTGGTTCGTCACCCCCGAAGCCGAAGGCAAGGGTGTTGCGCTGGAAGCTGCCCGCGCGGTCCTGGATTGGGTGAAGACCAGCTTCGACTGGCCCCACATCACCAATATCATCGAACCTGCCAACACGCGCTCCATCGCCCTTGGCCTGCGCCTCGGCGGGGTGATCGACCCGACGCTGCCCGGCATCGACCCCACCGACGTGGTGATCCGGCACGATCTGCGGAGGGCGTCATGACCTATGCGATGCCCCTGCCGATCCCGGTCCTGCAGACCGAGCGCCTTATCCTGCGCAAACCGCGCGAGTCCGACTTTGCCGCCATGCTCGCTTTCAACGACAGCCCTCGCAACGCCTTCGTCGGAGGCACGCTGGAGCGGCGCTGGATTTGGCGCGGGCTTCTGGCCAACATCGGCCACTGGGCCCTGCGCGGCTACGGCTTCTATTCGGTCGACACCAAGGCGGGTGACTTCATCGGCCGTGTCGGTGTGATTTTCCACGATGGCTGGGACGAACCGGAACTCGCGTGGCATCTCTACGATGCCTACGAAGGCAAGGGATATGCCTTTGAGGCCGCCCAGGCTGCCCGTGCGGACTATCATGCCCGGTTCGACGCGCGCCCGCCGATCAGCTACATCGATGTGGCAAATACCCGTTCCGAAGCGCTTGCCCTGCGTCTCGGCGCGACGCGCGAGAAGACCGAAACCGATCCCGATGGCGACTACCACGTCTACCGCCACCCGGCCCCGGAGGCGCTGGAATGACCCCGCATGAGCGCCCGATCCCAGGACCCGCCGCCGATTTCGCGGCCGCACTCGCCGCGCAATTGCCGGTGATCGAAACCGCCCGCCTCCGTCTGCGTGCCCCCAGGCTGGAAGACTTCGACGCCTGGGCCGAGATTCTCTGTGGTCCCGCTGGCCCCCATCTTGGCGGTCCCTTCGACCGGGATGCGGCTTTTGTCGAATACCTCGCCTCGTGCGGCACCTGGCTTTTGCGTGGCCATGGCCAATTGGTGGTCGAACCGAAAGCGGGCGGCGAGGTTCTGGGCTTCGTCCTCATTGGGTTCGAGCCCGGCGATCAGGAGCCGGAGCTGGGTTATCTTTTCCGCCCTATGGCCGAAGGTCAGGGCTATGCCACCGAAGCCGCGGCCGCACTGCGCGACTATGCGTTCACGGCGCTGGGGATGGACCGACTGGTCAGCTATGTCGCCCCCGAAAACCGACCCTCGATCCGATTGGCCAAGCGGCTTGGGGCGGTTCGGGCGGCGGATTTCGATGGCGCTCAGGTCTGGGTCCACCCGGGTGTTGCGCGGAAGGGCGTCTCTACGCGCGTGGAGACGGAAGCAAGACGGAAAGAAGACGCAATGAAGACGTCGGATAAGGGGGACTGATGGACACCGCTGCCCAGGCTGCCGAACTTCTGAAAGACCACCGCGCCTCAATCGACCGGCTGGACGCGATCCTGGTCTACACGCTTGCCGAACGCTTCAAGCACACCATGGCCGTCGGACGGCTGAAGGCTGAACACGGCCTTCCGCCCTCCGACCCCGACCGCGAGGCCCGCCAGATGGCGCGGCTTCACCAACTGGCGACCGAGGCCGATCTCGACCCCGACCTTGCCAAGAAATTCCTGACCTTCATCATAAGTGAAGTCATCAGGCATCATGAGAAACTACAGAAATAACAGGGGCTTGCCCCGTTACCAGCCATCCAAAGGAGAAAACCCATGGCTATGAAAATCCGTCTTGCGCGCGGTGGTTCCAAGAAGCGCCCGTTCTACTCGATCGTCGCTTCCGACTCGCGCATGCCGCGTGACGGCCGCTTCATCGAGAAGCTCGGCACCTACAACCCGCTGCTCGCCAAGGACGACGAAAAGCGCGTCGTGATGAACCTCGAGCGCGTGAACCACTGGCTCGCCCAGGGTGCCCAGCCCACCGACCGTGTCGCCCGCTTCCTCGAAGCCGCTGGCGCCCGCCCGAAGACCACCCGCAACAACGCCAAGGCCGGCACCCCGGGCAAAGCCATGGCTGAGCGCGCCGCCAAGAAGGCCGCCCGTGCTGCGGAACCGGCGGCCGAGTGATCGATCGTTGACCATCGCGGCGGCCCCTCCCGGGCCGCCGCCTTTCAATCCAAAGGCCCTGTCATGACCGCACCTGACCTGATCTGTATCGGCGCGATTGCCGGGGCGTTTGGCGTGACGGGCGAAGTGCGGCTCAAGTCCTTCTGCTCGGAACCGGCCGACATTGCGTCCTACGGTCCTCTTTATTCCGAGGATGGAAGCAAAACCTACCATATCACCCTGACCCGGCCGGTCGCGGGTGGACTGGGCGCCCGGATCGCGGGAATTGCGACAAAAGAGGCCGCTGACGCCCTGCGCGGAACCAGCCTGTTCGTATCGCGCGATCGCCTACCGTCCTTGCCGGACGATGAGTACTATCACGCTGACCTCATTGGACTTTCTGCATACGATACGGGCGGTGCATTGCTTGGAAAGGTCACTGCCGTTTATAATCATGGCGCTGGCGACATTATCGAAATATCCTCACCCCGTCATAAATCGGCCCTTCTGTTGCCCTTTACTACTGAAATCGTGCCTAATGTTGACCTCGCTGGTGGACGATTGATCGTCAACCTTCCCGAGGAGACCGAATAACGCGCAGGGCCCCGAAAAGGGGAAACCGCAACGAGGGAGAACCATGCTGACACGCATGCGACTTCTGAGAGGGGCGACAGCACTTCTCTATATTGGCCCGCTTCTTGCCGGGTTCTGCGGGTTCGGATGGGGCATGGTCGCGCCATTTGTCGCTGTCTTCGTGGTCTGGCTCATGGTGCTGCGGCCCGAACAGTGGCCTGCGACGCCCGATGAGTGGCTGACCGGCCCGGCCTGGCTTGCGGCGCTGACACAGGTCCTGTCCCAAGTGCTGCTGGTCTCGGTTCTGTTCGCCATCGGGCGCGGCTTCGGTGGGATTGCCGGCTACCTGCCAATGGTCAGCCCCTATGTGCCCCTGACCCTGTCCATCGTCGCAATTCCGATCTCGCGCGTGCTGTGGGATTCCCGCGAAGCGGCCGACCAGGGCTATTTCCTTGACGATGAGGCTGCCGAGGCCCATGCCCCCCGTGCATTGGTCGAGGCGGGGGCGGCGATCGTCCCGCTGCTGAACATGCCCGACAATGCCAAGGATGCCGATATCTCGGCCGCTATTGAGCAAAGCCTTGATGTCGTCGCCCCGGAGGTCAGGCTTAGTGCTCTGGCTGCTGCTTTGGAGCGCCCGGCGCGCAGCCATGCGGCCCTGCGCCGCGGGCTTCTGCTGTGGTCAAGCGAACCCGAAGTTGTCGCACCGGGCCATGTTCCGAATGCGATGGCGTTGTCCTTCGCCTTTGCCGGGAATGACCCTGATCTCCTGCGGCTCTACACGCCCCGCGCGCTTGCCCTGATCGCGGCCTTCCCGAACCGGGCTTCGGGGTTTCCATCGCCGGAAATCCTGCGCAGCGCAGCTGCGGCGGCTTCGGGGCCGGACTCGCCTTCGGACCTTCCCCGGCACCTGCTTGACGATCTGCGCGACGGGCTTGTCGCCTTGAGCAAGGCAGTCGAAAAGGCCCTTGGCGCAGCAAGCGAAGCCAACGCAGCCGAAGCTATGCCGCAAGGTAGCGAAGTCCGGGCTGCGGGCCAGACTTGATCCGGGCCTTTCGCGGCCAAGGCTTTCAGGGTAAGCCCGCCCCATGTCCGATGTGAAAGATCCTTCCCGAAGCCACGGCCGCCTGTCGATCCGGGCCAGCCTGCAGCCGCGCGGCCTGATGGAGGAACCGCGCGTGGTGAAAGGCGCCTGGACGGCGAAGGTCATCACCCTGTTTCCCGACGCATTTCCCGGAACCCTTGGGTTGTCCTTGACTGGAAAGGCCCTCGACTTCGGCCTTTGGCGGCTTGAGGCCATCGACCTGCGGACCTTTGGGGAAGGCAAACATCGCAACGTGGACGATACTCCCGCCGGAGGAGGCGCGGGCATGGTGCTGCGGGCCGATGTCGTCGATGCGGCCCTGCGTCATGCGCGGGTCGGGACCCCGGTCGATCAAACCCGCTGGCCGGTGATCTATCTTTCGCCGCGCGGTCGGCCTTTTGATCAGGCAACTGCCCGCCAGCTTGCCGCCTGTGACGGCGTCACACTGCTGTGCGGCCGCTTTGAGGGGGTGGATCAGCGGGTGCTTGATCACCATCAGGTGCTGGAAATCTCGCTTGGTGATTTCGTGCTGACCGGGGGCGAGATCGCGGCCCAAGCGCTTCTTGATGCCACGATCCGGCTCTTGCCGGGCGTTCTTGGCAATGCCGCATCGACTGAGGAGGAAAGCTTCTCGGAAGGTCTGCTCGAACACCCGCAATACACCCGGCCGACGGTGTGGGAGGGTCAGGAAATTCCGGCTGTCCTGCAATCGGGAAACCATGCCGAAATCGCGAAGTGGCGCCGGGCACAGTCAGAAGCCCTCACCCGCGCCCGGCGCCCCGACCTGTGGGAAAAGCTGGGCCGCTGACCCGGGGCGCGACACTTGACCCGCAGCCTGCTTCCCCCTATACGCGCCCGGTCCGGGGCGTAAGCCTATCGGACCCGATTCCCTTTGCCTGCCCGCCTTCTTCCGCGGGGTCATCGCAAGGGGGCGGCAAGCCAAATCAGCAGGCGCCACCTGCGGCGGGCTTCTTGCGCTTTGCAAGAGGGACCCGATCGAAGACCGAAAGCTCTGGCGCGGCATCACCTCTGCGGAAATACCGCAGGCAAAGAAGGAAACCGCGCATGAACCTCATCGCGCAGATCGAGGCGGAGCAGATCGCCGCCCTCGGCAAGACCATCCCGGATTTCAAGGCCGGCGACACGATCCGCGTCGGCTACAAGGTGACCGAAGGCTCGCGCTCGCGCGTGCAGGCCTATGAAGGCGTCTGCATCGGCCGCAAGGGCGGCATGACGCTCTCGGCGTCGTTCACCGTTCGCAAGATTTCGTTCGGCGAAGGCGTGGAACGCGTCTTCCCGCTCTACTCGACCAACATCGATTCGATCGAAGTGGTCCGCCGTGGCCGCGTTCGTCGCGCCAAGCTCTACTATCTGCGCGCGCGTCGCGGCAAATCTGCCCGGATCGCCGAAGTCGCGAACTACAAAGAAAAAGCCGAGTAAGGAGCGGACCCGTGAAAGCCGATATCCATCCCGACTATCACACCATCACCGTCAAGATGACGGATGGCACCACCTACGAGACCCGCTCGACCTGGGGCAAGGCCGGCGACACCATGTCGCTCGACATCGACCCGCTGGCGCATCCGGCTTGGACCGGCCAGCAGGCGAAACTGCTCGATACGGGCGGTCGCGTGTCGAAGTTCAAGAACAAGTATGCCGGCCTGGGGTTCTGATACCCTGCCAAGGCAAGAAAACGGCGCCCCTGCGGGCGCCGTTTTTCATTTCCGCAGTACCACCCGACAAGACTCTGACCTCGTCAGGCTTGCGATATGCATCGGTCCATGGGAACCATCATGGACAGGACGCAAACCATGAAATCCCGCAATCGCATCTCGGTCGAACAGACGCAGCGAATGGCGCTGACCACCGGACTTGCGACATCGATCCGTATCCTCAGGGCCGATGCAGCGGGACTAAGCCGCTACCTTGAGGAACAGGCGGCCGAGAACCCGCAGATCATCCTGACCAGGCCGCAGGTCCAGGAATGGTTGCCGCGGTGGAAATCGGCATTTGGCGGCGACAGTGAACGCCCTGAACAAGAGGCCGCTGCGCCCAGCCTGGTGTCGCAGGTTCTGGCGATGATCGAGGCCCTGCGGCTTGATGCGACGGAAGGGCGGATCGCAATGGCACTGGCCGAGGCGCTGGAGCCTTCGGGCTGGCTCGGTCGCTCGCTTCAGGCCATAGCGGCACAGACGGGCACCGGGGTCCCTGCGGTCGAGGCCGTGTTGCACCGGCTGCAGCAGCGGGCCGAACCGACCGGGCTTTTCGCCAGGAACTTGGCCGAATGCCTGCGGCTGCAGGCCGAGGAAGCCGGGGAGCTGGACAGGGTGATGGTGGCGGTTCTTGACCGTCTGGACCTTCTGGCCAAGGGCGAGGTGGAACGCATCGCGCGTGAGGCCGGGGTCACGGTGGCCGAGGTCCGGGCCTCGGTCGGCAAGCTTCGCAGCTATGACCCGAAACCCGGCGCCGGGTTCGAGGCCTTTTCCGCCCCGGTGCGCGAGCCGGACCTGATCGCCGAAAAGGGGGCATCGGGCTGGATGGTATCGCTCAACCGCTCGGCCCTGCCAGCAGTCACGGTGGCGGAGGGTCGGGCCAAGGGTCGGGCCGAAGCCCGGGCGCTGATCAAGATGATCGAGGGGCGGAATGCAACGCTTCTGTCAGTGGGCCAAGCAGTGCTGGCCCGTCAGGCGGCCGCACTTGAGACGGGGACCGGGGCGCTGGTGCCGATGACGATGGCCGAGATCGCCGAAACGCTGGGCCTGCATGAAAGCACGGTCAGTCGGGTGGTGGCTGGAACGGCGGTCGACACTCCACGCGGAACCTGGTGGCTGCGTGCACTGTTCACCCAGGCCGCGCGCGAGGGAGGACCTGCCGCAGGGGCGCTCCGCGACCGTCTGGCACGGCTGGTGGCGGATGAGGATCCCGATGCGCCTTTGTCGGACGAGGCCCTGGCGGCGGCTCTGGCTGAAGGTGGCGCACCCATCGCAAGGCGCACCGTCGCGAAATACCGCACGATGCTCAACCTGCCCCCCGCGCATCGGCGCAGGCGACGGCGCTGATGTCGTTTCCGGGGATGACAGACCCCGGGCCTTGCACTAGCTGGCGGTAGAGTGGCGGTTGCGGGGACCAAATGGCCTATTTTCTGGGTGTCGATACTGGGGGCACCTATACTGATGCGGTGATCCTGGATGAGGCCGCGAACAAGGTCCTTGGCAAGGCCAAGGCGCTGACCTCGCGCCATGATCTGGCCGTGGGGATCGGTCAGGCCGTGGATGCGGCGATTGCGGCGGCGGGGGTTTCGGCCGGCGAGGTCGCGCTGGTCTCGCTTTCGACGACGCTTGCCACCAATGCGCTGGTCGAAGGCCAGGGCGCGCGGGTGGCGCTGGTCTTTATAGGCTTTGACGCCGGCGACCTGACCCGGGGTGGGCTGACGGAGGCTCTGAAGGGCGATCCGGTCGTCAGTCTGCCGGGCGGGCATAGCCATGCGGGAACCGAGACTGCCCCGCTGGATCTGGCCGCGCTGGAACAGGCGATCCGTGGTCTGGGCGACGAGGTCTCGGGCTTTGCGGTCGCTGCACGCTTTGCCACGCGGAACCCCGCGCATGAGATCGCGGCGCGCGAGCTGATCCGTCGTGGTACCGGTCGGCCGGTGACCTGCTCACATGAGCTTTCGGCCAACCTGAACGGCCCGAAGCGGGCGCTGACAGCCGTTCTGAATGCGCGGCTGATTGGGATGATCGACCGGCTGGTCGCAGCCTGCGAGCGGCATCTGGCGGTAGTCGGGATCAATGCGCCGCTGATGGTGGTGCGGGGCGACGGGGCACTGATTTCGGCGGCCATGGTGCGTGAGCGACCGATCGAGACGATCCTTTCCGGCCCGGCCGCCAGCATCGTCGGCGCGCGCTGGCTGACCGGGGCCTCGGACGCCTTGGTCAGCGATATCGGCGGCACGACGACCGACGTGGCATTGCTGCGCGACGGCTTGCCCGAGATCGACCCGGAAGGCGCGCGGGTGGGTGGCTTCCGGACGATGGTCGAGGCCGTGGCGATGCGGACCACGGGGCTTGGCGGCGACAGCGAAGTGCATCTTGTCACCGAGGGGTTGAAGGGCGGGCTGAGGCTTGGGCCAAGGCGGCTGATCCCGGTCTCGCTGCTGGCGGTCGACCATGGCCCGATGGTCCATGCCGCACTCGACCGCTGGCTCTCATCTGAAGCGGTGGGCGAGATGGACGGCCGTTTCGTCGTGCCGATGGGTGGACAGCGCGGGGGACTGAATGCCCGCGATCTGGCGGTGCTTGACCGGATCACCCAACCGATGACGATGGCGGCGGCGCTGACCTCGCGGCTGGAAGTTGCGGCACTGGAACGCCTTGTGGCGCGCGGGCTGGTGATGATTTCGGGCGTCACTCCTTCGGACGCGGCGCATGTGCTGGGGCGGCTGGACAGCTGGGACGGCGTGGCGGCCGAAAAGGCGCTGCGGCTGATCGCCAAGCGACGGACTGGCGCGGGCGAACGCTTTGCCACCGGGCCCGACGTCTTTGCGCAAGCGGTCGTCGACCAGCTGACGCAGCAAACGGTGGATTGCCTTCTGGAGGCTGCGTTCGGCGAAGACCGGGGTTTCGCAGGCGAACTGCCCGAGTCCCTCGCCCGGCACGCGCTGACCAAGGCGGGGCTTGGCCAGCATCGCGGCGTGGTCGAGGTCAGCCTTAAACTGGGCGTGCCGGTGATCGGCCTTGGCGCCTCGGCGCCCTCCTATTACGGCGCGGTGGGTGAGAGGCTGCACTGCCCGATGATCCTGCCGGAGCATGCCGGTGTCGCCAATGCGATCGGCGCGGTGGCGGGCCAGGTGAGCCAGCGGGCGCAGGGCACGGTGTCTTCTCCCGCCGAAGGCCGCTTTGTGGCGCATTTGACGGAAGGCTTGCAGGTGTTTTCTTCAGCCGAGGCCGCGCTTGAAGCGCTGGAAGCGGCGCTGGTCACCGAAGCCTCGGCACGCGCCCGGGAAGCCGGGGCTGTTGACCTGCGGGTCACCGTCGACCGCGACGTCCGGGAAGTGGAGATCGAAGGCCGGCAGATGTTCATCGAGGCGAAAGTGACAGCAACGGCATCTGGTCGCCCAAGGGTGGCGCATTGACGGGCCGCACTGGGTCGGCCCCGGGGAGGCGAAACGGGCTTGCGGCAAGCGGTTGCCGATTCACCCTTGACCTTGACCGGCGGCACCCTTAATTCGCGCCGCAGTGGCTAGGTAGCTCAGCTGGTTAGAGCGCGCGACTCATAATCGCGAGGTCGAGGGTTCGAGTCCCTCCCTCGCCACCACTTCCCGAAAATCAGACTGCCGAACGTGTCCGGAACGCTGTTTCGGGGACCGGCATGCGAAGAAGCCGGATGCCTGGGGCGAACCGGTCGGGCTTCTGCTGTCGATGCGGGCCATCTCGAACGTCGTCTCACGCGTGATGGTGCCAGTCAGGAAGCCCGCGCCAAGAGGAGAGAAGGGCACGAAGCCAATCCCAAGCTCGCCCAGAATGGGCAGCAGATCGCTCTCGGGTGCGCGGTGAAAAAGCGGGTACTCGCTTTGCATGGGGGCGACTGGCTGCACGGCATGGGCACGGCGGATCGTGGCTGGGGCGGCTTCGGACAGGCCCAAGTGACCGATCTTGCCCTCGGTGATCAGGTCGCGGACGCAGCCCGCCACGTCCTCGATCGGGACGGCTGGGTCGACGCGGTGCTGATAGAAAAGGTCGATCCGGTCGGTGCCAAGCCGCTTCAGGCTTGCCTCGTCCACGCGGCGGATCTGCTCGGGCCGACTGTTGGTCCCGCCCCGGCGGGCGCCGGTATCGGGGTCGATGTCGAAGCCGAACTTGGTTGCGATCACTATACTGTCGCGGATCGAGGCAAGGGCCTTGCCCACCAGCACTTCGTTGGTCCAGGGGCCGTAAGCCTCGGCCGTGTCGAAGAACGTGACGCCCTGATCGTGTGCCGAACGCAGCAGGGCTATGCTCTCGGCTTCTGACGGGGCTGCTCCATAGACGCCTGTCAGGCTCATGCAGCCGAGGCCGATTTCCGAGACTGTCAGGCTGCCCTAGCCAAAGTTTCGAAGCTCCATCCAGCTCTCTCGCTCACCGAGCGGCACTCGCACTGGTCACCCAGTGACAAGTCAGGTCGACGACCTTCCTTGCCGGGGTGGGGCGGGAAACCTCACTCGCGCTGCGGCCCAGCTGGATACGACTTAGTCCGCTGTAGGCCATACCGTGTCGCGGCTGGAGGCTCGAAAGAGCGTCAGTCTGCTGCGCCGCACCACGCGGCAAGTTATTCCCACGAAGGCGGGTTAGCTGCTGGCCGCGACTGAGCGACCGTTTGTTGATGCGGTAATGGCAATTGTGACCAGCCATGGCGGCCGAGACCATCCTCTGGCCAAAGCAGATGCCGCTGGTGCGTGCCAGGTCCGAGCTGAGGACCGAGATCAGCATTGAAAGCCGAATTGCCGACATCGTGACCGAGCGTTTCGCCGTGGGCGTACGCCTGAGTGAAAGCCTCGACATGGACATGATTGCGGTCGCCTGATGCCTGCCGGGCTGGCACTTGTGGTCAAAACCTTGTGGTTCCTGGCATTCTGACAGGAGGGGTGCGGATCCTCTCTTTCGGATCTAGTGGTGTCAATACAGGGTAGCAGCGGCGAACGGGATTGCCGACCCTCGTGCGTCTTCGTCCGCTTTGCTGCGTGTGCGGTGGATCAAGCTCTTACTCGGCGGCAGCGGGACCGATCACCTTTACGGCCGTGTCCGGGGCCAGTTCCTCGAAATCGAAATTGTCCAGACGTCGGGCGCGCTTGCCGGCTTTCTCGGAGGAGACCTTGATGTCTTCGATATCCTTCGCGGCCTGACCGAAGTGGCGGTCAAGGCTTTCGACGCGAGTGCCCAGACGGTCGACATCGGCATAGAGGAGCGCGAGTTCCTTACGGATCGCGCCGGCCTGTTCGCGCATGCGGGCGTCCTTCAGCACCGCCCGCATCGTGTTCAGCGTCGCCATGCAGGTGGTAGGCGAGACGATCCAGACCTTCACCGCGAACCCTTCGCGCACCAGTTCGGGGAAGTTGGAATGCAACTCGCCATAAACCGCCTCGGAGGGCAGGAACATCAGCGCACCATCCGCCGTTTCGCCCTCGAGGATGTATTTCTCGGCGATCGCCCGGATATGGGCGCGGACGGCAGTGCGCATCTGGGCAGCGGCCTCGGCTGCCCCCCGCGGGGTGTCCGCACGGCGGATGGCCTCATAGGCCTCTAGTGGAAACTTGGCATCGATGACGATGGGGCCGGGGGGATTGGGCAGGTGGATCAGGCAGTCGGCCCGTTTGCCGTTACTGAGGGTCGCCTGCATCGTGTAGGCGTCCTTGGGCAGCGCCTTCTGCACGATGTCATGCAGCTGGATTTCTCCGAAAGCACCGCGGGTCTGCTTGTTCGACAGGATATCCTGAAGGCTGAGGACGTTGCCCGAGAGCTTCTCGATATTGGCCTGGGCCTTGTCGATCGTCTCAAGCCTTGTCTGCAATTCGCCCAAGGACCGCGCCGTGCGGGTCGAGGTGCCGTGCAAAGCCTCGGTCATCTGGCGCTGCACTTCGGCCAGGCGTTGTTCCATGACCTGGAGCATGGCGGTCTGGCTGACCGCCTGGGTCTCCGAGACATGATGCAAGCCCCCGGCCAGCCGCTCCTGCCCGTCACCCAGTTGCTGGATGCGGGAGGAGAGCCAGCCGATTTCCCGCATCAGGGGTTCGGCTGCGGTGGCCGACCGGCTGGTACTGCGCAAGATCAGGAGGAGGAGGCCGAGAAGTGCGATGGCAACTCCGCCGAGAAGCAGGATCTCGGGGTCGTTCCATTGATAGGTCTGGCCAAAGAGCGTGATCATCGGCGACCGAAGAGGCGTTCGATATCGTGGAGAGAGAGCTCCACATAGGTCGGACGGCCATGGTTGCACTGGCCGGAGAGGGGAGTGGCCTCCATCTCGCGCAGAAGGGCGTTCATCTCTTCGGGGCGCATTTGGCGGCCGGAGCGGACCGAGCCATGGCAGGCCATTCGGGAGAGGATCGCGTCGATCTTGGTTTGAATAAGCTGGCTGTCCCCGGCGTCGGTCAACTCATCGAGAATGTCGCGCAGAAGGGCCTCGCCATTGACCGGGCCCAGCACGGCCGGGGTTTCGCGGATGGCGACAGCACTGCCGCCGAAGTGTTCGATGGCAAGGCCGATGCGGGTCAGCGCAGGCGCGGCGTCAAGGAGGCGGGTGGCGTCGCTGGGGGAAAGCTCGACGATTTCCGGGATCAGGAGCGCCTGGGCGCGGATGCCGGTCTCGGCCATCTGGCGTTTCAGGCGTTCGTAGACGAGGCGTTCGTGCGCGGCGTGCTGGTCGACGATGACGATGCCGGTCGCGGTCTGGGCGACGATGTAGTTTTCATGAAGCTGCGCGCGGGCGGCGCCAAGCGGATGCGCCTGGGGGGCCTCGTCCTGCGCTGGCGCCTGGACTTCGGCAAAGGCGGGGGCAAAGGCCGGGGCCATCGGCGCCTCGGCAAAGCCGGGGGCCTGGAAGGCGAAAGCGCGGGACAGCGCCGGTTGGCTTGGGCGGTCCATCTGGTAGACCGGACGCATTGCCTGCAGCGTGGCCGCGCCAACGGTGGAGGAGGCCCGGTGGCCCGCCTCGGTCAGAGCGGATTTCAGCGCGGTGATGATCAGGCTGCGCGCGGCATCGGGTTCACGGAACCGGACCTCGGCCTTGGCGGGGTGGACGTTCACGTCGACACGCTGGGGGTCGGCGATCAGGTTCAGTACCGCCGCCGGGTGTCGGTCGCGGGAGAGGACGTCGAAATAGGCGGCACGGAGGGCGCCGAAGAGCATCCGGTCAAGGACCGGGCGGCCATTGACGAAAAGGTACTGCTGGGCCGAGGAGCCACGGGAATAGGTCGGCAGGGCAGCATAGCCCTGCAGGCGCAGGCCCTCGCGTTCCGCGTCGATGCGGAGGGCGTTTTCGGTGAAGTCGCGGCCGATCACGGTCGCAAGCCGGCTTTGCAGCGCGTCGAAGAGGTC